>JBDSML010000202.1:0-33018 GCA_039915865.1 Gemmatimonadaceae bacterium | reverse complement strand
AACGCCACGTAGTTCTTGCCCAGCGTAGGATCCCGCTTCACGCCCGTGTTCTCGATACCCGCGGCATCGAGACGTTTCGCCACTCGCTGCAACTCGGCCTCGTCACCGCAGCCGAGTGCGATATGGTCGAGTCCAACGCGATATGGATTGAAGGCATCCGCGGCCGGCGATTGCTCATCCGGACCGAGCACGGCGATGGCGCTCGGGCCAGCGCCAAAGATCAGGACGCCGGGCGCCTCGAGCAGCACGGGGAACCCGAGCCGCTCGACGTAAAAGACTCGTGACCGCGCCAAGTCGGTGGATCGCAGCGCCACGTGATGCACCCCCGATGTCTGGAATCGGATGCCCAGATCGGGTGCCAAACCTACTGCTGGCATAGGGAACCTCCGCTATGAATGGTTGCTTGCCGCGCCGTATTGCCGCTACTAGTTTGGCACACCCATCTCACCTGATTCTCACCTGACATCCTCGGCAGCTCGTCCTGATGTTTGCGACGACTGCCACGAGACCTTGGTTGCTGCGATTACAGACACTGGGCGGTCTTTCGCTTCACAGCGAGACGCGTGAGCTCGGGGGTGCGGCCCGTCAGCGCCGCCGCCTGGCGATCCTCGCGGCGCTGGCGGCGAGCGGAGACCGTGGCCTCACACGCGACAAGCTCCTCGCCCTCTTCTGGATCGACGCCGACGAAGCCAGAGGTCGTCAGGCCCTTTCCCAGTCGCTGTACGCGCTCCGTCGCGACACCCACAGCGGCGAGCTCGTCATCGGCGCGGACACACTGCGCCTGAATCCCGCGCTCATCACCAGCGACGTCGCCGACTTCGACGCGGCCATCGCCGATCGGCGCTACGAGGACGCCGCAGCGCTCTATGCTGGCCCTTTCCTCGACGGCGTGCATTTCCCCGATGCCGACGAATTCGAACGGTGGGCCGACGTCGCGCGAACGCGCCATGCGCGCAACGCAGAACGCGCGCTCGAGGAGCTCGCTGCCCGCGCGGAGGCGTCGGGCGACCATCTGGCCGCGGCGGGCTGGTGGCGCCGGCTCGTCGCCATCGATCCACTGAAGACGCGCGCGAACATCGGTCTCATCTCCGCGCTAGCCTCGTCGGGCGAACGCGTGAACGCGGTGCGACACCTCGAGGCCTATACAGAGCGTGTTCGTTCGGAGCTCGACGCCGAGCCTGGCCCGGAGGTCCGCGCACTCGGCGAACGGCTGCGTCGCGAGCCGCACGACGGCACCGTCGGCGGTCGATACATCATCGAGCGCGAGCTGGGCCGCGGCGGGATGGCTACTGTTTTCCTCGCCCGCGACAGCAAGCACGATCGGGCTGTCGCGGTGAAGATGCTGCATCCCGAATATGCCGCCGCGCTAGGACGGGAACGCCTGGAGCGCGAGATCCTCGTGACGGCGCGGATGCAGCATCCGCACATCCTTCCACTGCACGACTCCGGCGAGCATGGCGGGACGCTGTATTACGTCATGCCGTTCGTGAACGGAGAGTCGCTCCGCGCGCGCATGATGCGCGAGCAGCAGCTCGGTGTGAGTGACGCCGTGCGCATCGCGCGCGAGATCGCCGACGCCCTCGATCACGCGCATCGGCACGGCGTCGTCCACCGCGACATCAAGCCGGACAACGTGCTGCTCGCCGACGGCCACGCCGTAGTCGCAGACTTCGGTATCGCGCGGCTGGTCTCGGCGGCGCTCGAAGGCGATCGCACGCAGCAGGGCATGACGTTGGGGACGCCGGCCTACATGAGTCCCGAGCAGATCGCGGGTGGTGAGGAAGTGGGTCCGCCGAGCGACCTGTTCAGCCTTGGCTGTGTGCTGTTCGAGATGCTTGCCGGGCGTCCGCCATGGATCGCGACGAACGCGCGGGCACTCATGGCGCAGCGGTTCACCACGCCGCCACCGCGACTGCGGACGCTGCGCGCCGACGTGCCCGCGTCGATCGACGAGCTTGTCCACCAACTGCTCCACAGCGATCCCGCGTTGCGCATCACCTCCGCCGCGGAGCTCGTGACGCGGCTCGGCGACACGCCTCGCCGCGTGGCATCGAAGCTCCCCGCGGCTCCCGCCGATCTCGTCGGTCGTGCTCGCGAAACTGCTGCGGCCGTTTCGCTGCTCACCAGCGGGGACGTCCGGCTTCTTACTCTCACCGGGGCAGGCGGAACGGGCAAGACGCGACTTGCGCTCCAGGTGGCGTCGACCTGCGAGCCGCACTTCGACTCCGCGTGCTTCGTGGACCTCTCCGTCGTGTCGGACGCCGCCGCCGTGGATGCTTCGATCGCGGACGCGCTCGACGTTCGCACCGTGGAAGGCGAGGATCTCTTCGCGGCGCTCACCACAGCGATCGGTGCGGACCGGCTACTCGTCGTGCTCGACAACTTCGAGCAGGTCGTCGACGCGGCACCGATGGTCGCGCGGCTACTTGCCGGCTGTCACAATCTCTCCGTGCTGGTCACCAGCCGCAGTCGGCTGGGCGTGCGTGGCGAACATGAGTTCTTCGTCGCGCCGCTGGCCGTGCTGCCCGATGGAACCGATGCGGCGTTGCCGCCCGCCGTGGAGCTGTTCGTGCGACGCGCGCAGGGCGCCCAGCCGGGGTTCACCCCCGACGCACAGGCCATCGAGACGATCGCGGCCATCTGCGCACGCATCGACGGACTGCCCCTCGCGATCGAACTGGCAGCGGCACGGTGCCGAGTGATGTCGCCAGCCATCATGCTCACGCGCCTCGAGTCCGGCTTCGACCTGCTGGCCAGCGGCGCGCGCGACATGCCTGCGCGACACCAGACCATGCGGCGAACCATCGAGTGGAGCTTCGGGCTGCTCGATGCGGCACATCAGGACTTGCTGGCTCGCATGGCCGTCTTCGCCGGTGGCTGCACCCTGACGGCGGTCGAGCAGGTGTGCGCTGACGGCACTCTGGCGATTGACGTACTCGAGGGCGTCGGCACGCTGCTCGACGCGAGCTTGCTCATGAGCGATCCCGCACCGGACGTCGGTGGCGAACCGCGGTTGCGTATGCTCGAGACCGTCCGTGAGTTTGCGCTCCAGCGGCTTCGCCTCACACCCGATCTGGCGGCGCGGGTCTTCGATCGTCACGGGGCGTGGGCGCTGTCGTATGCTGCCGCGCTCGCACCGCAGCTCACTGGCGCCACGCAGCGTGATGCGCTGGCCGCGCTCGCCCGCGAGCACCACAACCTGGCCTCCGCCTTCACGCGCATGGTCGCGGCGGGCGACGCGCGATCGGCGCTCACATTCGCTGCTGCCACGTGGCGCTTCTGGCTGGTGCGCCGCAGCCTGTCCGAGGGCCGCGAACTGGTCGAACGCGCGTTGGGCATCGCGGCGCAAGCGGGCACCGACGCACTTCGTGCAGACGCGCTCCTCGGCGCCGGCCAGCTGGCGCAGAACAGCGGCGACATCGCCGTCGCCAGCCGCCATTTCGCGGAAGCGCTCGGCATCCGCCGCCAGCTCGGCGACGTGCGCGGCGAAACGCGCGCGCTCGCCGACCTCGGGTGGCTCAATTGGCGACGCTGCGACTATGTCGAGGCGCGGCGCCTGTCGAATGAATGCCTCGTGCTTGCTCGAGGGATCGGTGACGAGGGGTTGCAGGCGCTCGCGTTTGGAAACCTCGGCTTCATCGAGCACTGCGAGGGCAACCTGCGCGATGCCGAGCGTGCCTTCGACGAGGCGATCACCCTGCGCAACCGGCTGGCGGATCGCCGCGGCGTCGCGTTCATGCGCAGCGCGATGGCGTGGACGATGGCGCGCGGCGACCAGCTCGACGATGCGCGTGCGCTGCTCGAGCAGGCGCTCGCCGTGCACCGTGAACTCGGCGACGAGCGGCTGGAGGCCTTCAGCCTGAACGTCATGGCGGACGTCGTGCTGCGCGGAGGCGACATCAGCGCCGCGCGCGTGCTTCTCGCGCGGACGCTGCCGATCCTGCGTCGCATCGGCGATCGCTGGGCACTCGCGCAGGCGCTCTGCGTGCGCTCGCGCGTCGAGTTGCACGAGGGCGCCATTCGCGAGGCACGTGACTTCGTGGCCGAGAGCCTGTCGCTGCGCCGTCAAATCGATGACCGCTTCGGTGAAGCGGAGTCGCTCGCCACCAACGCAGACATTCTTCTTGCCGACGACCGCATCGGCGACGCGACGGATGCGCTGCGAGCCTCGCGCAACCTGCGGGCCGCCATCGGCGATCGCCTGGGCGTCATGCACTGCGATGCCGTGCTGCGTCATCTTCCCGCTACACCGTTGCCAGTGCCCTGACTGCCGGGTTGGAGCCGGCAGGGTTCGTCATGAGGTCACGGAGGCGTGAGCTGGGCGGCGCCAGCGATCGGTCAACGGGCCAGGACCCTGAATCTCGAGTACATCCCACCGCCGTAGTGCCCGTTCATGTGACAGTGAAAGAGCCACGTCCCGGGATTGTCAGGCACCATGTCCGCCACCGCTGACATCATCGGCGTCAGCATCACCATGTCCGTCCGCATGTGCGCGACGATTGCCGTCTGCCCATGCCAGTGCGGCGTATGGATGTCCCACGCATTGAGCTCGTTGGGGTTCGTAAAGACGTACCAGCGCACACGGTCGCCCTCCTTCATCGTGAACACCGGCCCATTCCCCTCGAGGAAGCCGTTGATTGCGAAGAAGTGGTGAAAGTCGCGGACCACGCTGTTGCTGTTGGCATTCGCCGAGTCGTACTTCGCGCGCGACCCGTAGAGGCGCACGGCGTTCGCATCGAAGTACCAGCTGTCCGGCTCGTCGAACATGCCAAAGTTGGCGACGAACTCGCGGTCGACATCTTTCGGTGACCCGTCGGGCCGAGCCATGCCCTTGCGCGTGATCACCATCGGCCCGATCAGGCCGGCGTTGATGTCCTTGCCTTCGTCGACGTGCGAGTGGTAGGTCCAGAAGATCGAACTCCCTTCACCATGCGCGGGACCTGCGCGCTCCGGCACGGGCCAGACATACGTATGCGTCGCGCCTGTCGCGACAGAGTCGTCCAACCGATCGGCGCCGCTCGTGCCGTCGAGATAGGCGAGTCCCTCGGCGTCCTTCTTGTAGAAAACACCGTGGGGATGCATGCTGTACGCGCGGCTCGCGTGATTGCGAAACACGACCTTGATCGTGTCGCCGACTTCGCCGCGGATGAGTGGGCCGAGGATGCCGAGGTGGGTCCAGGCGTCAGGGCGGGGCTTGAGGGCCTTGAAGTTCGAGTCGGTGTATTCGCGGTAAAGCGCCTTGCGATACGTCGTGGCGTTGGGGTCGAGCGTGCCCTTGGCCGCTGGGTCGTTGGAGTAGTCGTCCTTCTTGCCTGTCAGTGCCTGGTCGCCGCGGCTTGGCACGTACGTCCAATCCACTTCGTCAGCGGCGATGTAGTAGGTGCGGACATGACCGGTGAACGTCGCGGGTCGTCGAGCCTGCGCAGACGCTGCAGGCGCGTGGACGGCCACGATGCCGCCGAGCGCGAGGGCCAGTGGGAAGTAGCGCATGGGTCGTATCCTGCAGCGGAGCGGGCCTGTCCGCAATGACGATGGGCGTTCACACGCGTGGAGCGCACGTCTCGAAACCGAGCGGCGGTTGCGGCGGCGCCCTCAACCGCCATCTTCGTGGCGACTGATGTTCGGTTGGTGCACATCCAACGACCGGATCACCATGATTGCTGCCGCACCCCGCATCGATCGCCACGCGCAGTACCAGAAAGGCCGCCTCTTCTTCATCAGCGCCCTCGCACTCGCCGCCGCCGGCATCAACGCCTCCCTGCGTGCCAACACCGCGGCAGACCTCCAACGCATCTTCCTCGACCCCATCGACGCCGTTCACTCGGCGACGATGATCGCGAGCGTTCTCGGCGTTCCCTTCCTCGGCTTCGCCCTGACAATCGCCATCGGAAGTCCGCTGCTCGACTACATCGGCATGAAGAAGCTCCTGTCGCTCTCCGGTGTCGCCTTCACCGTGGGCATGCTGCTCATCCTCTTCGCCGACCATTTCGCATCAGGCGCCCGCATCTACAACGTCATCTACCTCGGTGCCGTCATCGCCGGCATTGGCTGGGGACTCGTGGAAACCGTCGTGAATCCACTCGTCGCGACACTCTACCCCGACGACAAGACGGCCAGACTGAACGTCGTCCACGCATGGTGGCCCGGTGGCCTCGTGATCGGCGGACTACTCGGCGTCGCGATGACGAAATTCGGACTCGGCTGGGAGGCGAAGCTGATCTTCGCGATCTTCCCCGCTGTCGCAGTGACGATCGCCTGTATCGGCCTCGAGTTCCCACCGACAGAGCGCGCCGCGGCGGGCGTCTCGATGGGCCAGATGTTCCGTGAGCTCAAGAGTCCGATGTTCCTGATCCTCTTCTTCTCGATGTTCCTCACTGCCGCGTCGGAGCTCGCACCCGGACAGTGGGTCGACATCGCGCTGAGCCGCACCGTGCACATGCCGGGCATCCTGCTGCTCGTCTACGTCAGTGGTCTCATGTTCGTCATGCGCCACTTCGCGCCGGCGCTGGGCCGACGCCTGTCACCGATCGGTGTGCTGTGGCTCTCCTGCCTGATGGCGGCACTCGGACTGTTCGCCTTGAGCTACGCGAACTCGCCAGTGACGGGCCTTCTCGCGGCGACGCTGTGGGGCACGGGCGTCTGCTTCATGTGGCCGACCATGCTCGCGAGCGCGTCGGAGCGATTCCCGCGCGGTGGTGCACTGCTCATGGGACTCATGGGTACCGCCGGCACGCTGTCCATCCAGTTCGTGCTGCCCTTCATGGGACGGGTCTTCGACACGGAGAAGATCGTCGCCGCCGGGGGAGTGGACGCCTTTCAGAAACTGACACCAGGCCCCGAGCTCGACCGCGTGCTGGGCCTCGCAGCGCAGTCGTCCTTCCGCGTCGTCGCCATCCTGCCGGCATTCCTGCTGCTGGTGTTCGCGGGCGTCTGGCTCTACGACCGGTCGAGAGGCCGATACAAGCAATCGATCAAGCAGGAAGTTCCGGAGTTTTCGCTCTAATGCGATTGCCGCAGTTCGTCGATGCCTAGCGACTGAAGACGCGGGGATCGCGCAGCGCACCGTTCCACGGACGGAGCCACACCGTGCCGTTCCACGCATGCGCGAGATACTTGTTCACCGCGTCCATCTGCGCCGGCGTGTACTGGGTCTTGTGACATGCGAACTCCTCGCGCCCCGCCGTGAGGTCGCGGTCCTCGAACGGCACGCGCACGGTGAGCAGCGTCTCAGCCATGCCGTTCACCGTGGGTTGTGCCTTCGGTGCGGTGCGCAGGCGCTCCGTTGGAAGCGACGCATACACCAGGTCGACGTTCGCGTAGCGTGTGTCGCCCTGCACGATCTGCGTCACGACATCACCGACGAGCCGGTGGTCGGGATGTCCCGTGCCGCCCTCCGGCCCGAAGGTGATGATCGCCGCCGGCTTCACCGAATCGATGATCGCTGTGAGCGACGACCGCAGCTTGCCGAGGGCATCGAATGACGCGAGGCCGCCGTCCATGAGGCCGATGAGGTGCAGCTGCCGCACGCCGAGCCGCGTCGCCGCGCAACGCGCTTCCTTCGAACGCGCCGCGGCGAGCGCGGCGCCTGCCGGAATGCGCGCGAAATCGGTGATACCCATCGAGCCGTCAGTGGCGATGACGAGGTGCGTCTCGCGTCCTTCGCGCGCGAGCCGAGAAAGCAGCGGACCGACGACGCGCTCGTCGTCGGGGTGTGCAAAAATGGCGACCACCGGCCGGCTCTGCGCCGAGAGTGGGAGAGACAGACTCACTGCTGCCGCGACAAAAGCGGGAATGCGAAAACGCATCATGGTTGTCTCCCTCGCGCGGTCGCCGCCTCGAACCGCTCCGTCAGGTGGTCGAGCTTGCGATGAAGCTGCGCGACCTCCAACTCCGATTTGAGGTTGACCTGATAGTCGAGATCCGCCCTGAGACGATCCTTGATGTTCTGTCTGTTCTGGCTCATCATGATCACCGGCGCCTGGACGGCGGCCGTCATCGAGAGGAACAGGTTCAGCAGGATGTACGGATAGGGATCGAAGGGCTTCCTGAGCAGTACGATGCTATTGAGGGCCACCCACAACAAGAGGAATGTTCCGAAGATGATGAGGAACGTCCACGAGCCGCCGAAGCTCGCCACGCGGTCGGCGATGCGTTCGCCGAACGTCATCTGCTCGTCTTCCTCTTCGTTCAGGTTGCGCGCCGCGCCTGTGCGAAGCAGCGCATCCGTTGTGCGCAAGCGCTGACCCATCACCGTCAGCAGGTCGAGTGCAACGTGCGGATGCCGCTGCACCAGCTCGAATAGTCTTTCGCGATCGAGCGCAAGAACGGTGGTCGCATCGGCGGCGGCGGCCGACGCAGTGCGCGGCCCTCCGTCCAGCAGCGAGATCTCACCGAAGACATCACCCGGCGTCGCGTCGGCGAGGACGATCTTCTCGCCAATGTCGCTGGTGATGAACACGTGCACGTGACCGTGCTTGACGAGAAAGAGCGCGTCGCCCGGCTCCCCCTCATGGAAGATGGTCTCGCCGAGGTCGCACGTGCGCTCTTCGAACAAGGCCGCGAGCGTGCGTCGTTCGTGGTCGTCCAGGAGTTGGAAGATCGGGACGTCGGTCAACAGAGACACGTCGACGGGCATGATTCCTCGCTATGAGAACTACTCGGCGAGCAGCTGGCGGTGCCGCGCGCTGTCGATCAACTCGAACAGGTATCCATTCACGGGTTCGCGGAAGAACAGCCGCTCGAACGGTGTCGAACGTAACGGTGCGACGAGCTCGCCGCCGGAGTCGATGATGCGGTGACGAACTTCATCATGGTCATCGAGCGCATGGAACAGCGCGACATGCCGCCCGAACTCCGCTTCGAATAGCGAAATCACGACGCCGTCGACGACGACGACGTGAATCTCCGATCATCATGCGTTCAGCCATTATGGACTCCCTGATCATCGGTGGCCGGCTCGGACCAATCTATTGTCGTCGTTTGCAGAGAGTCACGTCATGCCGACGTGTGTTTGTCGCTCCGCACCCGCCAGATCAGGTAGACCGCGACCCCGACGTTGAGCGCAAGCGTTACCGCGCGTGCCGGAGACACGTGGTGGGCGAGGGCGACGATCTCGAACGGCAGGAACGAGATCGTGACGCCAATGGTCAGGTACTCGGCCCACCGTCTTCCGCGTATCAGACCGACGCCTTCGACGACGAACACCGCCGCATAGAGCATGGCTCCCACAGCCAGGATGATGAGACGCCGCGGCCCAGCCGTCACGAGCGCTGGGAGGGCACGACCGGCCAGAGCGCCGATGAGGCGCGGGCCATGGCCCAGGGCAAGACGCTCCAGCCATTCCTCGGTCCACTGCGCAACACGTGGGTTGAGCAATCCGAGTCCGCCCAGGCTCGCGGCAAGGAGCGTGGCCGCCTTCACGAACTTGAATGCCGCGATCACGTCCAGCACGGCGCGACCGCGGCGTGGTCCTGCGCTCGAAGGTTGGGCAGGGAGCATCCAGCAGTCTACCGCGGGGCAGTGCAAAACACACAACCCGCCCCGCAGCGGACTTCGCCAGTCTTCTCGCCGTGCGGTGAGACCGGCCAACGCGATGCTGCAGTTCGCTCAGTCGCCCGGGATGGCCGGCAACAGCTTGCCGTACAGCTTCCCGAGCTGATCGACGTAGAACACCCGGTCCGCGACCTGCACCCGCCAGAACGGATACGTCCGGACATGCGTGATGTCGCCCGGCCGGAACATCAACGTGGCATCAGTGCGACGCAGTCGAGCGGGAGCGATACGCATCGCCGCAGCGACGATGTTCAACGCTTCCTGCGCGGTGAGATGCTTGAGCGGTTGCCCAAACGCGGTCACCTCCTCGAGCGCACCTGTATACGCATTCACGAGCACGCATACTCGCGCGAGCGGGCTTCCACTCTCGCTCTGTTCGCCGCGGAGACCGAAGGGCACGATGTAGTAATGCGGGACTTTCGCTGTGCTCAACTCGGACTGGCTTCGACTGCGCGGCTGCTGCGGAGGAATTACCGGCTCCTCCCTCACCAGCAACGGCGTCAGCGCCTCCACACCCTTTTTGGCCAGCAGGCTGTATTTGGGCAGTTCAGCCAGGCGATTCTCCTCGATCCACCGACGCGCCGCGACGAGCGCTTGCGCGGGCTTCATCAGCCTGGTGCCTGTGCGCCTGACCGGTCTCACGCGCGCCTTTCCCTTCTCGATGGGTGGCTCCACGATCGCGACGTATTTGTTGAGCCAAGTGCCCGCATACATCACCGCGCCATTCCAGGGACCGGCATACCACTGTGCAGCGGTCATCATCGTGTCGCTGCCCACGTTGTGCGGCTCGGGGTCGTGATAGTGGATCGTCTGAAGCACCGGATTGCTGCCCGCAACCGGCTCGACATCCGTCGTCCATCCGACGATCACGACCCAGTGTCCGCCCTGATTCACCAGCGTGGGCGCGGGGTACTCCCGACGGTTCATCCAAAATAGCGTCGAGAACAGCAGGCCGTCACGGCTCGCGTTCGCGAACTCCGACCAATGCACGCCCGCGGGATTCGCCGCGGCCTGAAGGCAGCCCTGCAGGCCGTGCGGGTCGGTCGCCCACCCAGCGTCCGCCGCCGCGGTGCTGTTGTTCGCCTGGATCGAATTCCACAGGTCGAGCTGTGTGTAGAACAGCCGATCCGCCGCATTCGGATAGCCGTTCCGGGACATCTGCGCGCTCGAGGCGCCGCACCAATAACACATCTCCTGCCCATACAATGGAACGTTACCGCTGATGTCCTTCGCAAACATGTTGCCCTCCTGTTGATCGACTGAACCGGTGTGCCGAGTTCAGTGCGCTTCAAGGAAGAAGCAGCGGCGTCGCCGCTGTGCAGCGTGAGGCGCTCAAATAGAGCGCGCCAGGGAAGGGGACGCCAGCACGATGACGAACGACGTCAAGGCCACCGCTGCCGAAGCCACTGCTCATCTCCGGCCGTCAATGGAAAGAAATGGGCGCTGTCCGACGCGAACGCGGCAGGCCGGCACGACGCCGGCCGCCCGCACATGAGCATGGTGGAGTCGGCATTGTGCTGCAGCCCGAGCGCATGGCCGAGTTCGTGTGCGACCACGTTGCGCACCGTGTTCGGCAGCGAGAGTGGCAATATGTCCGATCGCCGGATCGCGACGACGCCCTTCTGCCGAGAGCTCCATGGCATGCCGAACGAGATCAAGTCGGTATCCGACAGGACGACGATGATGTCGCCCGGCACATTCGCGAGGCTCGATCGCACGCGCATGGTGGCCGGCCCTGTGCCGAACATCACCTCTCCCACTGCCGCACCAAGCAAGGAATCGGGAACCGACTTGTTGCGAACGATGCCTGAGTCCAGTCGCACATGCTGGCCGAGCCGGTGGAACTCATCATTCCAATGCGCAAGCGCTTCGCGAACGGGCACTATTCTCGGATCTGTTCGGGCGCCCAGTATCGTGACGCGAAGCCGTGGACCCGTCGCGGACTGATCCAGTGTGGCAGCGTCGACGCGGCCGGTCTCACGGCACGCCAGCGCCCCGACGAGCACCAGCACCGAGAAGCGAAAGCACATGGTGGATCTTCGCATGATGATCAACCTAGCTTGTCAAACCCTCGGTGCTCCTCGACTCCACCCAGCGACTATCTCGGTGTGAGACCAGTCAGCGCGACACGGTACTCCTTCGCATTCGCATCGTACGACACTGTATATGACGTCGGCTGATAGCCGCTCACCGCATACTGCGCGGGAACCTTCACCGGTGTCGTCGTTGCGGCAGGCTTCGACTCGAGATACGCCTTCGTCAGCATCGGCTCCGCGAAGATGAAATTGCCGTCGTACGAACCATAGATGAACGTCTTCACGAACGGTTGTCCGCTGAACTCCGGTGCCGAGGCGTCGGCCCAGTGGAGACCCATGCGCGGGAAGCCCATTGCGTCGGCCGTGTAGCCCGGTGGAACGAACGCCGCCACGGGAGCCTTGAACATCTTCGCTCCGAACTGCGGATCGGTTGCCGGATTGATGACGTCTCGCTCGGCCACGGTGATCGTGTAGAAGTGGACGTCAAAATGCGGGACCGTAAAGATGTTCATCGGCGGATGGCCCGTTGGCTGCCAGTTGATCGCCGCGCTCTTGAACGCGGTTGCCGATGCTTCCGCCGGAAGCGGAAAGACATACTCGGTCAAGGCGGTTGGCAGGCCTACCAAGGCCGCTTCCGTGAGCGCCACGCCGAGCTCGGTCGGCTTGCCCGCGCGGTCGAAGGTGACATACGCGCGGCCCGAGCCGGTAGCCATCGCAGCGCTTGCGCCGAAGAACGTCCCACTCAGGTCCGCTGGCGACGTTGACTCGGACGAGCAGGCGAAGAACACGCTCGCGCCGACAGCGAGCAGGCCGATGGTGGAGGTTACCTTTTGACGTCTGAACATATGACTCCTTTTGTAGCCCATAGGGTGACGGAGCCGGTCTGCACGCGGCTCACGCGCCCTATCTAGGTATGGCCCCCGTCGATGAGCGTCAGTTCTCCGTCAGCGCACCGTGAGGTGACACCAGTGCTCTTCCTCCGCGTGTTTGGCGGGCTCGCGCTCGAGCGTGACGGCGTGTCGATCGACGCGATGGCTGCGCAGCGTAAGTCGTTGGCGTTGCTGGCGCTGCTAGCCGTCGCCGGCCCGCGAGGGATGAGCAGGGACGCGCTGATCGCATACGTGTGGCCGGAGAGCGACGCCGAACGCGCGCGCGGAGCACTCCGACAAACGCTGCACGCCATGCGTTCGCGCGTTGGCGACGTCGAGCTCTTGATTGGCACCTCCGAGCTCCGCCTGAATCCGCAGCTCGTCTCGAGCGACGTCGCGCGTTTCATCGACTGTCTCGCGCGCGACGAGTTCACCGACGCGGTGAGCGCCTACGGCGGGCCGTTCCTCGAGGGCTATCACCTGAGCGGCGCGCCGACGTTCGAGCAGTGGGTCGCCGAACAACGGAGTCGCCTGGAGCGCGTGTTCGGCGGCGCCCTGGAGCGGCTCGCGAACGAAGCGGCAGCGCGGGGGGCTTTTGCCGAGTCGGTTGCTCAGTGGCACCGGCTAGCAGTCACTGAGCCGTTGAACGGTCGCGTGGCGATCGGCCTCATGCGCGCGCTTGCTGCGGCGGGCGATCCGGCGGCCGCCCTCCGGCATGCCGCGATTCATGAGGCGCTGCTCCGCAAGGAGCTGGAGAGTGCACCCGATCCGGCGGTGATGGCGCTGGCAGCGCAGCTGCGCTCCCAACCCGAGGCGTTGAGGGAGGCGTCATCGAGCCCGGCAGCGTCGTTCGCGGCTGGCAACGCGACAGCGGACGAAGCAGGTCCGCCGCGAGTTGCCGAACCAGAAGTCGGTGCCATGCCGCAGCCCGCCGCGAGGAGAAAGCCGTTCTCGAGGACACTCTTTGCGCGCGGCCTCTTCGCGACCGTGGTGGCGCTCGGCGCGTGGTTGGGGTTTGCGCACCCGTGGCGGCCCGCCGCCGCGAGCCCACCTCGCCTGCTCATCGCCCCGTTCGAGAATCTCACCGGGGACGATCGGCTCGACCACATCGGCCGAATGGCGGCTGACCGGCTCGCGCTCGCGGCCGCGCAGGTTGGCTCGATGGATGTCGTGCCATCGATCACGGTGCTGATGACGATGCGCGATACGACGGGTGGCTTTGCGGATCGACTCAAGCGTCTCTCCGACGCCACGCACGCGAGCCTGCTGGTTTCCGGCACGGTGGTGCGCCGGGGCGATTCGCTCGTGCTGCAGGCCCAGGTGACCGATGTACGCACCGGCAAGGCGGTCGTCACGCTGGATCCTGCCACGGGGTCGGCCGCAGACCCGATCGCCATCGTCGATGCGTTAGGCGATCATCTCCTCGGGGCGCTCGGCAATCGCGACAAGAAGCTGGCGATACTTCCGGAGGGCACGAGGGCCCCGAAGTACGCCGCATATCAGGAGTTTGCGGCTGGATTCGAGCGTTTCGTCGTGCACTTCGACAACATGGGTTCGCGGCCATTCTTCGAGCGCGCCATCGCGATCGACAGCAACTACACGCGAGCGTATCAGCTGCTCGGCCGACAATATCTCAATGCCGGTGAGTTTGCACGCGCTGACACCATCGTGCGACGGATCGAGCGGCTACCGCTTGGGCTCAGCGCCACGGAGCGTCTCCAGCTGGATTACGCCAAGGCGGAATTGAACGGCGACATCGCGGGACAGCTCCGCGCGCAACAACAGCTCGTTGCACGCGACTCCAGTGCTCTCGCCCTCGAGTTGGCGGGTGAAACCGCGGTCTGGCTCCTTCGGCCTGACGTTGCAGTTCCGGCATTGCAGCGCTCCGGGCCGGCCTATCTCCTGCTCAGCGCGGGCGCGGCCCGCGGTCACACGCTGCTTCTGGCCGAGGCGTATCACGAAGCGGAGGCCCATGATCGTGAGCTGCGCGAGCTTCTCGACAACCGGGCGTTGTTTATCGACGTCGGGCAATTTCGTGGAAGGGAGCTCAGGGCATTCGCCGGGCTGTCGCGCGGTGCGCAGGCGATCGCCCTCGCCGATACGATGTTGACGGGGAGCCGCGACTCGGCGGCGGTCGACGCGATGCGCGTCGTGGTCGGCGCGCAGGAATTTCGCGCGCATGGCGATTCGCTAACGTCGGCGCGTCTCATCGCGATGGCGCGTGGATGGATCGTCGCACACCGAGCGCCGGGTGCATCGTTGAATCACACGCTCGCCGAAGGGGTCGTCATGCTGGCGAGTGGGATGGCGGACAGTGCCATCGTTCGATTCGCTGTCGTCGCGCGCGACACAACCCGGATCGATGCCGCCGGCTATCTCGCGTTGGCCAAGCTTGCGCGCGGCGATCGCGCTGGAGCTCAGGCGGCCGCTGATGAATTGGGGGCGCTCGAGAGGCCCTGGTTGTTTGGTGCCCACACCTTCTGGCGAGCGGCCGTCATGGGCGCGCTTGGCGAGCGTGATCTGGCGGTGCAGCTACTACAGCAGGCGAATCGTGAAGGGCAGCAGATGCAGTATTGGCATTTCCTCGGCGCGCTCGATGCCCTGCACAACGTTACAGCGTTCGATGCACTCGTTCGGCCGCGACGGTAATCCGTTCGCTTCAGTCTATTGATACTTCCAATTCCTGGATTTCCCCTCGGCGATCCACTCGACCGCCTGCGCCACACGCTTCGCGCGCGTTTCCTCACGCTTCGCGTCGACGATCCAATCGACATACTCGCGCCGATGCCCCGGCGCAAACGCATCGAACTTCTCCTTCGCCTGCTTGTTCTTCGCGAGCGCACTCGCCAGCTCGGGCGGCACGTTCGCTTCCGGCTTCGCCACCATCCTCCCCTTCGCGACGACGACACCCTCGTCGTTCAACTTCATCGCCGCCTTGATGAAGCCGGTCAGCACCTTCTTGCTCGGTAGGTCCTTCACGGTCGCCAGACGGCCGAAGTGCCCAGCGCCCTTGTCATCCGACATGCTCCTGGTGCCGAGCCCCTCGATCAGCGGTGCCTTCCAGAAGCCGAATGCCGCATGCTCCTTGAACGCGGCCATGTTGCACATCGGTTGCCCTTTGTAGTCGAAGAAGGGCGAGCTCCACTTGAGCGTCTCCTCCACATCGGGACACGCGGCATGCACGACGTCACGCAGGTGCGTGAGGATCGGCTTGGCGAAATCCTTCTGCTTCGCGATGTATGCATCCACGCGAGGATCGCGTTTCCCCATCGGAGGATCTCCGTTACCTACATGGTCACCCAATACCAGACGCCACCTGCGAACAAGACGAACAGCAACACCACGATCGTATTGCCGAGCAACTTCGCCGTGCGACCATCGTCGTCTTCGGTGAAGTTCATATCGTACGACCGAGCTCGAGTTCCAGCTCACCGAGCAACGCCCGGACTCGCGGATCATTCATGTGCCGCGCAAGCGCAGGCTCGGCGAAGAACGCACTCGTCGCGTAGCCGCCCGGCAGCGTGAGACATCGCCGGAGTAGGGGTAGCATGAGATCCACGATGTCGAGAAACCCGTAGATCTCCGCACCATTGCACGCCGTGAACGCGGCGAACTGCCCACTTGGCCACTGCTGCCCGATCGGCGTTCGCGCGACATCGTTCATCGCGGCCAGCGCGCGCGCGCGCTGGCCACGCGCCGCGTCGGTCCACGCCATGAGTTCCGCGTACTTCCGTAGCTCCGATGCCGCCATCGACGAATCGACGAGGATGACGTGCAAGAGGTCGGCGGTCGAATCGAGCAGCGCCCGCGCGCGCTCCTTGTTTCGCAACGCGAGAAAGAGTCGCGCCTTCTCGGAGTAGAAGTCGAAGCTGTCGACGCGGGTTTTCACACCGTACGCCTCCGGCGACCCATTGGCGAACTCCTTCTGCATCGACGGATCGCCGAGGCGAAGCAGCGTCAGCTCCGATGGCCCAATCAGCCCACCACGCAGACGATAGGCGCGCACGCCGCGCGCGACGGCAGGGAAGTCGCCGTCCACACGCGCGAGCATGGCCGCGCGAAGGATGAGATCCGTGCGATCCGGCTCGAGCACACGCGCGCGCTGCAGCAGGTCGCCGGCATCCTTGAACCGCCGCAGTTGCTGCGCGCCGGTCGCCGCGGCCACGAGCGCATCGGCCGAGCGCGGCCCGAGCGCCGCAAGACGTTCGACGTCACGCCAGGTGCCAATGGAATCGCCGACGACGGGAAGCACCATCGCGCGCACCTCGAGCGCCTCGATGCTCGACGGATACGCGGTGACGGCACGTTCGACCCACGCCTGCGCGTCATCTGGACGATCCTGCGCGAGCGCATTGATGGCGAGTGCCACGAGCGCACGCGCGTGACCGCGCGTCCGCGCGAGCGCACGATGCGCAAGCGTCGTCACCGAATCGGCGTGGACGAGGCTGCCGGACACCTGATCCATCCGCGCCAGCGACGCGGCGGCGCTGGCGAGTGCGTCGGCATAGATGGGATCGAGACGATAGGCGGTCTCGAACTCGCGCAGCGCGTCCGAGTAGTCGGGACGAAGATGCGAGAGGTTCAGGCGATAGAGACGATTGCCCCGCGTGAAGGCGGAGTACGCCGCCGTGTCGCGCGTAGGCCGCATCTGCATCGACTCCTTCTCACGCGGCTGCAACACCACGCCGAGCAGCTGCACGACCTTCTCGGCGACCCTCGCCTGAATGGAGAACGGATCGGCCGGCGTCACCATCTCCGGCTCACCCTGCCACTTGCTCGTGCTGTCGGACACGCGAAGGAGCATCGGACTCACCCGCGCACGCAGCACGCCCTTCCCGTCGCGAATCCAGCGCACCGTTCCGCCGAGCACATAATCGGCGCCGAGTGCGCGTCCTGCCTCCAGGGCTTCGCGAGCGGCGTCCGGAATGGTCAACACACTCTTCCGGTCGATGACGCGAATCCCCGACACCATGTTCAGCTTGGTGTTGATGCCGTCACCGAGACCTGCGGCGAACAGCGAGTCGTTGCTGACGCCGCCCGTCTCGAAGGGAAGCACGGCGACGAGTGGCGGCAGCTGTCCTTCCGACGACTGCATCCGCCATACGCCGATCGCGCTGAGCACGAACAGCACCAGCCCGGCGATGATCGACGCGCCGATCCACAGCGCCGTATTCTCGCTTTCGATGGCCAGCGCCGCAGCGCGCACCGGAATGCGATCGAGCACCGTGAGCAACTCGGCGGCCGTCGCCGGCCGGGCAGCGGGATCGCGCTCGAGACAACGCGTGACGAGCATCGCGAGCTGCTCCGGAACACCATACCGCTTGTAGAGCACGACAGACGGCGTGTCGCTGATGCTCGTCTCGCCGGAATCGGCATCCGCTGCGGCCGGGGCGAACGGATGCGCCTCGAACAGGAGCTCGTGCGCCATCACGCCCCAGGCATAGATGTCGACACGGTGGTCGGCATCGGACTCCCCCGAGATCTGTTCGGGTGCCATGTAGCCGAGTGCGTTCTCCGTGGTGTCGACGAGCGTGCCCATCTCGCCAGTGTCGGGCGTGATGGAGAGCTCGAGCGCTCGCGCGACGCCGAAGTCGGTGACGACGGCCCCGTGCTTCAGGACGATGACCTTCTCCGGCTTGAGATTGCGGTGCACCACGCCTTTCGCATGCACGTAGTCGAGCGCACGCGCCACGTCGCGGAGCACGCTGATGCTGTCGTCGAAGCCGACGGGCCCCTGTTGCAGCTTCTGTCGGAGGGACTCGCCGTTGACGTACGGCATGATGTAGTAGAACAGCTCTCCCGCCGTATGGGCGGCGGAGAGCACCGGCACGGCGTGCGGCTCATTGAGCGACGCGACGACGCGCATCTCTCGCTCGAAGCGGTCCGCCGAGAGATCTCGCGTGAGCTCCGGCGGGAGGACCTTGATCACGACGTCGCGGTCGAGCGCCTCGTCGTGCGCAAGGAACACCCGCGACACTCCACCCCCCTCGAGCTCGCGCAGGATGAAGTACGCGGCGCCAAGCGAAAGCGAGAGCTGCGCGCGTAGGTCAGAGCCGGCGAGAGACGGGTCGTGGTCGGAGACTTCGGACATATCCTGGTGAAAGGGGCAGCAACACCCTCCCCACGAGTAAACGTGTGGTGGAGGGGGACCCGCGAAGATACGGCAGGATGCTGTACGGGGCGAGCATTTTCGCGGTCGTGGCCCTCTGGCGGGCACACCCGGCATTCTGCACCGTTTCGGGAAGAGAATTCACCATCTCGTCCCGTCTGGAGGTCCCGTGCGCCACTCGTCTCGTCTCCTCGTCCTGTTCAGCGGAGCGATGCTGCTCGCGCCGTCCCTGCTTCGCGCGCAGGCTGCCCCGCCCGTGAAACGCAGCGACCGGCTCACCATCCAGGACTACCTCGACTGGGAGGACGTCCAGGACCCGCAGCTCTCCCCCGACGGGAAGCAGGTCGTCTTCACGCGCCGGTGGATCGACAAGATGAACGACAAGTGGGAGTCGTCGCTGTGGATCATGAACGCCGACGGTACCCGCGCGCGCTTCCTCGTCAACGGCTCGAGCCCCAAGTGGGCGCCCGACGGCCTGCGGGTCGCCTACACCGCCACGCCGCCTGCGCCGCCCAGCACCGGAGCGCCGGGATCCGCGGGCGCACCGCCGGGCACGCAGATCTTCGTCCGATGGATGGACGCCGAAGGTGCGGTCACACAACTCACGCATCTGACGGAGAATCCGACCAACATCGAGTGGTCGCCCGACGCGAAGTGGCTCGCCTTCTCGATGCAGGTGCCGGCGAAGAACGATTGGCGCATCGACATGCCGACGCCGCCGAAGGGCGCCAAGTGGACGGAAGCACCCCGCATCGTCCAGAAGCTCAACTACCGCGCCGACCGCCAGGGCTTCATCGAAGACGGCAACACGCACATCTTCATCCTCTCGGCCGACAACGGCGGCACGCCGCGCCAGATCACCAGCGGCGCGTACAACCACGGTGCACCGCGCTGGATGCCCGACAGCAAGTCGATCGTGTTCAGCGGACTGCGCGTCGAGAACGCGGAATACGCATGGCGCGAGTCGGACATCTATCGCATCGACGTCGCGTCGGGCGACATCAGGCAGCTGACGACGCGCAAGGGACCTGATGGTCAGCCCACGCCGTCGCCCGACGGCAAGTGGATCGCCTACACGGGCTACGACTCCACGAGCGACACCTGGACCGACGCAAAGCTCTACCTCATGAGCGCCGACGGATCCGGGTCCAGGCTCCTTCTGCCGAAGTGGGACCGCGCACCATCGGATCTCACCTGGAGCAAGGACGGCACGTCCATCTACTTCAACGCCGAGAATGAAGGGGCGCGCAACCTGTACGTGGCGTCGATGGCGGGCGACGTCAAGCCGGTGACGACGGGACGTCAGGTGCTCACGGTGACGTCGATCAATCCGAACGGCGCGGCGGTCGGCGTCATGAGCACGGCGTCGCATTCGTCGGACGTCGTCGGATTGAACATCCACACGCCGGCGAACATCAAGTGGCTCACCGACGTCAACGACGACGTGTTGATGGGCAAGAAGCTCGGCACCAGCGAGGAGATCTGGTACACGTCGAAAGATGGGACGAAGATCCAGGGCTGGATCGTGAAGCCGCCCGACTTCGATCCGACCCGGAAGTATCCGCTGATTCTCGACATCCATGGCGGTCCGCACTCCATGTACAACCTCGGCTTCAGCTTCGTACGGCAGGACCAGGCAACGAATGGCTATGTGTCGCTGTATACGAACCCGCGTGGCAGCACGGGCTACGGCAGTGCGTTCGGCAACGCGATCAAGAACGCGTATCCGGGCAAGGACTTCGATGACCTGATGGCGGGCGTCGATACGGTGATCGGCCGCGGATATGTCGACACGAAGAATCTCTTCGTCTACGGGTGCAGCGGCGGCGGCGTGTTGACGGCATGGATCGTCGGTCACACGAATCGCTTCGCAGCCGCGTCGTCGAACTGCCCGGTGATCAACTGGGTGAGCTTCGTCGGCACGACGGACGGTGCGGGTTGGTACTACAACTTCGAGAAGCTGCCGTGGCAGGATGCCACCGAGCACCTGAAGCGGTCGCCACTGATGTACGTCGGCAACGTGACGACGCCGACGATGCTGATGACGGGCGTGAACGACCTGCGCACCCCGATGGAACAGACGGAGCAGTTCTATCGCGCGCTCAAGCTGCGAAGGATTCCGACGGCGATGATCCGCTTCAACGACGAGTGGCACGGTACATCGTCCAAGCCGTCCAATTTCCTGCGCACGCAGCTTTACATGCGAAGCTGGTTCCAGAAGTACGGCTCGAAGGAGAACAAGGTCGCGACGCTCGTGCCGTGATCCCCAAGGTCTGTGCATGTCATTGGCCTCCGGGTCCGTTGTCGTGATTCGCAGCGCGCCGTTTCGAGTCAGCTCTTACAGCGAGTAGCGGATCACGCCACGTCGCTTCGCCATGTCCTCAGTCCCGGGCACGCCTGCAGGTGCGCCTCACCGAAGACAGTCGTGATCATGACCCACACCGAGACCCTGATGCGCCGACGCTTTGTGTACCTCCTCCCTGCGCTGTTCTCCCTCGTCCTCTCGAACATCGCCAGCGCCCAATACATCGTCGGTGCGCGGGACGCCAAGGCGCTGCGCGCCGACAGCGTCTTCCGGAGCTTCGACCGCACCGACTCTCCTGGGTGCGCGCTTGGTGTCTATCAGGACGGGATCGTCAAGTACGCGCGCGGCTACGGCATGGCCAGCCTCGAGAACAGCGTGGCGATGTCGCCGCGCACGGTGCTCGACGTCGGATCGATGTCGAAACAGTTCACCGCGATGAGCATGTTGATCCTCATGAAAGAGGGCAAGCTCTCGCTTGACGATCCGATCCGGAAACTCTTTCCGGAGATGCCGCCATATGCGGATCGGATCACGTGGCGCCGGGCACTCAGTCAGACCAGTGGGTTGCGCGATCTCTGGACCCTCTGGGGGCAGACGGGGCGCACCTTCGCGGGCGACACTATAGATGCGCTCAACATCATCGTCCACTCGGCGGAAATGAACTACGAGTCGGGCGAGCGCTACCTCTACACCAACACCGGCTGGATTCTGGCCGCGCAGGCCGTTTATCGCCTGACCGGTAAGACCCTCGCGCAGTTCGCGGAGGAGCGAATCTTCGGGCCGCTCGGCATGCGGGATACCCGCTACCTCGTCGATCGCGCTGCGGTCATCCCGAACCTCGCCGAGAGCTACGCGACCACCGAGCATCGCTTCCGCGTCGCACGCAACAGCTATGACGGCGCGATTGTGGGCGCAGGCGGAGTGCACACGACCGTGGAGGACTTCGGCCGTTGGCTCAACAACTATGACGCCGCGATCGTCGGGGGCCGCGACATCCTCTCCACCATGACGACGGCCACGACGCTCAACAACGGCTCGCCGGCCTGGTCGCAACCTGGGCTGGCGTACGCGGTCGGCCTCACGGTCGGGACGATCAGAGGCCTCCGCGTCGTCTCGCATGGAGGCTCCTGGGGTGGGTTTCGCGCCCACTTCCTGCGCTTTCCCGACCAGCAATTCGCGGTCGCGACCCTTTGCAACTACGCGGCGTCGGGTCCGGATTCGCTGGCGAACAAGGTCGCGGCCATCTACATCGGCGACAAGATGCAGCCCGACACCGTGGCCGCGTGGGCCGAGTCACTAGCGAAGCTACCTCGAGTCGCGATGTCGGCGGCGACGCTCGGCAGGTTCACGGGCGTCTGGCGCAACATCGCGCGCGGCGAGGTGCGACGGACTCGCCTCAAGGGTGACACGCTCATTGCAGATGGAGTCCCGCCGACACCATACATTCCACTGGGCGACGGTCGTTTCCGGACCGCGCAGAAGAGCGAGATCCGCTTCGAAGGAGATGCCTCGGCGCCTTCGCGGATGGTCACTCGCACGGCGACGGATATGGCGACGTACACCCGCGCCGACACCGTGGCGCTCGACGCCGCGACGCTCGCTGAGTACGCTGGCAATTATCGCAACGACGAAGTCGATGTCACGCAAACCTGGAAGGTGGAGCAGGGGAAGCTGGTCGCGTACGCAGGCTACCGGCCGCTTGGGACCCTGGAGCCGACGTACAAGGATGGTTTCACGAGGGGTGGGAGCGTGATTGACGTGACGCGGGATACGAAAGGCCGCATTACCGGGTACGTGATTGAATCGGGGCGAGTCCGGCACTTACGATTCACTCGCGTGAAATAAGCGAACTGCGGGCCCGCGTTGCCCTTACAAAGGTGCTGACGATCATCGCTGCCTTCGCTTCGCCCAATCATTCGGGCTTTGCGCGCCGCTGTTCCATGGTGTCGGCGACTTCGCGATCTTGGGCGTCGCCTGATTGACGAAGGCCTTCGATGACACCATCGACGTCGGCCATCGACCGATTCTGGCTCATCTTCCACTTGCCTTCGAGTTTCGTGATCTCGATTTCCACACCGACGATCGCCTTAAGCTGCTGCGCGAGATACTCGGACGGCGGATCATCGGTTCTCCAGTCGCTGCCGCGTGCAGACTCGTGTCGCTCGGTGAGTCGCGCGACATGCGCCGCGAGGAACTCGGCGTCATCACGGAAGCGCGCGATGCCGTAGGCATGGACGGCGACGTAGTTCCACGTCGGGACGACGCGATCATCCTCGATCTTTGACGGATACCATGTCGGCGTGATGTGGCCGTGCGGTCCGCTGAAGATGACGAGTGCGTCCGTCGCGCCGTCGACCAGCTTGTGATGCATGTTCGCGCGCGCGACATGACCCTCGAGTGTGCCGAGCGGGCCGTCGGCGACTCGAAGAATGAGTGGGAGGTGCGTGGCGAACAGTCCGCCGCTGGCCGTCACGAGCGTCGCGAATGGGTTCGCGCCGATGAACACGCGAAGGGCGGTGGTGTCCTGTTCGGCATTCAGTCGTGGGATGTACACGACGTGAAGGCTATCGGATCAGCGCGTCGAGTCAACGCTCCCCAACCGTTCTCGAAGCATTGCGATGATCGCCGAGTAGTCGGTCACCATCTGCTGCCACTCCTCGAGCTCGAGTCGCAACTCCGTCGCCACCAGGGCATCCTCGTGATGCCTCGTTGCGGCCTGCTGCGCCAGAAGGGGCTCACCATCTTTTTCGGCTTGCAGCCGTCGACCCTTCCGGGCCTCGGTGTGAGTGGCGGCATTGGCCCACTCCATTTCCGCCACGAATGCCTTGTTCGCGAGTGTCGTGAGTTCGCGCTCGAACATCGCGACCGTCTTCGGCACGTTCAAGTCGACACGCACCGACAACGTGGCCGGATCATCTCGCACGCTCCCCGACCTGGAGAGCGAGTCGTCGAGCACCGCGTTTACGGCACGGGCACGGATGATCGCATCGCGGACGGTTGTTGGTTTACCCTTCACGCGGACGGTCGCGCCGCTCGGCAAGTCCACCCCAACTCAACGTCCAGTGAAACGCACTCGATACGGGCACTGACAGACGCGTCTTCAACAGCGCGTCCACTCCGCGCACCAACCACATCAGCAGACCGAGCACCGCCACCGCCACCACCCACAGCGGAAAGACGATGATGAAAAAAAGAATGATGAACGGCATCAGCAGAATCGGCGCAACGGGCAAAGCCATCTGAATCATCATCGCTCAGGCCAGAATCGAGAGTAAGGCGAAACTCGCGAGCCAATGCTCGCCTGCATGATCGCCAGCCACGTGCGGCATGCTCGCGTCCACATGCGTCGCAGCAGCATCGAGGACGACGGCCCGGCGCGGATCGTCCTCGCCCAGAATCCGCGCAATCGACCGCCAACACCACGCTCGACTCAGGTTCAAGCCGTCGAGATGGGCGATCTTGCCGTCGGAGCGATCGCTGACGGTGGCGGGGGTGAAAAGCGTCAGTGGATCGCGTGCAGAAATGCGTGGCAAGAATCGCGCAAGCCACGCCGAGAAGAGATCGCTATCGAGCGAACGACGCATGCACTCCGCTTCAATCAGCGCCGACGAGAGGAAGTCGTCGCCACCGGGCTCCCACGCCTGACAGTCCACATCGTTCGAGTACCACGACACCGCCCGCCCGCGCAGCAGGCGACCGAATCGCTTGTCACGCATGGCATCCGCATACTCGAGCGCGAGTGCGATGGCGAACGCCGAATTGAACTGCGTGCCGACGCGAATGGGATACGTCGCACGGGGCAGGTGACGAGTGAACCGACTGACGAACTCGCTCGCCAGCGGCTTGAGTGTCGTGCTCCAGAACTTCCCCTCCGTCGACTCATGCCGTGCCAGCTCGGCGGAGAGCATGAGCAGCCACGCCCAGCCGTACGGCCGCTCGAATCCCCCGCGCAACGGCTGCTCGAGATATGCGAGCTCGGCGGCGACGTGCACGAACGTCAGCTGCCGGTTGAACAGCGCACGAATATCAGTCGCCTCGGCAATTCCTGGCTGGAGACGAAGCACCGTCGCCAGCGTCCAGTAACCATGGACGCACGAGTGCCAGTCGAAGCTGCCGTAGAAGATCGGATGCAGCGACCGCGGGCTGCGAAGGTCGTCGCCGTCGTTGAGGACGTGGTCGAGCTTGCTCGGATACTCCCGCTCGACATGCGCCAACGCGAGTCGCGCGAACCTCGATGCTGTCTCAGGAGTGAGCGCCGAATCCATCAGTGCCGGTAGACGAACGTGTGTATGATCAGCGTATTGACCGTGAGCTGCAGCAACGCGGTCGGAAGCTGCGCCTCGATCACGGCATCGCGGCCATGATCGTCACGTTCCCCCCGAACCGCGTCACGATCAATGGTAGTCCAATGCACACCGCGATGAATAAGCTGTCGAGCGGAATCCACGGCTCGGCCAAGCCGGCCACGACCTTGCCGACCCCGGCTACAGCGAACAGCGCGCTGCGCGAACTGCGGCCTTCAGCGTTCGCGAAGCCTGCGCACGCGCGCGCAGCGCGCACAGCGTTCCGTCGTGGCTCTCGCTGACAACCCAGCCAACAAAGCTTTCCTACGGAACGCAGAAACAGACGCAGGCTTCGCCACGCTGAAGAACGCTGCAACTGCAAGAGCTGAAACAGTTGCAGTAACTGCGGCCTTCAGCGTTCGCGAAGCCTGCGCACGCGCGCGCAGCGCGCACAGCGTTCCGTCGTGGCTCTCGCTGACAACCCAGCCAACAAAGCGCTCCTACGGAACGCAGAAACAGACGCAGGCTTCGCCACGCTGAAAAACGCTGCAACTGCAAGAGCTGAAACAGTTGCAGTAACTGCGGCGTTCAGCGTTCGCGAAGCCTGCGCACGCGCGCGCAGCGCGCACAGCGTTCCGTCGTGGCTCTCGCTGACAACCTGGCCAACAAGCACTGATCTGTCGGCCGACGAAGTACATCACGAGCACTCGCCGATGACAGGCAGCACGAGCCAGGCGGTCGCGACGTATCGACTTTCGGCGAATGCCTTTCCGAACGTCGAGATCACGTCGATGGGGCCAAGTCCGCTCGCGAGTCCGGTGGCGAGTCCGGCGACGGTGAGGATGCCGATGAGCGTGAGCACGAGGCGATATCCGCGATGCCTGCGACTACACCAGCCTCTGCTCGACGGATTCGCGGTACATCTGCCGCCGCAGCTCGTCGGCCTCCACGAGCATCTCCGTGATTTCATCCGCGTTCGAAGTGCCGTAGTTCGCGTGGCAGTTGTTCATGACCACGTGCACTCCCTGCGTCCGATACGCGACGTCGATGATGTTCGGCACCCACTCGGAGAGCTCGTGGGCGCCGTAGAGGTAGCGATATCGCTCGCTCGTCACGGACACCGGCGTCTCCCACGTCTCCGTGCGACGACCGTGCAACCGCACCATGGCGAGCCGCTCACTCGTGACAGCGATGATCGGCGGCATCGATGTCGCGAATCCCGGCGGCGCATCGACCATCACGTACGACATGTCGTGCTCGCGAAGCACGGCGAGCGTCCGCTCCCGCTGCGCTGCATCCGCGACCCATGACGCATGGCGGAACTCCACTGCGAGCAGGGCGCCCCCGCCGGCACGCGCACGCATCGTCGCCAGCACGCGCTCACTCTCGCGCGAGGGAACGAAGTCGCGCGGCATCTGGAGCAGCAGCGCACCCAATTTTCCCGCTACCCGCAGTGGCTCGAGCGCCGAGAGAAAGCGGCGCCAGATGTCGTCCACCAGTTCCGACGTGATGTCCCGCGCTCGGACCATGCGCGCACCTGCCGTCCGCGCCGGAAGCGCACCACGAATATCGTCAGGCAGACGCGCTGTCTCCGTCGAGTGGCCGGTCATCAACGCATGCGCCTTGATGTCGAAGCAGAAGCCGTCCGGCGTACGCTCGGCCCACAACGTCGAATTGCGCTCGGACGGAAGCGAGTAGTAGGTCGCGTCGACCTCCACGAGCGAGAAACGCGACGCGTAGTATGCGAGACGTCCTGCCGCCGATCGTGCGTCGTCCGGGTAGAACACACCGCGGGCGGTCATCGTGGGGTCGGTCCAGCTCGCGGTGCCGATGCGCACGTCGCGATCGCCGAGCGGAGAGGAGCCCGCCGAGAATCCCCGCGCTGCCGACCGCGCGCGTGCGTGCGCACTTCGCTCCTGCGCATCGGCCATGTCCGACGAAACGACCGCCGGCTCGGTGTCCAGTGCCGCTCGCGCCGCCGGCTCCGCATGACGCGGTACGTCCTGCTCGCGATCCACCATCTGCCGAACGCGCGCCGTCGCATCGCGCAGCAGCGGCGCGATGAGCGACGCCTCGGGCAGATGCTTCCAGTAACGCACCGGCATCTCGGCGCGCATCATCCGCGGCTTGATGCGCGCTGGATTGAAGATGCTCGCGTAATACGTGCGCCACAGCTCTTCGAGCTCGTCGCCGCTCGGCGCATCGCGTCGCGAGACGCCTGGCGCATACGAGAGCGACGCACGATCCCAGTGCGCCGAGACGTCGGGGGTGAGGATGGACCAGCGCATCGCGGGAAAGCGTCGCGCGAAGAACGGCGCTTCGCGCGTGACGACGTCGTGCTCCGGCTCGAACCACGCGACGTAGCGCTCCTCGTTCGACCCTTCGCCGACGAGCCGAAAGCGCACGAACGCGCGCATCTTGTGTCCCTCTCGGCGCACTGCCTTCGACATCAGCTCGAGGCGATGCACGTCGTCGTCGACATAGATGGACAACAGGTGTGGCTCGCCGTGCGTCAGTCGCCAGAGCACGCGGTAGAGGATGTTCCAGCGGGCATCGTCGCGATACCGCGCGACGTCCGACGCGAGTGCCATGAATGCCTTCGGCACCTTGGGCGTAACGGTGACTGCCGACGCAACAGGGGCGCTCGCAACAGTGGAGAAGAGCGAGTCCTGGTCATTCGACATGGTTCGCCACACGATCACCGTCGGTGGAAGCTCAGCGAGCAGCGCATCACGCGCGGCCGAGCGCCAGCCTTCCCAACTGCCGTCGAATCGCAACTCGTGCGACATCAGCGCTGAACGCACGCTCTACAGTTGGCCGCCGATGGCGGAACGCAGATCGGCAGACGGGCCGGGAGCGGCGAACATGTCGATCTGTGCCTTGCGACGCAGGAGGGTATCGCGCAGCGAGACCGTATCGATGAGCCGAGCGTCCGGGTTGTGGTCGGCCGTGATGATGAAGGGAGTGGCACGCGAGATCGCGATGCGCAGGCGGAGGAGGTCCGCGAGTCGCAGGGCGCGCCAGCGGCGTGCAGCGATCATGCGCTCGACGCTCTTGGCGCCGACGCCAGGAATGCGCAGGAGCAGCGATCGAGGTGCGACGTTGACGTCGACGGGAAAGGACGCGCGATTGCGGAGCGCCCACGCGAGTTTCGGGTCGAGCTGAAGATCGAGGTTGGGTTGCTCGATGGTCGTGAGCTCCGGCGCCTTGAAGCCATAGAAGCGGACGAGCCAATCAGCCTGGTAGAGCCTGTGTTCGCGGACGAGCGGCGGCGACATGCTCGGCAGCACGCCTGGCGAATCGGGGATGGGACTGAACGCCGAGTAGTAGACGCGCCGGAGCTTGTGTGTCGTGTAGAGCTCGGAGCTGGTGGCGAGGATGCTCGCGTCGGATGACGGCGTTGCGCCGACGATGATCTGCGTGCTCTGGCCTGCCGGTGCGAATCCGGGTGTCTCGTCGATGCCCGACTTCACGGTGGTCATCGCGCTGCGAATGGCAACGAGCTTCTTCTCCGGTGCGAGCTGGTCGAGGTCGGACTGCGTCGGCAACTCGACGTTCACGCTGAGGCGATCGGCCCAACGTCCCGCCTCGCGCAGCAGCTCGGGCGACGCGAGAGGGATCGTCTTGAGGTGGATGTAGCCGTGGAACGCATGGTCTTCGCGCAGCGTGCGTGCGACGCGAACGAGCTGTTCCATCGTATGGTCGGGGCTACGAAAGATGCCCGAGCTGAGGAACAGCCCCTCGATGTAGTTGCGACGATAGAAGTCGAGCGTGAGGCTGACGACTTCGTCAGGCGTGAAGCGTGCGCGCCGAACGTTGCTCGACTTGCGGTTGACGCAGTACAGGCAATCGTACTGGCAGTAGTTGGTGAGGAGGATCTTGAGGAGGCTGATGCATCGGCCGTCCGGCGTGTAGCTGTGGCAGATGCCCATCCCCTCGGTGGACCCGACCCCCTTGCCGTCCTTGCTGCGTCGCCCCTTCGAGCCGGAGCTGGCGCAGGATGCGTCGTATTTTGCTGCATCAGCGAGCACGGCAAGCTTGTCCCGAATCTCCACCCAATCACCCCCGAGTACCGAATATACACCGAATCTAGCCCGGGAAATAGGGTAAACAATAGGGGTAACGGTCCAAAGAGGCCGCGCGGGTGATCGGTCAGGGCAGCTTCGCGGCGAGCCGAGTGATCGTCGACCAGTCAGTGGGCCCAAGATGCTCGGCCGCGACCTTCACCGGCTCGATGCCGACTCGCTTCGCCGCGCGTGCGACTTCGGTGGTGTAGATGGCCGGCTCGTTCACCGTCTGGACGTAATCGCTCGCCCAAAGCGATCGATCGCTCGGCGACCACGCCATCAGCGCGCCTTCGCTGGCGATTCCGTCGATGGGATAGAGACGCAGTGCGCCTCCGGCCAATGAAAGTGAGTTGGACACGCCGACGAATCTCATACGCACCGGCTTTGCGCGTCGCGCGATCTCGAGCGCATCTGGTGTACGCGTCCAACGGCGCGCGATCACGCGGTCGAGCATCGCGCGCGAGCTCGCGTGCGACACGACCGTCGCCCCGCGCGACACCCAATACCGCACGCCGGCAATGTGCGGCCACGCAAGGTCGGTGACGACGACCACGACCGCCTCGTGTGTCGGATAGAGCCTCGCGATCCATGCCGAGTCGAGCCTCCCACGCGCGTCGCCCTGTGTCGCGTCGAGGAGGAACACCGTATCGCGGACCATCGTGACGCCGTGACGGTAGCCACGATTCTTCAACACCATCATGCCGTGGCCAACGCGCTCGGTGTCCACCGGAAGTGCCTGGAGGAACATCGCCAGCTCGGCCTTCATTGCCGGTGACGCCGGAATGCGCATCGGCGGAGCACTGTCGGAGGACACGAGCGAGAAGTCGCCGTCGAGGCGTTCTGTCTCGACGTCTCCGTCCACGAGGTGAAAAACAGCTCCTGGTCTGATCAGCTCACCCGCTGCGATCCACGTCTGATAGACGAACTCGCTGCGCACCTGGCCCCAGAGATAGTGTGGCTCCTCACGATCGAGCTTCACGGGCAGTCCGGTCTTCACGTCGAGATACAACCGCTCGGGTCCATACACTCCCAACCGCTCGACGACGAGCCGCGGATACTCGCGATAGACGCAGCGCGACATGACCTTCACGTCCGATGCCGCGCGCCAATCGGACAGTACGGCCCACACGCTCATCGCACGGGTTGCCGCACTGTTCGCGAACAGCGCCGGCAATGCGCGTATGAGTGTGTCGCGGACGAAGAAGGTCGCCTGCTCGCTGCTGAGGATGGTCGTCATCGGCGCGCCCCCGACGCCGAGTCCGGACATCTTCGACTGTGCGCGCTCGGTGCGTGTGCTGAGGTCGAACCACCGCTCGCCCTGCGCCATCATCGAGAAAAAGGGCGGATACGGCCGGTCGGACTGAAAGTTCTGCTGGCTGAGGTCCGTGCTCGTCGCGTGAACGATGCGACCACTGGCCCGATCGAGTCCGGCGGCCTGCCATGCACGAGCGATCGCTGCCGCCGCATCACCGCTTGCCGGCGTGCAATGCTCGGCGGCCATCGGTGGGAGCGGCGACTGTGCCTGGAGAGTGGTCGCCGCGCCGATGCCAATCGCGATGACGGCAAGACAGCGGATGCGCATCATGACAGCGGCACGCTGCGGAAGCGAACGCCACTCCGGCGCTGTGTCACGTCCTGGCGCAGGATTTTCCGCGTCTCACGGTCGATCCAGTACGTGCACGTAATGATCGGATCGCTGAACGAGACCTTCCACGCCGAACGCATCGCGCCGCCGGGAGCGGCCATCTGTTCCACGCCAGCGACGGCGATGGTGTCGCGCTCGATCGCACCCTGCTCGAAGGTGTAGAACGGCAGCACGACGGAGTATCCCGCTGCAAATGGCAGCGATGCTATCACCTCGTCGAGGTTCGTGGTATCGAACGCGCGTTCGCCGAGCGTGTGCCTGACTGCGCGCGCCGAGGAGTCCTTCGGCGTGACGGAGCCAGTCACTGCGGTCGCGCCAAAGTCGAGCATCTGCGTCTTCGTCGGTTGATGCGAGTGCTGCCAGATCGGTGCAAGCGTCGCGCGATCGGCGAGCGCACTGTCGAGCAGTTGTCCACGCGGCGTCATGAATGTGCGAACGCTGAGTAGCGCAGGCTTGCCCGCGTGCTCGGTGAGCGACGTCGTCACCGTCATCGACGCGACGTCACGCTCACCGGTGTCAGTGACGACGAGAAAGCGCCACGCGACCGAGCGCTCGGCGAAATGCCTCGTGTGCAGCGTGAGGGACGGAACGACGGATTGCGCCGAGCCGCGCTGTGTGAGCGCGAGCGAACATGCGAGAACGAGCAGCGTGCGGGGGCGGGCGAACATCGATGTCTCCGGAGTGGGAGTGAGGCTTCTCCCATCCTACGGGACATCACCGCGCTGCGGGTCGGTCATGCTGTGAACGGCACGCAGCGGCGGCGAGTGGTCGTATTGCGTCGGTGAAAAGCGGAGGCCGCCATCAGCCGCGCGCGTCTCCCAGGGCCGACGTCACCGCTTCGCGCCGAGAGCGGCTCACCGGCACTCGCGTGCCGTCGCGCAACACGCAGTGCATCGCGCCGGTGCTGCTCCGCTCGATCGCCTGTACGGCATCCACGCGCACGATGGCTGAGCGATGCGCACGCATGAACGCCGTAGCGTCGAGACGTCGTTCCAGCTCATTGAGTGACTCACGCAACACGTAGCTCTTGCCGGCGGCGAAGACGGTCGCGCAGTAGTCATCCGCGCGAATCCACGTCACGTCCTCGAGCGGGACGACGATACTGCGAGCGCCGACATTCACGAGCAGTCGGTTGAGCGGCGCCGCGGCTCGCGCATCGCCGACGGGTGCCGGTCCACCGGCCACGGCGAGCAACGCCCGCAACTGCTGCTGGACCTTCGTCGCCTGATCGCCCGCTCGCCGTGCAATCGCACGGTCGATCGCCTGGAGGAGACGGTCGTCGGTGTAGGGCTTCACGACGTAATCGACAGCCGAGTGCTCGAACGCGCGCACGGCGAAGTCGTCGAATGCCGTGACGAAGACGATCGCCGGCAATTTATCGGCACCGATGGCGCGGATGACACCGAAACCATCGACACCCGGCATCTGCACGTCGAGCAGCACGACGTCCGGCGGCGTCGCCAGGATGAAGCGGATCGCCTCGGTGCCCGAGCGAGCTTCGCCGACGACCACGGCGCCGCGATGTCCGTCGACGATGCAACGCGCTCCGCGTCGCGCGACAGGTTCGTCGTCGACGATGAGGATACGAATTGGCGCGGAGGCGTCGGTCACGCGCCGGCCTCGTGCCACGGGAGCGACAGCACCGCACGCACGCCACCGAGTGGCAGCGATTCGAGCGAGAGCGACGCGTCGGCGCGATAGAGTGCAGTGAGACGCGCCCGCACATTGGAAAGCCCAATCCCGTCGCCCGCCGCGTACGTCGCGCTGAGGCCGGGCCCATCGTCACTCACCCAGACGATCAACTGGTTTCCCTCGCGGCGCGCGCCGATCTCGAGGAGCCCGGAATCCTCTCGCTGTGCGATGCCATGCCGTAGCGCGTTCTCGACGAGCGGCTGCAGAATGAGGTGCGGCACGAGACTGCGCATGACGTCGTCATCCACCGTCCAGCGAACGCGGAGTCGATCGGCGAAGCGCACCTCCTCGATCTCGAGATAGCTCGTCGTGAACGCGACCTCCTCGGCGAGCGGTACCTCCTGCGTATTCACCGAGCGCAGCACCTGGCGGAGGACGTCGCCGAGTTGCGTGATGAGCTTCACCGACGCGGTGACGTCCTGCTCGCGCACGAGCATCGCGATGGTGTTCAGCGTGTTGA
>JBDSML010000178.1:0-11905 GCA_039915865.1 Gemmatimonadaceae bacterium | reverse complement strand
ACATCCGTCACGAAGCCGTACTGGTATTCGCGATTGACGAGCGAATCGATGGACGAACTCATGTCAGTAAATCTCCCGACGTATTGGGATCACACCAGCTCGGCGCATCGCGAAGCGAGCGGCGTCGCGAAGCGGCAGCGGCGCATTTCACGAGTGTGTGCGATATGAGACTAAAGTAGTCGGTTATAGGCGCTACGTCAACACGGCTCAAAGTGACATAAGGCTAGTGGTGACAACGTGTTAGGCAGTATTTCCGCCCGCGAGCCATCGGCTGTGGGCGGGCTGGACCCAGCGATGCGAGCGGCGCATCTTGAGGCACCACGCACTCAGAGAGCGGACGAGCATGATACCAATGCCAATTTCTATCGCCAACGCAGAGCACTACCAATGGGGTAGCGAGTGCGACGGATGGCATCTGGTGCGGGCCGCCAACTTCAGCGTCATCGAGGAGCGCATGCCGGCCGGCACCACCGAGCAGCGGCACTGGCACGCGCGCGCCAAGCAATTTTTCTACGTCCTCTCCGGCACCCTCTCGATGGAAATTGAAGGCGCCATTCAAAACCTCCCGGCCGGCTTCGGCATCGAGATCCCCGCGGGCACGGCGCATCAGGCGCGCAACGACGGCTCCGCCGAGACAAAGTTCCTCGTCATCTCCTCCCCTCCAGCGCAGGGCGATCGCCGCGAGGCGGATTTGGACCCTTGAGCAACGCACGCGAGCTGCCCCGGCACGTCGCATCACGCTATGTCCAGCCACTGCGCGAAGGTGGATCGCTTCCCGCCGTCGTCGACACTGAAGAAGGTGGACTGTACGTCGTAAAGTTCCGCGGCGCCGGGCAGGGCGCGAAGGTACTCGTCTCCGAGCTGATCGTCGGCGGACTCGCGTTGCGACTCGGACTGCCCACGCCGGCGCTCGCACTCGTCGACATCTCCGGCAGATTCGGGCGCAGCGAGCCCGATCCCGAGATCCAGGAGCTCCTCCGCCGCAGCCATGGCACCAACGTCGGCATGCGCTACCTCGAAGGAGCCTTCAACTTCGATCCCTCGGCAGCAGGCGAGCTGGTGTCGCCCGACCTCGCGGCGAAGATCGTCTGGCTCGATGCGTTCACGACCAACCCCGATCGCACGCATCGCAACCCCAACCTGCTCATCTGGCAGCGTGGGCCGTGGCTCATCGATCACGGTGCCGCGCTCTACGCGCATCACGACTGGCGCTCGGTCGACGCCGAGCGCACGCGAACGCCCTTCCTGCTCATTCGCTCCCATGTGTTGCTCGCGGTAGCGGGTAGCCTTGATGCTGCCGACGCAGCCAACGTCTCGACGATTTCGGCAACCGTCCTGAGCGACGTCCTGGCGACAGTTCCCGACGACCTGCTGATGGATACGGCCGAGGGCAGTGGCGACTTTCCGTCCGCCGACGCGGCACGGGATCGCTATGTCCGGTACCTCACCGAGCGGCTCGAGTCGCGCTCGACGTGGCTGGCCGCGGCGTCGGCGGCGCAGCAGCAGCTGCGCGTGGAAGCGCCCCAGCGCCTGGAGGCGCGCCGGTGAGCGACCGCATGCGCATCGCGTACGACTTCGCGATCCTGCGCGTCGTGCCGCGCGTGCACCTGGGTGCCTTCGCGAACGTGGGCGTCGTGATGCATGCGCGCACGGCAGAATTTCTCGCCCTTCGCACTGTGACGGAGCCCTCGGCACTGGCGGCACTCGCGCCTGGACTGGATGCGACGCTGCTGGCGCGGTACCTCCAGTCGTGCGCGGCCATCTGCGCCGGCGACGCATCCGCGGGACCGGTGGCGCTCGCGCCGCCGTCCGAGCGCTTTCATTGGCTCACCGCGCCGCGGTCGGACGTGTTGCAGAGCTCCCCCGTGCACGAAGGAGTGTGCGAAGATCCAGTCGTCGAGCTCGACGCGCTGTTCAAGGCCTATGTGAGCGCCGTGTGACCGCATCCATGAGACCGTTCACGCACGACTTGTCGCTCGTTAGGTTGCTACAGGTATCCCTTCCGACACCGGAGCGCTCGCGATGAACGAAGCTCAGCTCAAGGCACTGCTCAGGAAGACGCAGGCGGCAGCGGCAGCGGCCAAGCCGAAGAAGAACCGCACGTACGACGCCACGCTCGACGCCACGCGCCCGCAGCAGACAGAGGCAGAGGAGGCCGCGTCGTCCGACGCGAAGGACCTCTTCCAGCAGATGAAGAAGCGCGAGTTCTAGGGCCGCAACGATTCCTCCAGTGAGTGGACTCGACCGCCTCGTCCTGCGCTCGTCCGATGGCGCTTCGGCCGAGGTGCACCTCCATGGCGCGCATGTGACGTCGTGGCGTCCTGCGTCCAGCGGCGAAGAGCGACTGTTTCTCAGCACCCGCTCGGAGTTTCGCCGGCACACGGCGATTCGCGGCGGCATTCCGGTGATCTTTCCCCAGTTCGCCGCCGAAGGACCACTGCCGAAGCACGGCTTCGCGCGCACGAGCGCATGGAAGCTCGCCGACGAGACGCACGGGACGGACGGCGGCGCCGTCGCCGCCTTCACGCTTGCATCGTCCCCGGAGACGCTGGCAATCTGGCCTGCCTCCTTTATCGCCACGCTGACCGTTCGCGTGCATGGCGCGACACTTCGCGTGGAGCTGGGCGTTGAGAACACGGGCGCAAAAACCTTTGCCTTCACCGCGGCGTTGCACACCTACCTCCGCGTGCACGACGTGTCCCGGACGACGCTCGCCGGCTTGCAGGGCACGCGATATCGGGAGTCCGGAGCGCCAGGGGTCTTCAACGTCGATGACGACGTGGCACTGCACATCGCCGGCGAGGTCGATCGCGTGTACGTGGATGCGCCTCGCCGGCTGGTGATGGTGGAGCCGACGCGTGAGTTGGCGATCGAAGCGGCCGGCTTTCACGACGTCGTCGTGTGGAATCCTGGTGCATTGCGTGCGGCGGAGATGACGGACATGGAAGCGGCGGGCGAACGTCGAATGCTGTGCGTCGAAGCGGCTGCGGTGCAGAAGCCAATACGTCTTCATCCGGACGACGCATGGACGGGCTCGCAGAGCCTGATCGAGTTGGCGTCTTCGGTGACCTCAGCTACGGAGACGCCGTGAGTGCAGAGGGTGGTCCGCCCAGCGCGTCCTCATCGCCGCGCGAGGGACTGGCGCAACAGCTTCGGCAGCTCGAGGAGTTCGTGGCGCGCGCGGAGCGCAGTGGCGACGAGATGCCAGCTGAAGCCGTCGAGATGATGGCGCGTCTTCGCGAGATCATGGAGGCGCTCGATGGGTTGTCGGCCAGCATGGGCGATGACCTGTCGAAGGCACGACGCGACGACGTGAAGCTGGACGAGCCGTGACCGTTCGTCGATACTGACGCGACGTGACGCCAAGACTCGCGTGACACTCTCGCTCGTACTCATCGCGGCCATCTTCCTGGGGTCGGGCATTCTTCACATCGTCAAGCCGGCGTACTACGTGGCCATCATGCCGCCGTGGCTGCCCGCGCCGCTCATGCTCGTGCTCATCAGCGGCGTCTTCGAGATGCTTGGCGCGGCCGGCGTGCTCATTCCGTTCACGCGCGAGGCGGCGGGCTGGGGGTTGATCGCACTGCTCGTCGCCGTGTTTCCGGCGAACATCCAGATGTTGATGGCGAACACGAACCCTTCGCGTCTCTGGCAGGCGGGCCTCATCGCGCGGCTGCCGCTGCAGGGTGCGCTCATCTATTGGGTGTACCGCGCAGCCGTGCGATACGGGCAATGAGCCGTTCGTTCGTCGTACGTGAAGTGAGCGACGAGCGTGACATCGAACACGTGCGTCGCCTGGTGAGGGCGCATGGCGACGCGCGATCGAGCACACCGGGGGTGGAGTACGTCTACGCCGATGCGGCGCGCATGCCTGGCCCATATGCACCGCCGAGTGGGGGCATCTGGATCGCGGTCGTGGATGATGACGTCGTGGGGTGCGTCGCGCTTCGTCCCCTTACAGCGCGTGTCGCGGAGGTAAAGCGCATGTTCGTGGACGCGGAGTGGCGCGGGCGGGGTGTCGGCCGCAGGCTGCTCGGCACGTTGATCGAGGGCGCACAATCGCGCGGGTACGAGACGCTCCGCCTCGGCACCCTCGCCGACATGGATGCGGCGCAGGCGCTCTACCGGTCGCTCGGCTTCACGCCGGTCGAGCGCTATCGTCCCGATGAGCTCATCGACACGCAGTTCTACGAGCTGTCACTCTCGAACCACGAGCCCGCGGCGCAATGATCGCGAAGCAGAAGACTGCGCCGGTCGAGCATGACGTACCGTCCGTGCTCGCGTGGTTGAAGACGCACAGCAGCAAGGCGACGCGCGACGGCATGGCGCGCTACGGCGTGCCGTCGGACAACGCGCTTGGCGTGACGATGTCGGACAGAATGGTCGCTGCCGCGAACCGGGCGGCCGCACTGGTTCATCGCGTGACTGACGCGTAGACTCTCCGCACACGTGGCCCACCACTCTTACGTGCTATTTCACCGCATGCGTCGACTCTCCTTCCTGCCGGTGTTCTTGCTCGCGTTCGCGATGCCGCTCGATGCCCAGAAGCCTGTCGCCAAGGATTCCACGGCGGCGAAGACGCCGCCAGCGATCGAAGACAACAGCTTCCTCATCGAGGAGGCGTTCAATCAGGAATACGGCGTCGTTCAACACATCAGCACCTTCCAGCGCACGAAGGATGGCAGCTGGGGCTATAGCTTCACGCAGGAGTGGCCCGCACCGTCGATCAAGCATCAGCTCAGCTACACGGTGCCGGTGTACAGGGCCAATCGCAGCACCGGCATCGGCGACATCGCATTGAACTACCGCTACCAGGCACTCGGCGCCGACGGTGCGCCGTTATTGTTTGCGCCGCGCTTGAGCCTCTACCTCCCCACGGGCGACGTGACCGCAGGACGTGGCGCCGGCGGCCCTGGACTCGAGGTCATGCTTCCGGTCAGCTATCAGCTGAACGACGCGTTCATCACGCACTGGAATGCGGGCGCCAGCCTCACGCGCGCCGACAACGGCCTCGGTGTGCGCGGTACGGCGCGCGGCCTCAAGGTCGGCGCGAGCGTCATCTGGCTGGTCGCGCCAACGTTCAACCTGATGCTGGAATCGATCGCGACGCGCGGCGAAGCGCTCGACGAGAATGGCAAGCGCGAATCGTTCACGAGCTATATCGTGTCGCCAGGAATGCGTGCCGCGCTGAACTTCGCGTCTGGACTACAGATTGTGCCGGGTATCGCCTTTCCGATCGGCGTGGGGTCGAGCCGCGGCCAGCGAGACGTGTTTCTCTACCTCAGCTTCGAGCACTCCTTCCGCTGAGGCGTCGCGCGCCTAGCTGACGCCCCGGCGGGCGTCGGTGCTGCGTGAGGGGCGTTCCATCCAGTGCTCACCGGTCACGTGGGGAATCTTCACCGACGGACGCTTGCGCAGGTCCTCGACCTGTTCCTCCGCTTCTTCGGCGGGGTACGAGATGCTGCCGAAGTGCCGCCCCACGGGCGTCTTTCTGGGCAGGGGAAACTGTTGCGGCAGTGTTTCGCCAGCGTCGGTGGGCTCGTTGGTCATCACCGTGTCCCCTGGGCTCGTGGTCGATAGTTCTAAACAGAAACGTACAGCGACATCACGCGATTGCTGTGACGCGCATCACTCCGCGGCGATCTCACGAATGGCATCGCGCAACAGCGTCATGGCAAGTTCTACCTTGTAACCGTTCTTGGAAAGAGGCACTGCGTCAAGCAACGCGCGTTCGGCCAGCCCGATGATAGTTTCCTCATCCAGGCCGCCCGACATCGTCTCCTCCTCCACGGACGTATAGACGCGATAAGGTCGCGGCGAAACGCCGCCGAGCACGAGTCGTACCTCGCCATCCGTGCGCCGGGTGGCAGCAAGACTCACGAGTGCAAAGTCCCATGCCTCGCGCTGCATGAGCTTCGTGTAGTGCTGCAGGCCACCGGCTGATCTCCCGGGAAGTCGCACGGCGACGATCAGCTCTCCATCGTGCAGCACCGTCTCGCGATCCATCCGCGCGGAGGGCAGCACGAAGAATTCGCCGGCGGCGATGGTCCGCGGGCCACTCGGTCCGTCGACGTCCATCTCTGCGTCGAGCGCAACGAGCGCCACGGCCGGATCCGACGGATGCACGATCCAGCATGGCCCGCCCTCGAGAATGGCGAGGTACTGGTTCTCACCGTCGCGCGCAGGACAGGTCGTGCCCCCCGACTTGAGACACGACACGCCGCGCCGGAAATACCAGCAGCGCGGACGCTGTTGGAGGTTGCCCGCCAGCGTCGCCATCGCGCGAATGGCGGGCGTGCCGACCTGCTCGCACGCCGACGCGAGGAGCGGATAGCGCGCTGTGACATGCTCGTCATCGGCAATGTCAGCGAGTCGACACGCGCCACCGACGCGAAGTCCGCCGTCTGGCGTGCTGCTGATTCCCATCGCTTCCGCGACCGCACGCACGTCGACGACGCCCTCGGGAGCGGCGAGTCCCTCCTCGATGGTCACGAGAAGGTCGGTGCCGCCGCCAATCGGCATCTGGCCGGGAACCGCGAGGCGCGCGAGCGCACTCGCGAGGGCGACTTCGCTGTGGTACGTGAACGGCGACACTATGTCACGCGGGAGACGTATGGTGTGAGCGTGAGGTTAGCCAAATGACCGCGGGCGTGCCAACTTTTGCTGACACAAGCGAGGTATCAATGGAATTCTCCGTCATCGCGTTGAACGTGTTGTACGCCGTCATCGGCGTCGTCATCATGTTCGTGTCGTACCGCGTCATCGACCGGCTCACGCCGGAGGTCGACTTTCCCGCCGAGTTGCAGAAGGGGAACGTCGCCGTCGCGATCTTCATCGCCGCGATCTTCATCTCCATCGCGATGATCATCGGCAAGGCGCTGGGCTGATGCACGCGCATGTCGCGCGACGGATCCTGTTCGTCGTCCTCCTCGGCGTGCCGTCGATCGGGTCCGCGCAAAGCCCAGTCGCGCAGGTGAAGAAGGCGGGTCGCGCGCTCGAGCGCGCCGCGGTGAAGCGCCAGACCGAGCACGCCACCGAGCGGTTCGATCCCATCTTCAAGAAGTACACGAAGCGCTACTTCGGCATCGGCACCGATTGGCGCTGGTTCAAGGCGCAGGGGATGGCCGAGAGCGACCTCACGCCCGCGGCGCGCAGCCGAGTGGGCGCGCGGGGGATCATGCAGCTCATGCCGTCGACCTACGGGCAGATCAAGACGGCCTTGCCACAATTTGGCGCCATCGACAATCCGGAGTGGAACATCGCTGCCGGTATCCTGCACGACCGCGACCTCTGGACGTTGTGGAAGAACGAGCTGGACGAACCGGAGCGCTGGAGGTTCGTGTTCGCAGGCTACAACGCGGGCGAAGGCACGATCATGCGTGCCCGGAGAACGGCGCTCGCGGCGAAACTCGACAATCGCACGTGGCCGAGCATCGAGACCGTCGCGCCGACGGTCGAGCGGTGGCGGTATGCCGAGACGCTCGACTACGTCCGAAAGATCCAGGCGAACAAGGCGACGCTGACGCCGTAGCAACGCGAAGGGCCGGCTCCTGACCAGGAGCCGGCCCTTGCCCGTCAGCGACGATCAGTCAGTGCGACGGGCTCTCGCTGTGCTGCGTACCCGCCGCATGAAAGCGCACGTCGGTGGGATGCTTGAAGGTCGTGTGATGCACATAATAGGCGCCGCCGGCCGAAGCGATGGCCAGCAGGCACACGAAGATCGCGAAGCCCCAGCCTTCCTGCTTGAAGGGGATGTGCTTGCCTTCGTTTGCGGTCGACATTTCCTGCATCATGATCTCCGTTCGGGTCTCATCCGGCAGGAAAGCTAGTCCAGCGACAGCACCTTGCAACAGTCGCCCGGGTTCAGTTCCTGCACCGTGGCTCTCCGACCCGCACCCGACCTTTCGGAGGACTCGTGCCAACGACGACCGCACCCATCCCGCAGCGCATCTTCGGCCGCACTGGCGAGACAATCTCCGCCATCGGACTCGGCGGCTTTCACCTCGGGCTCGTCGGCACCGAGCGGGAGGCCATCTCCATCGTGCACCAGGCGATCGACGCCGGGATCACGTTCATGGACAACGCGTGGGAGTACCATGACGGCAAGAGCGAGATGCGGATGGGCAAAGCACTGGCGGGAGGACGGCGCGATCAAGTCTTTCTGATGACGAAGGTCTGCACTCATGGCCGCGACGCCAAGGTCGCCATGCGGCAGCTCGAGGATTCCCTCCGCCGACTGAAGACCGATCACATCGATCTCTGGCAAGTGCACGAGGTCGCCTACGCCGGCGATCCGGAGCGCCACTTCATGAAGGGCGGTGTGATCGAGGCGCTCGACCGCGCGAAGCAGAAGGGATTGATTCGCCATGCCGGATTCACCGGGCACAAGGATCCCGCGCTGCACCTCAAGATGCTCTCGTACGGCTATCCGTTCGACAGCTGCCAGATGCCCCTCAACTGCTTCGACGCCACCTTCCGCAGCTTCGAGGAGCAGGTGCTCCCAGAGTGCGCGCGCCAGGGCATCGCCGCGATCGGCATGAAGAGCCTTGGTGGCGAAGGTGAGGCGGTGAAGAAGCGCGCCGTGGCCGCACAGGACGCCATCCGATACGCGATGAGCCTTCCGGTGGCCGTGACGGTCACCGGTATCGACTCGCTCAAGGTGCTCCGCCAGAACATCAGTGTCGCGCGCGGATTCCAGCCGATGGGCGCCGTGGAGATGGAGAAGCTGCGTGCCCGCTGTGCGTCATTCGCGGTGGACGGACGCTTCGAGCTCTACAAGACCACGTCGAAACACGAGGCCGACGTCGGTCGCAAGCAGCACGGCTTCCCTCTTCAGGCCGAGATGGCGGGGTAGTTTTCGCTTAGCGAGGCATCGCATTCCCGAGAGTGGAAGTGCATCCTTTCGTCTAGTCGGGCTGTCACACAGACGACACTCTCCGATACATGCATTCCCTCCTCGTAAACCAACTGACCGCCGCACTCGGCCCCGGCTACGCCATTGAGCGTGAGCTCGAAGGCGGCGGCATGTCGCGCGTGTTCGTCGCGTTCGAGGAGGCTTTGCAGCGGCATGTGGCCGTGAAGGTCCTGCCCGAGCATCTGGCCGCGTCCGTCTCGGTCGATCGCTTCAAGCGCGAGATTCTGCTCTCGGCGGGATTGCAACATCCGCACATCGTCGGCGTGTTGAGTGCCGGAGAAGCGGCTGGCTTGCCCTTCTTCGTCATGCCGTTCGTCGAGGGGGAGTCGCTGGGGACTCATCTCACGACGAAAGGCGCGATGTCGGTGCGCGAGACGGTATCGATCCTCAAGGACGTCGCGCGCGCGCTCGCCTACGCGCATGAGCGGGGAGTCGTGCATCGCGACATCAAGCCGCACAACATCCTGCTCGCCGCGGGCGCGGCAACGGTCACCGACTTCGGCGTCGCGAAGGCGATCAGTTCGGCGCGTCGCTCGGGGGCGCAGAAGCAGCACGGCACGCTCACGGGCACCGGCACCTCGCTTGGCACGCCACTCTACATGGCGCCCGAGCAGGCGGCGGCCGACCCGGACGTCGATCACCGCGCGGACATCTACGCGTTCGGCATCACCGCGTACGAGATGTTGACCGGTCGTCCGCCGTTCGCGGGCCTGGCGCCGCGCGCCCTGCTCGCGGCGCGCATGACCCAGGATCCGCCGACGGTGTGCAGCCTGCGCCCAGAAGTCCCTGGCGCGCTCGACACGCTCATCATGCACTGCCTGAAGCGCGAGCCGAGCGAGCGTCCGCAGTCGGCGGCGGAGTTGCTGTCCGCGTTGGACGATCCGTCGATGGTGAGCGGCGCTCATATCGCGCCAGCTCGTCCGTTCTCGCTGCTGCACATGTTGCGCAACTGGCGCGTGGCGGCGGCGGCGATCCTCGTCCTCGGCGGAGTCGGGACGGCAACCGCATATTCGCGTCGGCCGGCCGCCGTCGTGGCGCAGGGCTCTGCCGTCACGGCACCGGCGATTCCGGCACTGGCGTCCATCGTCGTCGTGCCGCTCGTCAGCATCGGCGCGGACTCGGGCAACGCCTATCTCGCCGACGGTATCACGAACGAGCTTGCCGCGGCACTCGGGCGCATGAGCAACGTGCACGTCGTGTCGCCATCGCGTGCCGCGGCGATGCTCGCGTCGGGACATTCGCCGAGCGACATCGGCAAGGCGCTGAACGTGTCGCTGCAGCTCGAGGGCACGGTGCAGCGCGAAGGCAAACGGCTTCGCGTGACGGCGCGTCTCGTCAACGTGAGCGACGGTGTCATGCGCTGGTCGGACATGTACGAGCGCGACGCGACCGACCTGCTCACGGTGCAGGAGGGACTGGCACGCGCGATCACCGATGCCGTGGGCGGCGCGGTGGGGGGCGGTGCGTCGGTGCTCGCGTCCGACGACACGAGCCTGGTGAACGGCGGCGCGAACAAGACGTCGGGGCAGGCATACGATCTCTACCTGCGCGGCCGCTTTCAGCTGAACCGTCGGAACGCCGCGTCGCTCCAGCAGGCGGTGACGTACTTCCAGCAGGCCATCGCGAAGGACGCGAGCCTCGCGCCGGCGTACAGTGGGCTGGCGGATGCACAGGGGTTGCTCCCGCTGTACACGAGCGCGGCGGCGGAGCCGACGCTTTCTGCCGCGATCAAGAGCGCAGACCGCGCCATCGCGCTCGACAGCACGCTGGCGGAAGCGTGGGCGTCACGCGGCGTGTTGCAGGGCAGAAGCTGGAAGTGGATCGACGCCGAGCGTGATTTCCGTCGGGCTATCGCATTGAACGCCCGCTATGCGCCGGCGCAGCAGTGGCTGGGGGAGATGCTGCTCGTGACTGGCCGTCTCGCCGAAGCGACGCGTGCACTGGAGCGTGCGGCGCAGCTCGATCCATCGTCGCCGGTGATTGTCGGCGCATTGGGCCTCTCGCTAGCACTGGCAGGTCGCTCTAATGAAGCGGTGGCGACGGCAGAGCGAGCTGTTTCGTACGACTCGACTCTGGCCGTGACCCGAGTGTTGCTCGGCATGTCGCACCTGTATCTGCGGCACCCTGCCGCGGCAGTTGCGCCGCTCGAGGCGGCCGTCCGCATCGATCCTACATCGCGGAAGACGCTCGGGCTGCTTGGTTACGCATACGCGGCGTCGGGAGACACGACCGCTGCGCGCCGCATGCGCGCTCGGGTGGAGTCGATGCCGTCGGGTCCGGGCAGCGACGTCGCCATCGCGCGGATTGCCATCGGGCTGCGCGATACTTCCGAGGCACTCAACCGTTTGGAGAAGGCGGCAAAGGCGCGCGACCCGTTCTTTGCCACGGAGTCGGCGACGTCGCCGATCTTCGATTCCATCCGCGGGAGCGCGAGGTATTCGGCGTTGTTGCGATCGGTTGGCGTATTGGCGCCTCGGGTGGTGGCGTCGCGCTGACGTGCGGCGTGCGGCGCGCGGCGGGGGCGATGTGGCGTACGGCGCGTCGTGCGGAGTGAGGCGTACGGCGAGTTGCGTGACGTGAGGCGGCGCCGGGACGGTTCGACTTTGACCTGCACGCCATGACGCGCACGCACTCCGGCGTTGAGCGACAAACGCTGTCTCTCTCATTCGGTGAGTGGGGAAGGCCGCCGTACGCCGTCCGAATCGCCGCACGCCGATCGCGTCCACTCCGCACGTCGCGCCGTACGCCGTACGTTAACGCCGCACGCCGCACGAATGTAGCGGCCAGCCGCCACCCACAATACTTTCCAGCAATAGACCGGGGTGCCTCCCACACTGCCGTGGGAAGGCTGAGAGAGACCCGTAGAACCTGATCCGGTTTGCACCGGCGTAGGGAGTCAATCCGATGAAAAGCAACACGCAGATGCGCTTCGCGCGCGATGGCATCATCACCGATGCCATGCAGTTCGTCGCCGAGCGGGAGCAGTTGAGC
>JBDSML010000157.1:0-18553 GCA_039915865.1 Gemmatimonadaceae bacterium | reverse complement strand
GACCTCGTGTTTCTCGACGTGCAGATGCCCGGCAAGACAGGGCTCGACGTGGTGCGCGAAGTGGGCGCGGAGGCGATGCCGGCGACGATCTTCGTCACCGCGTACGATCAGTATGCGGTCGAAGCGTTCAACGTCGCGGCGGTGGACTACCTCGTGAAGCCCTTCGACGACGAGCGCTTCGAGGAGGCGTTTCGTCGCGCACGAAAGTCGCTCGCGGCGGAGGACATGGGACGCCTGCGCGAACAGCTGCTGACGATCCTGCAGCCGGGTGCGAACGCCGATGGCGATGGCGCGCCGGGCGCGAGCAATGCGAAGCCGTCACCGTCGTCGCCCTATCTCGAGCGACTCGCCGTCGAGATTCGCGGCACCGTGCGGCCGGTGCTCGTGCAGGACGTCGACTACATCACGTCGGATGGTCCGTACGCGGAGCTGCACGTCGCCGGCCGGCGACATGTCATTCGTGAGACGATGCAGACGCTCGAGGAGCGCCTCGACCCGTCGAAGTTCATGCGTGTGCATCGCTCGGTCATCGTGCGGCTCGACCTGATCGAATCGCTCGAGCGAGGTGCCGGCGGCGATGGGGAACTGCGCTTGAAGGGTGGCGCACGCCTGCGCGTGAGCCGAACGCGGCGCGAGGCACTCGAACGCTGGCTCGGCCTCGCGCGGTGACGCCCGGTGTCAGAGCATCTTCTTCTGCTTGAGCGCGAGCACGAAGAGCACGGCGAGTGCCACCTGGAACCCGACCATGATCTCGAAGCCCCACGGGTGATGCGACAGTGGGATGTGCTCGAAGTTCATGCCGTACACACCGGCAACGACGACGAACGGCACACTGAGCGCTCCGACCGTGGCCAGCGCCTTGGACACATATCCCAGCCTGTTCGACACCTGCGTCAGATAGGCATCGAGCGTGCTGCTCAAGAGATCGCGATAGCTGTCCAGTGAGTCCGTGATGCGCAGCATGTGGTCGTGCACGTCGCGAAAGTAGATCTGCGCTTCGGGTGCCAGGAATGGCGACGGACGCATCGTGAGCTGGCTGAGCACGTCGCGCTGCGGCGCCAGAAAGCGGCGTAGCGAGATGACGAGGCGCTTCACCTTGAAGATCTCCTGCAACAATTCCTCGTCGAACTTGCCGAACACACGCTCCTCGATCACGTCGACGAATTCGTCGAGCTGATCGAGCACCGGGAAGTACGCGTCCACGGCACCATCGAGCACGAAGTGCGCGATGCGTGCCGGTCCTCGCTCGAGCAGGTCCGGATTGCTCCGCAATTGCGAGACGAGCGCCTGGATGATCGGCAGGTTCTGCAGGTGCGTCGTCACCACGGCGTTCTTCGTGATGAACATCGTGAGGTTCGCCGTATCCAGGTCGTACGGATCCGGCGTCGAATCCGCGAAGCTCACCACGCGCGCGATGATGAGGAGAAAAGCGGGATACTCGTCCACCTTCACTCGGCTGTTCGAATTGAGGGCGTCTTCGATCGCGAGCGGATGGAAATTGAAGACATCCTTCAACAGTGCGGCCTGCGTGGGGTCGGAGGCATCGAGATCGACCCACAGCGTGCCTTCACCGCTCTTGAGCGCTGCGCGCAACGCATCGGGGTCGAGGGCATTCCGAACCTTGCCGTCGCTCGCGCGATGAATCGTACACAGCGTGGATTCCTCCTCGCCGGGCACGAGGAGGGGAAGCGACTTCATGATCGAACGTGCGTGTTGACGGGCCATGGCAGAGGCTACCTCACTCTCCGGCAGTTCGGTAGATGGGGCAGCGTGGTCCGGCGGCCTAACTGGCGTAGAAGTGCTGTATGCAGCTCAGGATCGCTCGCTCGGCGATCGGCTTGTTGTCGCCGTCGATGGCACCCTCGATGACCCGCTTCGCGTCGATGAGCGCGGCTTCCGGCGAGTGACCCGTCCGCCGAAGAATCTCGCAGAATCGCGCCGCCGCTGCTTCCACATCACCGACATCCTTGCGCGTCTCGCGCAACTTGAGCAGGGCGTCGCGAAAGCGCAGGCGCGCAACGGCGAGGTCGTCGTTGTGCGGTGGTGCAGTGTCGTCCATGTGCCTCTCGATTCACGATCTCTCGAGGCATGAATTGCGAATATCATTCCAGCAGGCGCGGACACCGGTGCCCCACATCGTCGCTGGACCAGCGCTTCGGCACCTAAATCGGTCGCGCGTCGCCCTTGGCGAGCAGCAACAGCTGTCGGCCGATGACAAGGTGCACGCCAATGAGCGCGATGATGACTCCCGCCACCGTGAACCATGACAGGAAGCGAAGCGTGGGGTCGAGTCCGGCCGTCGGCACCGGTCTCGTGATGTACACGAACAGCGCGAAGATCGCTGCGATGCCGCCACTGGCGGCGAGAGCTCCGAGTGCGGCGAGCCTGGCGAACTTCGGGGGCATCGCAATCCTCACGAAATTGAGTGAACCAACGGCACGTTTCATCGTAGCGGGCGCGCAGTCTTCTCGGCAAGCGCCAGTCAGGGTGCGAGCACTTCGACCCCCGCTGACGTCACACGATGCGACACGAGCTGCAGCGGAATTTCGGCCTCGTCCGCGATGGTGATCGCCGCACGTAACGTGGCGCGACCACTCTCCACCCCGGAGCGGTCACGCGAGAAGATCGTCGCCAGTGGCTCGCCCTGCTCCACCCAATCGCCGGGCCGCGCCGTGATGACGAACCCCACCGAGAGATCGAGCTTGTCGTCCATCTTCGTGCGGCCACCGCCGAGTGCCGCGATGCCGCGCCCGATGGTGCGCGGCTCCACGCGCGAGATGAATCCCCGTCGCGCGGCGACGAACAGCTCCACTTCCTTCGACTGCGGAAGAATCGCCGGGTCGTCGACTACCGACGGATTGCCCCCCTGCGCCTCGATGATACGCTGGAAATGCTCGGCCGCCCTTCCAGACGAAATCTCGCGCTCCATCATGCCGCGCGCCTCCTCGCGATCCGTCGCCGCACTGGCGAGCAGCAGCATCTCGGCACCGAGGGCATATGTGACTTCCATGAGGTCAGCCGGCCCCTCGCCCTTGAGCGCGGCGATCGACTCCTCCACCTCGAGCGCATTGCCGCAGGCGCGGCCCAGCGGACGATCCATCGCCGTCACCAGCGCGACGACGGGACACTTCTGATCGGCGCCGAGCGCAATCATCGTATTCGCGAGCTCGAGACCGCGCTCGAGGTCGGGGAGGAATGCGCCCGATCCACGCTTGACGTCGAGCACGAGCCCGGTGAGTCCCTCCGCGAGCTTCTTGCTCATGATGCTCGCGGCAATCAGCGGGATGGATTCCACGGTGCCCGTCGCATCGCGGAGCGCATACATCTTTCGGTCCGCGGGCGCGATCTCCTCCGTCTGGCCGAACAGCGCGCAGTTCAACGTCTCGAGCAACTTGCGCGCTTCGTACAGCGCGAGGTTCGTGTCGAAGCCGGGAATGGACTCCAGCTTGTCCAGCGTGCCGCCCGTGTGACCCAACCCGCGCCCCGACATCATCGGCACCGCGACACCCAGGGACGCGATCAGCGGAGCAAGGACGATCGACACCTTGTCCCCCACGCCGCCCGTCGAATGCTTGTCGATGCGCGGGCGGTTGAGATACGCCAGATCGAGGGTGTCGCCGCTCCGGAGCATGGCGTCGGTGAGCGCGTGCGTCTCGCTGCGATCCAGTCCGCGGAGGAAGCACGCCATGAGAAACGACGCCATCTGGTAGTCGGGAACATGGCCGGCCGCATAGGCGTAGGCGAGCGCTCGCCACTCGCCCGGCTCGATGTGCCCCCCGTCCCGTTTGCGCTCGATGAGTCTTAGCGCGAGCATTGAGCAGTCTGTGGGGTATGGATGACGCGGCGGAGGGCTGGCCCTGGTCTCCGTCGCACCACATGCGCCTGCCCGAACCCACCCGTCGGATCAAGCGTCCGATCGCTCACCAGTATCATGGAGTCTCTCATGTTCGTTTCGTTCGCGACCTCACGCCGCCTGTTGGGCGCCGCTGTCGTGGTCACGCTGGCTGCTGCGCCGGCCCGCCTCACGGCGCAGTCGGCCGCCGAGCACATCGCACTCGGCGACAAGGACCATGCGGCAATGAACGCGCCGAGTGCCCTCCATCACTACGGGGAGGCGATCAAGGTCGATCCCAGGAGCTACGAGGCGCTGTGGAAGGCAACGCGTGAAGCCGTGGATGTCGGCGAGTTCAATTCGGACGACAAGGAGCGCGACCGGCTGTACGCACTGGCGGAACAATACGCCCGTCGCGCCGTGGAGGCGAATCCCAACGACGCGGAGGGGCACTACATCCTCGCGCGCGCCCTTGGACGGAAGGCACTCACGCTCGGCAAGCGCGATCGCGTCAAGTACGCGGGCGACGTCCGCACCGAGGCGCTCGCAGCCTTGAAGCTCAACCCGAAGCATCCCGGCGCGCTACATGTGATGGGGATGTGGAACTACAATGTGATGCAGCTGAGCGGCATGACGCGCTTCATGGCCAAGACCTTCCTCGGCGGCAAGGTGTTCGACTCCGCGAATTGGGACGAGGCACAGAAGTACATGGAGGAGTCGGTGGCTGCGGAGCCGACTCGCATTGTGCACCATCTCGACCTGGCACGCGTCTACAAGGCGCGTGACAACAAGGATCGCGCGCGCGCGGAGTACGAAGCCACGATCAAGGGAACTCCGTCAGAGTACAACGACAGGAAGTACCAGACGGAAGCATCCGAAGAGATCAAGGACGTTCGATAGGCAGGTCTTCGTGGGTGTTCATGCGTCAGGCAGTTGTTCCGCGGTTCAGAACCGCGGAACAACTGGCTGGCACCGTACGGAGAGCCGAATAGCCGACCTATGCTGTTCGGGTTCGAGCCGTAAATCGAAGCGCCCCGTAAGCGAGCAAAGCGAACGTCCTGCTATCAGGGCGCTTCTGATTCCCGCTGCAACTCCTCGCGTCTTGCCCGCTCTGCCGCACGACGCGCCTTCCGCCGGCTGATCGACTGGGTGGCGCCGCGGAGCTCATCGCGCAGGTCGAGCCAGGCATTTCGGCTGCGCCGCCCGAGTGCCCGCGTCGTGCGCCTGGCGCCATGGCGAAGGTCAGCCCGTGTTTCGGCGCCCGCCTGGGGCGCCGTCAGGAGCGCGATCCCCGCGCCCAGCGCGATTCCGACCGCCAGACCGGCGCCAAATACCGCCATCTGCTGCCAATCCGCCCGTTGGCTGGCGGGCACAGGGAACGCGCCATTTGGACGGCGCGGTGCGGCCGCGCGACTTCCCGCGGCGGCAGCTTGGGTGGCGCCTTCAGCGCGGGACTTCGGGGGACCGGCGTATGACATGATCGTTCGGGTTGAGGGTCGCGCGTGGTTTGGAAATTGCGTGCCGGGAGCGAGTTGGTGAGTCGGAAGAACGTTTGTTCCGTATCGCAGGTCGATTTCTCCGGCGCTCCGTCCAACGGACACTTCGTCCTGACGTGCGCCATGGCGCGTCGCCGCTCGCCTGCGGCCCGCCAGTCGAACTACCACGTGCCCCGCGGTGTGAGGCCCATGCATGGCTAGCAACGGAAAGACCGTCCTGCTCGTCGAGGACAACGAAGACAACCGCATCGTCTATTCCACGATCCTGCGCCACTTCGGCTACGAAGTGAGCGAAGCGTTGAATGGCGAAGAAGGCATTGCCAAGGCACGCGCTGAAAAGCCTGACCTCATCCTGATGGACATCTCCATTCCCATCATCGACGGATGGGAGGCCACGCAGGTCCTCAAGCACGATCCCGCTACACGCGACATCCCGATCATCGCCCTCACCGCCCATGCCCTGGCATCGGACCGCGAAAAGGCGATGGAAGTCGGATGCGACGGCTACCTGGCCAAGCCGTGTGAGCCGCGCGCCGTCGTGGCGGAAGTGCAGCGCTTCCTGGGCAAGGACACAGCACAGAATGCCGGCTGATCCCGCCGCGCCCACCGCGGCGACGGCCAAGCCGGTAGCCCAGGCTCCCGCCCGCATCCTGATCGTCGATGACCACGAGGACAACATCGAAGTGCTGAAGGTCCGCCTCGAAAGCTGGGGCTACCTCACCGCATCCGCCTACAACGGCATGGACGCACTCGCCTACGTCGTCAAGACACCGCCCGACCTCATTCTCCTCGATGTCATGATGCCCGAGATCAGCGGCATCGAGGTCGCCCGACAGATCAAGGGCAACGTCGACCTGCCGTTCATTCCGATCATCATGCAGACCGCCCTCGACTCCACCGAAGACAAGGTGGAAGGCCTCGAGGCCGGCGCTGACGACTACATCACCAAGCCGATCGACTTCGCCGAGCTGAAAGCCCGGCTGCGGTCCATGCTGCGCATCAAGAAGCTGCAGGACGCCCTCGAAGAGCGCGAACGCGAGCTCCTCGAGGTCAACGAACGGCTGCGTTACATGTCGCAGACCGACGCCCTCACGGGACTCGACAACCGTCGCCACCTGAACGAGCGCATCGACGAGATGTTCGCACACGCCAAGCGGCTCGAAGAGCCCTTCTCGCTCGTCATGGCCGACCTGGACAAGTTCAAGAGCGTCAACGACACCTACGGACACCAGGCGGGAGACGAAGTCCTCAAGCAGCTCGCGGCCATCCTCCGCGAGGAAGCGCGCGAGATCGACCGCGTCGGACGCTACGGCGGCGAGGAGTTCATGCTCCTCCTGCCGGGAGCCCAGATCGACGACGCCTACACGTTCGCCGAGAGGGTGCGGAATCGGATCGAGGGGCATACATTCACTTTCCCCGGTGGGACCCTCACGAGGACGGCCAGCTTCGGCGTCGCGTCGTGGCCCCACGAGAAGATCCGCGAAGCCGACGACCTCGTACGCTCATCGGACGATGCGCTGTACGTCGCCAAGGAGACCGGGCGCAACCGGGTCATTCGCTTCGACGGCGAAGAGTTCAACGCGCACCAGACCGCCAACGATGGAAACGCTGAACCCCGACCAGACTTCGGAGAATCCGAGCCCGGAGGCGCTCCAGCCGCACGCTGACGACCTCGCGCGGCTGCGCGACCGTGTCGCCGACCTCACGCGCGAGCGCGACCACCTCGCCCACATCGTCGACATCCTCCAGGAAGTCTCCGCCTCGCTCCACTTCGTCGACGTCCTCCAGGCGATCGCACGCAAGCTCGGCGAGACCTTCGGGCTCGATCGCTGCGCCATCTTCCTCTCCGGCGACAAGGACGAAGTTCGCCTCGTCGCCAGCTACGAGGATCCGACGATCCGCAACCTCGTCGTCGACCTCAATCGCTATCCGGAGCTCAAGCGCGCATTCGAGAGCGGCGAGACGGTGTTCATCCCCGACGCTGCCAACGACCCGATGCTCCGCAGCATCAAATCGCATCTCGACCTCCGTAACGTTCGGTCGATCGTCGTCGTCCCCATCCGCTGGGAAGGCTCGGTCATCGGCGCGATCTTCCTGCGCACCGAGCGCGATGCGCAGCCGTTCAGCGAAGTCGACGTCCGCTTCTGCCAGACGGTCGCATCCCTCACCGCCAAGGCGCTCCGCAACGCCCATCGCTTCGAGACGCTCCTCCACAGCCAGCAGGACGTCTCCGTTGCCCAGCGCAAGTCGGAGCTGCAGCGCGTTGCACTCGTCGGATTCCTGCGTCGCCTGCTCGACCGTTACGCCAAGGGCGAAGACCACACGTGGGCCGAGACGCTCCTGCCAAAGGCGGCAGATGAGGAGCTCGAGCGGCTCGTCACCGTGTCGATGCAGGTGCTCGAGGAAGAAGCCAAGGGCTGAGACGTTCGAATGAGCACGGTCCCGCCCGACCAGCGCGCCGCGGAGCTGCGCGCGCTGCTGCAGCAGGCGTCGCACGACTACTACAGCCTCGACCGGCCGTCGCTCTCCGACGCCGCGTACGACCGCGCCTTCCGTGAGCTCCAGGCGATCGAGCGGGAGCACCCCGAGCTGCGCACCGCCGACTCGCCGACGATGCGCGTCGGTGCCGAGCCGGCCAGTGCGCTCGCCAAGCACACGCATCTCGTCCCGATGATCTCCCTCGGCAACGCCTTCGACGACGCGGAGCTCGGCGAATGGGAGAGTCGCATCGCTCGCCTCGTCGGTGACGATGCGCAACGCGCCGGCTACGTCACGGAGCTCAAGATCGACGGCACTGCGGTGAGCCTCACCTACGAGAATGGCGTGTTCACGACGGGCACCACGCGCGGCAATGGCAGCGTCGGCGAGGACGTGACGGCGAACCTGCGGACGCTGCGCGACGTCCCGCTGCGGTTGCGGGGTGACGACGTTCCTCCGCTGCTCGAGATTCGCGGCGAATGCTATCTGCCCTTCAGCCTCTTCGAGAAGCTCAACGACGAGCGCATCGCCGCCGGCGAGCCCGTCTTCGCGAATCCGCGCAACTCGGCCGCCGGTTCCCTGCGCCAACTCGATCCCGCGAACACGGCGAAACGTCCCCTGCACTTCTTCGGTTATACGGTAGCATTGCCACCGGGGGCCATTGTCCCTTTCGACACACAATGGCAATTGCTGGACACGCTGTCGCGCTGGGGCATTCCCGTCGCGCCGAATCGCCAGCGGTGCGCGACGATGGCCGAGGTGTACGAGTGGGCGCGCGACGTCGAGCAGCGACTGCGCGCCGAGTTGGACTTCGCGATTGACGGCGGCGTCATCAAGGTCGATTCGCTGCGGCTGCAGGACGAATTGGGCGTCGTTGGCGGACGCGAGCCGCGCTGGGCCATCGCGCGAAAATTCGCACCCGATATCGCCGAGACGAAGTTGATCGGGATCGGCGTGAATGTCGGACGCACTGGTTCCCTGAACCCGTATGCGGTGTTGGAGCCAGTGGAAATCGGTGGGACGACGGTGGGTCTCGCGACGCTCCACAACTTCGACCTCATCGCGAAGAAGGATCTGCGCGAGGGCGACGTCGTGCAGGTGAAGCGCGCCGGCGACGTCATTCCGCAGATCATCGGGCCGGTGCCCGAGAAGCGCGATCCGGCGAACATGCCGCACGTGTATGTCGCACCGACGACGTGCCCGACGTGCGCGACGCCAGTCGAGCGCGATGACGAAGAGGTAGCGATCTACTGCCCGAACGTCCTCTGTCCGGCGCGACAGCTCGAGTCCATCGTGCACTTCGCGTCGCGCGGCGCAATGGACATTCGCGGGCTGTCGTATGCCCGCATCGAACAGCTCATCACCGCTGGCTTCGTGCATGACGTCGCCGACCTCTATGACTTGACGAGTGAACAGCTGACGTCGCTCGAGCGCTTCGCCGACAAATCTGCCGATAACCTGATCGACGCAATCACTGCCTCGAAGCTGCAGCCGCTCTCGCGTCTGCTGTTCGGCCTTGGCATTCGTCACGTCGGGCAGACGGTGGCGCAGCTGCTCGCGCGTCATTTCGGGACCATGGACGCGCTCTCGAAGGCGACGGCGGAGGACATTCTCGCGCTGCGCGGCATGGGCGAGACGATCGCGATCGCCGTCGTCGCGTACTTTCACGATCCATCCGCGGCGACGTTGGTGACGAAGCTCGCAGCGCACGGGCTCACGCTGTCCGAACCTGTCTCGGTCGCCGTCGGCGGTGCGTTCAAGGGCATGACCTTCGTCGTCACCGGCACGCTGCCGACACTGTCACGAGGCGACGCCACGGCGCTCATCGAATCGCAGGGCGGCCGGGTGACGAGCGGCGTCTCGAAGGCGACGACCGCGGTGGTCGTCGGTGAGGAGGCGGGCAGTAAATTGGAGAAGGCGCGGACGCTCGGGATCGACACAATTGATGAGGCCGAGCTCCTCAGACGGGCTGGTCCCGCGTGACGCCAGCACCGCCCGAGCCGTCAACACGACAGATCATGCCATCGAGCGATACGGGGGAGAAATGAATCTCACAGGCAGCGGGATGGTCGCCATCACGCAGGACGCGATGACCGGCCTTCGGAACGCACTGATGCGCGACATGGGGTATGCGGCGGCTGGTTACCTCCAGGAAGCCGGCTACGCCGGGGGGGGCGCGCTGTTCGAGGCCTTCCGGGGCTGGCTCGCCACGCGTGGCGAGAATGAGCCGGAATCGCTGTCGGTGAGCGACTTCCAGGCGCAGGCCACTGACTTCTTCCGAGAATGTGGCTGGGGGTCACTCGAGGTGGGCGATCTGTACGACACGGTCGCGACGCTCGATTCCTCCGACTGGGGCGAAGCGACGCCAGGCGCCGCCCTCGAGCAGGCGAGCTGTCACTTCACCTCGGGAATGTTCTCCGACTTCTTCGGCCGGCTCTCCGACGCACCGCTCGCCGTGATGGAAGTGGAATGTCGCTCGGCGGGCGCCGATCGCTGCCGGTTCCTCCTGGGCAGCACGGAGATCATGGAGCACGTCTACACCGCGATGAGCGGCGGGGAGACGTACGAGGACGCGGTGGGCGCGGCAGCGTAGCCTGATGGTCCGCTGCAGCCGCGGCGACTGCTTCTACGGTGCGTCGCCGATCGTCTCGCGATAAAGTGGGTTCGGCACCAGCTCCCCCTCGAACAGCACCTCACGATCCCAGGGCAACACGATCGTGCTCTCGGTGGCGAGCGCGTGAAAGTCAGGCTGGTATGAGCCCGTCATGAACGCCACCGCCGTCATCACCTCGCGCGCGCCGGCATCCTGGATCGCACTCACGGCGAGACGCATCGTCGCACCGGAATCGCAGGTCTCGTCCACCACGAGCACGCGCTTTCCCCGCACCGCAGGCGGCGCAGCACCAAAAATCTCGGGGTTCTCCCGCTGCACCTCGGACTGGTAGCGACGGCTCACCACGATCGAGTGAAATTCGCGGTCCAGGATCGCCGAAATCACCGCGCCGGGCACTACGCCCGCCGTCGCGATACCGACGATGATTTCAGGGTCGTAGGAGCGCACAACCTTCAAGGCGAGCGCGCGAGACAGCTCTCCGAACATCGGCCATTCGACCTCGAAGACCCCCCTGCTCGGCTCGGCCGGTGATCGGCGTGGGGACATGCGCACTCCTGAAGTGAGGGACCAACTCTCAAAAACTACCCATCTGCCCGGTAAGGTGTAAGCACTTCCCGTGCGCAGTGGGCATTTCGCATTGGCGCGAGGACCACACTCGCCGTTGTACCCCCTGCTCCGTGGAATTAAGTTTGCCCTTCATGGGCATGCCCGGCGCGCCAGCGGGCGACGTCGCTCCCACCTCCATCATCCTCCCGCTCAAGCATCGCATGTCCTGGTTGAGCCGCCTACTCGGCGGCAAGTCGGACGGTGGACTGAAGCCGCAGCGCCTCGACTACCTGAACGAGGCGCTCGCCCTGGAACGTCAGGGCGACTTCGACGCGGCACTCACGTCCTATCGCCTGGCGCTGCGCGATCATCCCAATGATCCGCGCATCCTCCAGAACATGGCCATCGCGTTCTCGCGCACGGGCCGGCTCGAGGACGCCGTGCGCGCCTATCGTCGCGCGCTCGAGCTCGATCCACAGCTGTCGGGCGCGCACTACGGGCTGGCCTTTCTGCACCTGAAGCGTGGCGAACCCGGCGAGGCTATGTCACACTTGCAGGCGTTCCTCGATGCACCACCCTCCGGCGCCGAAGCCGACCGCTGGGTGCGACACGCTCGCCAGACGCTCGACGAGCTGCGCTCACCGCCAGCGGATCCCCCCTCGGAGCAGCCAGAGGCATAGTGGGCAGCGTACTCGCAATCGTCAGCCAGAAGGGTGGCGTCGGCAAGACGACCACCGCGATCAACATCGCGAGCGCCCTCGCGCGTCGCGGCCGCAAGACCCTCCTCGTCGACGTCGACCCGCAGGGCGCCGTGCGGCATGGCGTCGGGCTCTCCGGCACCGCGCAGCCCGCCGGACTGGCCGACGTGCTCGCCGGGACGCACGAGCTGCAGGACGTCGTGCTCGCCACGCCCCTGCCCTGGCTGCGCGTCCTCCTCGCCGGCTCGGTGGCCGAGGCGACCGAACACGAGACGTATCAGGCACAGATCGCCGATTCGCCGAAGCTCGGCGAGCTGTTCCAGCGCGCGCGCGCGCGCGGCTACCTCGTCGTCGTCGACACCCCTCCCGGACTCGGCGTGATCATGCGGCGTGTGCTCGAACACAGCCAGCACGTCATCGTGCCGCTCCAGTCGGAGCCGCTTGCACTGCAGACGACGACGCAGATCCTTCGCGCCATTCGCGACGCGACCGTGACGAACCCGGAGCTCGTCCTCGACGGCATTCTCCTCACGATGGTCGAAGAGGGGAACGAAGTGTCGCAGCGGGTGTCCGCATTCGTGCGGGAACAACTCCCGCGCGAGCTCCTGTTCGACGACTTCATTCCGCGAACGATGGCATCGATCGACGCGTTCGCGGCGGGACAACCGGTGGTCCTTCGCTCTCCGGACGACCCTGCGGCCCAGGCGTACGAACGGCTCGCGGCACTGCTGGATCCCAAGCTGGCATGAAACCCCTCGCTCCCCGTGTGCTCGCCGCGATTGCGGCGTGCGTCGTCGCACTCTCGTGCGGAGGCGTTCCCACCTTCGTCGACGGCATCGCGTTCATCTCCACGCTGCAGCGCCCGTCGCTGGCCATCGCCGCCCTCGACACGCTGCGCGACAGCCTCGGCCGCGTCACACCGCTGCGCGTGTATGCGTTCGGCCAGGGCGATGACACGATCCGTGGCGTCACGGCGTCCTTCCTCGTCACCACGTTGCCCGCGGGCGTGAACATCGACGCGAACGGCATCGTCACGGCGTTCGATTCGCTGCGCACCGTGCAGATCGTCGCGCGGATCGGCGATCGCCTCCAGACGCAGCCGGCCAACCTCGACGTCGTGGCCCAGCCCGACCAGATGGTGTCCAGCGGGACCGTCGACTCGCTCGCGCTGGTCACGCCTTCGAGCCCGCTCCAGGTGACGATCACCGGCAATCGAAAAGGAACACGCGTTCCGGTCAACGGCATCGTCGTTCGCTACGCCGTCGTCGCGACGGTTCCGGCGGGTCCCATCGCGGATTCACTGTTCGTCTTCACCGAAGGCGTGCGTGGTGCCCTCACGACGGCGGTCGATACGACGAGGGACGGCGGAATCACGAGCCGCACCCTCATCGCGACCGATCTCGCAAGCGGCATCCGGACCGTCGTCGTCCGAGCGACCGCGAAGAACCTCAAGGGCGCGCCGTTCGCCCCCGTCGAGTTTGTGATTCCCTTGAAGAAGGGCAGCTGAGCGGCAGGTACCCGTAGCGACCCCCCGTCCGCGCTGGTATACTCGCGCGCATCGCGAATCGCACCCACAGCGACCGCTAACCCGTCGGAGGCCGTGATGCAATCGTCCGGAGGTCCGCGCAACTCGCAACCCGGTACGCTCCCCAAGCTGTTCTTCGACGCCGTGGCGCGTCACGACAAACCGGACGCGCTGCAGTACAAGGTCAGCGGTGTGTATCAGCCCATCTCCAGCCGCGCGTTGGCGGAGCGGGTGCGGCGCGTCGCGCTCGGTTTGGCCGAGCTGGGCGTCAAGGTGGGCGATCGCGTCGCGATCTTGAGCGAAAACCGCCCGGAATGGGCCATCGCCGACTACGCGTGCGTGACGTCGGCGGTCACTGACGTGCCGCTCTATCCGAACCTGCCGCCAGAGCAGGCGGCGTACATCCTCCGCGACTCGGGCGCCGTCGCGATCTTCGTGAGTGACGAAGCCCAGGCGGCGAAGATCGCCGAGGTGCGTGCGACGCTTCCTGCGCTGCAATCCGTGATCACGTTCGCCGCGGGTCGTCATGCCGGCGTCGATCACACACTCGCCGAGGTCGAAGCCAGGGGCGCGACGGTGGACAACGAAGCACGACACGCGGGCTATCGCGCCGCCGCAGACGCCGTGAAGCCGGATGATGTCGCGACGCTGATCTACACGTCGGGCACCACGGGGGAGCCGAAGGGCGTGATGCTCACGCACGACAACCTCTGGTCGAATGTCATGGCCTCGGAATCGGCGATCCCGTTCCTCGCCAATGAGGTCGGTCTCAGCTTCCTGCCCTTGTCGCACATCTTCGAGCGAATGGCGGGACACTACCTGATGTTCCATGTCGGCTGCTCCATCGCCTACGCGGAGTCCATCGACACCGTGCCGATCGACATGCAGACCGTGCGTCCGACGCTCGTGCTCTCCGTGCCTCGACTCTACGAGAAGATGTATGCGCGGGTGTTGGAGAACGCGCTTGCCGGTGGTGCGGCGAAGAAGCAGATCTTTTTCTGGGCTCGCAAAGTCGCCGAACAGTGGGCCGACGTGAAGCTGGCCGGCGGCGAGCCGAAGGGGCTGCTCGCCGTGAAGTACGGCATCGCCCAGAAGCTCGTCTTCTCCAAGCTCCAGGCGCGTACCGGTGGGCGTCTACGCTACTTCGTGTCCGGAGGCGCGCCGCTCGCCGCGGAGATCAACAAGTTCTTCTATGCGGCCGGCCTCGTGATTCTCGAGGGCTATGGCCTCACCGAAACGTCGCCCGTGATCGCCGTGAACACGCCAAAGGCTTTCCGTATCGGCACCGTGGGCAAGCCGGTGCCGGGGTCCGAGGTGAGGATCGCCGCGGATGGCGAGATCCTCACGCGCGGACCGCACGTCATGAAGGGCTATTACAACAAGCCCGACGCGACGACGGAAGCGATCGATGCGGACGGATACTTCCACACGGGCGACATCGGCGTGCTCACGGACGACTTTCTCGCGATCACCGATCGCAAGAAGGACATCATCGTCACGGCGGGTGGCAAGAACATCGCCCCGCAGCCGATCGAGAACCTGATCAAGACGAACAAGTACGTCAGCCAGGCCGTCGTCATCGGCGACAAGCGGAAGTTCCCGGTGGTGCTCATCGTGCCGAACTGGGATCAGTTGGAGAAATACGCAAAACTCAAGAATATCATCTACACGGATCGCCGTCAGTTGCTCGAGATGCCGACGATTCAGGCGAAGATGGACAAGGAAGTGCGCGAGCAGCTCACGGGACTGGCGAAGTTCGAGATGCCGAAGAAGATCGCGCTATTGGAGCACGATTTCTCGATCGAGCGGGGCGAGCTGACGCCGACGTTGAAGGTGAAACGTCGCGTGATCGACAAGACGTACAAGGCGGTGATCGACAAGTTGTACGTCGGCGAGCACGATGGGGCGTCGATCTAGATAACTGTCATCCCGCAGGAACGAAGCGACAGTCGGCACCATGTTGTCGTGCCGATCATCGCCGGCGTCGTTGAGAGACGCTGCTACGTCGAACGTCGCACGTGCAGCGTCACGAGCGGCGACGTTGGCGTCCCGCGCTCGCCGACCCACATCGTCGCGTCGCGCGCGAGCTCCGTCACGTCCGCTGGCAACGGCACTGTGACAGGCGCCAACACTCGGCCCTTCGCACGCGTAGCGCGAACCGCCGACGTCACGCGCGACACACTGCCCTCATCGAGAGCCATCGCGCGCGCCGCGCCAATTGCCAGCGGCACATCACCATCGCACCGCAACACTGACACACCAGGCGCGCCTACGACATCCAGAGGCGGATCGATCACCACCAGCGGTGTCTCGACGATCGACGCCAGCTCGTGCGCATGCGCACCCCACTCGCCAAGGAGCACGGCGAATCCCTGCGCGTCGGCGAGGTTGAGCAATGCGGCCATTCTCATCGCCCGCTCGGGATCACCCGCCACCGTGGCCGATACCAACGCTCCGCCGGCGCGACGAAAATCCACCACGCCGTTCCGAATGGGATATTCAGCGGAGCAGACCGGACACCCCAGCGTGCCCTCGACGATGTGGCGTGCTTCCATGCGCGTCGCCGCCGCGACGAGCCAACTGTCTTCATGCGGGACGGGACAACGCAGTGCGTCGACGAGCTCGATGAACATGGGCGAAATCTAGCTTCGCGACACCCTGAGCTCGTCGACGTTCAGGTCAGCCCGCGCCGTCACCACGAAGTGCACCGCATCCGCCACCGCGTCCGCCTCGAGCATCTGCCCGCGCGGCGTGAAGCCCGGCTGGCGGTCGGGGTCGATCGGATTCCAGAGCTCCGTGTCGACAGGCCCCGGGGAGATCAGGCTCGCGCGGATGCCGCTCCCACGCAACTCCGCGCGCAGCACTTCATGCAACGCACGGAGGCCGAACTTGCTCGCCGCATACGCTCCGTTGCCGGGGAAGGTCGCGCGATCGGCGATCGACCCGATGTTCACGATGTGTCCGTTGCCCGCCGCGCGCATCGATGGCAGCAGCGCGTGGACGACGGCGAACGGCGCCGTGAGATTGACCGCCAGCGTGGCACTGAACGCCTCGACGGACGTGCCCTCGACAGGCGTGATGAAGAACGCCCCGGCGTTGTTGACGACGATGTCCGGCGCGCCGCCGATGAGGCCGGGCAACTGCTCGAGCGCGCGCGCGAGCGTGTCCGTGTCGCGTACGTCGCACACGAGACCGACTGCGCCGCCGCCGATCTGCTGGGCCAGCGCGCGCAACGTCTCCTTGCTGCGCGCGAGCAGCGCGACGCGCGCACCCGATGCGGCGAGCCGACGCGCGACCGCCGCACCGATCCCCCGCGACGCGCCCGTCACGAGCGCCCTGCGGCCCTGGAGGGGCAGCGGCCGCGCCATCCTCAGCGCGACGTGTAGGCGAGACGCAGGAACTCGTCGCGCGTCTTGCCGTCGTCGCGGAAGACGCCGCGCAGCGCCGACGTGATCGTCCGCGAATTCTGCTTCTCCACGCCGCGCATCATCATGCACATGTGAAACGCCTCGATGACGACGCCCACGCCGCGCGGCTCGAGCACCTCTTCCACTGCCTTCGCCACCTGCTCGGTGAGCCGCTCCTGCACCTGCAGGCGCCGCGCGAACATCTCGACGATGCGCGGGAGCTTGGACAGACCAACGATCTTCTTGTTCGGGATGTACGCGACGTGCGCCTTCCCGAAGAAGGGCAGGAGGTGATGCTCGCACAGCGAGTAGAGCTCGATGTCGCGCACCATCACCATGTTCTCGTGCTCCTCCTCGAACAGCGCGTCGCCGACGACGTCCTCGAGCGACATCGCATAGCCCTGCGTCAGGAAGCCCATCGCCTTCGCGACGCGCTCCGGCGTCTTGACGAGCCCCTCGCGATCGGGATCCTCGCCGAGGAGCGCAAGCTGGCCGCGGACGAGTGCAGCGTAGTCCGCCGTCCACGGCGCGAGGTCGTGCAGGGGCAGCACCACGGGCGCGGTGGAATGCGCGAGTGCAGAATCGGGTCTAGTCACCAGTGTACTCGACATAGTTGTTTGAAGTCTCCCACAGGACCAGCCGAACGAGCTTCGCCGGCGTGATGGCCGGCTCGAGCTGCCTCCAGATGGCGACGATGATGTTTTCCGACGTCGGGTTCACGCCGCGCATGAAGTCCACGTCGAGATTGAAGTTCTTGTGGTCGATCTTGTTCACGGCCCGCTCCTCGACGAGCGCCTTCAGCGCGCCCAGGTCGAACACGTATCCCGTGCGCTCGTCGATGGTGCCCTTCACCGACACGTCGAGCGTGTAGTTGTGCCCGTGCCAGTTCGGGTTGTTGCACTTCCCGAACAGCTGGGTGTTCTCGGCGTCGGACAACGCCGCATTGTGGACCCGGTGTGCCGCATTGAACATCAGGCGCCGCGTCACGGTCACATGTGGAGACGACATTGGATATCCGGTGAAAGTGGGCCGGCGGGGAATCAATGCCGCAGTGCGCTCCGCCGTTCCCGATCAGGGCACCCTTGATCGAAGCTCATGATATAGAAAAAAGCGAGCCCCGCATTGCTGCGGGGCCCGCGACGATCAAGAACGGAGAGGGTTTTTTGAAGCCCAGTCGAAATTGCTGCAGCTTTCGCCACAACTGAGGCTCTCACCACACCTTCCGGCTTCCCCCGCACTGGGGGCATGCCGTCAGTATAGATTGTCGAACCCACTCGAAGGACTTATCGGCTCAAAAATTAAACTCTCCGTCCCTGTTACCGCCGAAAGTTCGATGGAGTAATCTACGGTCCGTCACACGACGGGTCAATTCAAGGAGTGCTGATGGACATCGGAATCATTGCCGCGATTGCGCTGCTGGTCATCTGGGCCGTCGGCGCGCTGCTGATGGAGGGACCGGGATGGATTCATCTCTTCCTCACACTCGGCGTCTCGCTGCTGATCTATCGCATCGTGTCGCGCGGAAGTCCGCAGGACGCCGCGAAGAAAGCGCCGCCGCGCAAGTAGAAGAGCCTGAAATGCAGAGCGGCGCGTCGATTTCGACGCGCCGCTCTGCTCATGCCGTTCGAGCGAAGAGCTTACTTACAAGCCGGCTCGCCGTCGCCAGCCGTACCGACGATCGGGTTCGTGGTGTTGACGCCGATACCGCAGCTGAAGCTGGCGATCTGCGTGTGCGTGATCGTGGCAGACCAGTAGCCCGAGCCCGGAACGATCGTCGGGGTGTTGACGCCCGAGGACGGCTTGAACTTGAGCTTCAGCGTATCGTAGGTCACGTACTTGGTCGAGTCAGCGAAGAACGACTCTTCGGCCGTGACCAGGTTACGGAGATCCGACTTCATCGCGGCGATGTACGCCTTCGACTTGGTGTTCGCGAACTTCGGGATCGCGATCGCGGCCA
>JBDSML010000110.1:0-26784 GCA_039915865.1 Gemmatimonadaceae bacterium | reverse complement strand
CGACCGGCGCCGACGCCAACTCCTCCGGCGTGTCCACGTCGGAGCGCTGCGCGACCGCATATCGCTGATTCGGTGTGTCGACGAAGCCGCCCGCCCGGACGGCAACGGCCTCGCCTGTCGCTCTCGTTACCTCGTTGAGCGTCACCTTGCTCGCGCGCAATCGCTCCGGATCGACGAGTACCTGCAGCTGCTTGTCACGCTGACCCCACACGGCGACGTTCGCCACACCGGGCACCGCCATCAATCTGGGACGCACGGTCCATCGCACGAGCGTGGTGAGCTCGGTCTGCGAATGCGTCTTCGACGACACGCCGATCTTGAGCACCCGGCTCGTCGACGACAGTGGCGACAGCAGCACCGGTGGTCGCGCCACCGCGGGCAGCGTCGGCGCCACACGCGCCAGACGCTCGGCGACGAACTGTCGCGCGCCCAGGAGATCGGTGCCGCGATCGAAGATCAACACGACGCTCGAGAGGCCGAGCACGGACTTGGAGCGCAGCGTCTTCAGGTACGGCGTACCGCTCAGCGCCTGCTCGAGCGGCATGCTGACCAGTGCCTCCACTTCCTCAGTGGAAAGTCCCGGCGCCTCGGTCTGTACTTCGACGAGCGGCGGCGCGAATTCCGGGAACACATCGAGCGGCGCATCCTTCAGCACGCGCACCCCGACGATGACGAGCACGATGGCCAGCGCGACGATAGCGTATCGCAGTCGCAGCGCGATTTCGACGATGGTACGCACGCGTTACTTCCCCGCGCCGAATTCGGTGCCGAACAGCTCGGCCGAGCCGGACGTCACGATCTTCGTGCCCGCCTTGGGACCCTGCGCGAGAATCGCGACGCCGCCGGTGACGCGCGACACCTCGACGCGACGCCGGATGAACGTGAGCGAGTCCTTTCGCTCGTAGACCCAGCTGCCGCCGCTCATGTCGCGCACGACAGCGGCGAGCGGCACCGAGAGTCCGCGTTCGCCCGTCGCAACACCGGTGAGCGGCACGGTGACGCCAACACGTTCTCCGGGACGCAGGGTGCCGGTGCCGTTCAATTCATAGAAGAGGTCCACCGACGCGGCGTTCGCGTCGGCACTGGGTGGTGCGGCAACTGGACTCGCCAGGATCGTCGTGCCGGTTCCAGGCCCGCCGAGCCCGTGCACGCTCGCTGGTGCGCCGCGGCGAACGCGATTGGCGTCGCCGGCATAGAGCGGCACGCGGACCCACAGCCGATCGGTGCGCATGACCTCGAGCAGTGGTGCGCCTGCGGCGACGGTCTGTCCCGGCGCCGCGTTCATCAGTCGAATGACGCCATCGCTCGGCGACGCGATGGACAGCGTTGCGACGGCACCGCCCGCCGCGCCGCCGCGCACGATGCTGTGTTGTCCCGCGGCGCTGGTGGCGGTCGCACGCGCCGCCGCGAGCTCGGCCTGCGCACGCTCGTTCTCACGTGCAGACACGAGACGTTCGGCGAACAGTCGCGCCGAGCGTTCGGCGTCGGCCTGTGCCTGGCGCAGACGCGCGGCGGCGATGTCGTTGTCGCGCGTCGTCTGGGCGACATCAGGTGGCAGTGGCGAAATGCGCAGCAGCGAAGTGCCACGCGTGACGCGCGCGCCCGGCGGCGGAAAGGAGCCCGTCTCCGGCGCGAGCACTCGACCGGCCACCGGCGCCGACACGACGACGGACAGTCCGGGTGGAACGACGATCTCGCCGCCAACGGTGCGCGTCGGCAGCGCGGCCTGGGAGTCGACGGACGCGGTCTCGATGCCGAGCCGGCGAACGGCGTCGGCGGTGAGCGTCACCGTGGTGAGCGCTGCCTCGCCGACGGGGTTAGCCACCTTCGCGGCCGGGGTGGCTTTCTCGGCCTTCTTGCCGCACGCGGTGAGTGCGAGGACTGCCATCCCGAGCGCAGCGAGGGTCCTGCTCTTGACGTTCATTACCATCTCCCGAGCACGGCGTACAGGTCTGCGCGCGCCTCCTGAAAGGCGAGCAATTCAGCGATGGTGGCACGAGCGACCTCGCGTTCGGCGCGCAGCGCATCGAGCACCGGGAGCACGCTCGTGCGTCCCTCTTCGTAGAGTCGAACGGCGCCGGCGCGCACGCGAACTGCTTCGGGGAGCAACGAGTCGCGCGCGAATCGCGCGCGACGATCGGAGCTCTCCGTGCGCGAGCGCGCTGCCTCGAGTTGCGACCGTGCCGTCAGTCGCGACTCGGCAGCAAGTGCCGAAGTTTCTGCGGCGGCGCCGTGGGCCTGGTGGACGGCTTCGCCACCCTGGCTGAAGATCGGAATCGGGATCGCGAGGCCGAGAATGAGGTTGTTGTTGCCGGAGCCCGATCCCCACTCGCGTCCGGCGACGATGCCCGGGATGGGAATTCGTGCGATGCGCGCAGCGCGCAATCGGGCCGCGGCGGCCGACGAATCGGCGATCGCTCCGCGGACGAATGGCAGCGCGTCGATCGATGAAGTGGTTGCCAACTCGGTTCCGCCGAGCCCTGCGTCGAGTGCGCCGGTCGCTCGTGGGGGTACAGTCGATTCCCACGCCACCGCGCGCGCAAGCTCGGCCCGCGCGACGTCGGCGGCCTGACGCGCCTGTTCCGCGGCGAGTCGCGTGCGTGACGCCTCGAGTGAGATCTGGTCGCGCTCGAGATCGGAGATGTCGCCCGCGGCGGCACGGCGCGATGCGAGTCGCGCGAGCGAGTCGGCAAGAGTGCCCTGCTCCATCGCGAGCGCGAGTTGCCGGTCGGCGGCGAGCGCGCCGAAGAAGCTCCGACGCACATCGCGTCCGACGTCGGCGATGGTCTGTGCCGAGTCGGCGCGCGCGCGTTCGACGCCGGCTCGGCCTGCGGCGAGATCGGCGCTGCGTCGCGTCAACCAGGCGAGCGGCTGCGTCGCGGTGAGCTTGTAGGTCGGTGCGAGGTCATCGCTCTCGAACTGCGCGGTGGGGTTGGGGATGATTGCGCCAACACGCGCCGCGCCGATGGCGCGCTCGACGATCGCGGACGCCGTTGTCACTCGTGGACGAGTGGTGCGGGCGCGCGTGAGTGCGTCGTCGATGGTGAGCGTGTCGGGACGCTGTTGCGCAACGGACAGCGCGAACAGTCCCCCCACGAGGAGGAGATGCATGACTCGGTGAATCGGATGTGAGGACTCGTGCGTGGCACGTCCCGAATGGCGGGTGGGGCGCCCGAACGGAACGGACCTGCAGATGCGATCGACGACTGGGCTCGCGCGTCGCGCGAGCGAGGCGGCGCTATGGCGCTCGCGTGTCGGGCAGGCCGAGCGGGAGGAAGCGCTCGGGATTGATCGTGCCGTTGGTGTTCGGGCGGTGAGCGACGATGGATGCAAAACGCGCCGTTGGATTCGTGGCGACGCTGACCATCGACCTCGTGCGCTGTTCGCGGGTGCGCGTGCGCGATCTTGCGACCTGCACGGCGTTGCGGCGCGCGGATGCCAACTGCGCTTGGAGCCCCGTCGCATCCTTGCTCGCACGCGCAATCGTCGGCGCCCCAGAAAGCTCCGCACTCGGCGCCACGCGCGCGCTCGGCCCAGCGAACAGCTGGGCAGCGACGACGGCGAGGATGAGAAGGAGTCGTTTCACGCGAATGGGGCAAGTCGCGCAAACGTTATGCGCGAGGTAGGTGCCCCAATATAGGAAGAGCGTGCGCATCGCGCGATGCGGTTTGCTCGCCGTTGTCTGTCATCTTCCTGACAGCAGGCTTCCTGCTTCCGCGCGCCTGCTGAGCGACGAGCCAGACACGTGCCGGGCCTGCGCGGATTCGTGGGTCCTTTTCTCTGTTGTTTCTGCTTTTTCCCTGACTCGCTGTTCGCTGGCCGAGTTGGGGGCCCTTTCGTTTCACAGGGACCGCCTCTCCGTTCAAGGGGTACTGGCTCGATGTCCCTGATTCGCGCAGGATTCGCCGTTGCAGCCGCCCTCGCTCTTTCCGCGAGCACGGCGAGCGCCCAGCTCCGCACTCCCGCGCCGCCGCGCGACACGACCACCTCCGAATACCTCGGCGCCTACCAGCGCGGCTTCGAGCAGAGCTGGTTCATGCCATGCGGAGCTGCGACGGACGACCACACCTGGTGGGTCACCCTCACCGACGACGCACTGCGCCAGCGCGACAGTATCCTCGCGACGATCACCGCGCCCGTGACGAACGGTCTCGCCGTCCGCTGGCGCGGCACGATCAGCGCGCGCATGCCGGCCGGACACATGGGCCACGGCACACGTTACATCCTCGTCTCGAGAATCATCGACGTCCGGCCGCTGCCCGAATCCGGCGCGTGCGGCCTCAAGTCGTAGCTATCCGCCGAGCAGGATCTGCAGGCCCTCGATGCGGTACGGCTCGACGCGGTTGATCATCACCTTCAACAGCGCCGCACCCTGCACCGATGACTTGAGTCGCACCTCGATGGGGCCGGCGTCGAACATCTCGATCTTCTCGACCGTGATATCGCCAAGGTTCTCGTGGAGCCGCGAGATGCGCTCGAAGCGTTCGTTCACTGTGGGCGCGCCCGAGCCCGACGCGAAGTGCTCGGTGATGAACGTCCGCAGCGCGGCCGCGTCGCCTGCATTGATCGTCTTGATGAGCGACCTCACGAGCGCATCCAGCGGCGCAGGCACCGGCTTGCCCCCTTCGCGCGCCGCCACTGTCTCGCTGGGCGCTCCGTCAGGGTCGGGCAATCCAAGCACCTTCCCAAGCTCGCGACGAATCACCGGCGCCTTCATTCCGGCATTGGTCGACGCGATGATGATCTCCGACCGCATGCCAGGAAAGCGATCGTAGAGGAAGAAATTCACGCCGTCCGATCCGGCGAGACCGATAGGTTCGTCGGACGCAAACCGATCGCCGCGCGCCACCTTCGTGAGCAGCTTCTCGCCCTCGAACAGCGCCTTGTAGAACGCGTGCATCTCACCTGCCGTCGAGAGCATTCCGCCATTGCCCCGCAAGTTCCAGTACGGACCGTCGTCGGCATGCGGCTTGGCGAGCATCGTCCCCGCGTCGCTGCCCTTGGCCAGATACCCGTGCGCGAGCTCCGTCCCCTGAAACTTCGGTAGCAGGAATCCGGTCTTATGCAGGCCGAGCGGCGCAGTGATCGCGTCGCGGACGTAGACGTCGTACGTCTTGCCCGTCACCTGCTCGATGATCGCCGCGAGCAGGCTGAAGCCGGTGTTCGAGTAGCTCTCACGCGATCCCGGCGCAAAGAGCAGTCGCGTGCGCATTGCGCTGTCGATGAGCACTGGGCGATTGAACGGATCGAAGTCGCCACCGATGCCGAGCGGAAATCCGGCGCGGTGATTCATCAGCTGGCGGATGGTGATGCCCTTCTTGTCCGCCGGGCCGCTTGCGAAATACTTCCCGAGCGTATCGCCCATCGACAACTTGCCCGCCGCCTGGAGCTGGAGAATCGCGACGGCGGTGAAGTCCTTCGTGTTCGACCCGATCTGTACCACCGTCTCACGCGTGAACGGAATCCTCGCCGCGCGGTTGGCCCAGCCATAGCCCTTCTCGAGCAGCACCTTGCCATCCCGTTCCACGCGGACGACGCCGCTGAATCCACCGCGCTCGGCAACCCGCATCGCGGAATCGAGCTTGGCGGCGACGTTCTGCGCCGACGCCGTACCGCCCGCGACGAGCAGCGCGGCGGCGAACATGAGGCTGGTTCTCATTGGCCCTGGGGAAGGTGAGTCTACGAGAGATCGGACACGCCAGGGCGACGGACGGTTTCCGCGGCGGTTCCGCGAGGGTCTGCCGAAACTCCGCGCAGAACGTAACGTAGACTCGCACGCCCTCCAACCGACTTCGTCATGCGCTCACTCGTCATCATCAGCGCGGCCATCGCGCTTGCTGCACCGTCGCTCGGCGCGCAGGACATCGCCAACGACTCCACCATCCGCGCCATCATCAAGGAGCGCGTCGACGCCAAGCTGTCCACGGGCATCGTGGTCGGCGTGTTCGGGCCGAGTGGCCGGCGGCGCGTCACCTCTTACGGCGCGTCGGGGACATCGCGTCCGCTCGACGCAGGCAGCGTCTTCGAGATCGGCTCCATCACCAAGACCTTCACGGCCGCCGTGCTTGCCGACATGGTCGCGCGCGGCGAAGTGCGGTACGACGATCCGGTGGCGAAGTTCCTTCCCGCCACGGTCAAGGTGCCGACTCGCAAGGGACGCCAGATCACGCTCCTCGATCTCGCCACGCAGTCGTCCGGCCTGTCGTACATGCCGTCGAACCTCAAGCCGAAAGACGCCGCGAATCCATTTGCCGATTACACGGCGGCGTCGATGTACGAGTTCCTCTCGTCGTACACGCTCACGCGCGACATCGGCGAGCAATACGAGTACTCGAACCTCGGCGTCGGGTTGCTTGGCCATGCGTTCGCGCTGCGCACTGGCCTCGACCTCGAGACGCTCTATCGCCGCCGGGTCCTCGATCCGCTCGAGATGCCGGACACGCGCATCCACCTCACGCCCTCGATGCGCGAGCGACTCGCGCTCGGACATAGCGCCACGGGCGAAGTGGTTCCCAATTGGGACATCGGCGTCCTCGGTGGCGCCGGTGCGCTGCGGTCGACCGTCACGGACATGCTCACCTATCTCGCGGCCAATCTCGTGGCCGATGTCGACTCGACGAAGGGACCACTTGCACCCGCGCTGCACGCCACGCATGTCCGTCGGCGCGAGGCGGGTAGCACGCAGATGGGCATCGGCCTCGCATGGCATCTCGCCACGAGGCCCGACGGTGGCGTCATCGTCTGGCACAACGGCGGCACGGGCGGCTATCGCACGTTCGCTGGCTACGACGCCAACCGGCGCATCGGCGTCGTGGTGCTGACGAACTCGAACATCAGCGCCGACGACATCGGCTTCCACCTGCTCGCGCCCGTGATTCCCTTGCATCCGCCGCAGCTGCCATCGGCGGCCACGCGCACGGAGATCAGTCTCCCGAGCGCGATCCTCGATCGCTACGTGGGCGAGTATGAGATCGCTCGATCATTCCACATCATCGTCACTCGCGGCGCCGACGGACTCATTATCGAGCCCACTGGCCAGGGGAAGGTCCCCATCTTCGCCGAGAAGGCCACGGAGTTTTTCCTCAAGATCGTCGATGCCACGATCACCTTCGACGTCGACGCCAATGGCAAGGCAACTGCCCTGACGCTGCACCAGAACGGACAGCACCTCAAGGGCGCGAAGATCAGGTAAACGACCATCGGGGGAACGACATCTGCACGCCTCGTACTTCTTCTGATGATCCCTCTCTCGATTCTCGATCTCGCGCCCATCGTCGCCGGCGGCGACGCAACACGCGCCTTTCGCAATACGCTCGAGCTCGCGCGTCACGGCGAAGCGCTCGGATACAACCGCTTCTGGCTCGCCGAGCATCACAACATGCCGGGGATCGCCAGCGCGGCGACTGCCGTGGTGATCGGCCACGTCGCGGACTTCACGTCGCGCATTCGTGTTGGATCGGGGGGCGTGATGCTACCGAATCATGCGCCGCTCGTCATCGCCGAACAGTTCGGCACCCTCGCCGCACTCCATCCCGGGCGCATCGACCTGGGGCTCGGCCGCGCGCCCGGCACTGATCAGCGCACCATGCGCGCGTTGCGCCGGGACTACCGAAGTGCCGACACGTTTCCGCAGGATGTCGAGGAGTTGCTCGGCTACTTTCGCGCGGCGACTCCCGATCAAGCGATTCGCGCCGTGCCCGGCGCTGGTCTCGACGTCCCCGTCTGGCTGCTCGGCTCGAGCACCTTCAGCGCGCAGTTGGCGGCGAAGCTCGGATTGCCCTTTGCCTTCGCGTCGCACTTCGCGCCCGATCAGCTGCTTGCCGCGCTCGAGTTGTATCGCGCGCAGTTCGAGCCGTCGGAATATCTCGACCGGCCGTATGCCATGGCGGGCGTAGGTGTGGTTGCCGCGGACACTGACGGCGAGGCGCAGCGTCTCTTCACGTCGCTGCTGCAACAGTTCGTGGCGCTGCAGCGCGGACGTCCGCTGCTGCTGCAGCCGCCCGTTGACGATATGAGCGCGCTGTGGACGCCGCAGGAGCGGTTCAGCGTGGAGTATACGCTGCGTCTGGCCATCGTGGGCGGTCCGGCGACAGTAAAGACGGGCCTCGAGCGGTTGGTTGCAGAGACGCAGGTGGATGAACTGATCGTGACGGCGAACATCCATGATCACGTCGCGCGCTTGCACTCGTATGAGATCCTGGCGCACGCCGCCGGTCTCGAGACAGTCGCGGCGGGTTGACGTGAAATAAGTGAGCGGGAATCAATTCCCGCGTGTAGGCATTGTTCTCCGGGCATCACGTACCGCGGCTCGCGCCGCATCGCTTGGAGCGCATCCCATGCATCTCGTCGTCTTCGGCGCTGGCGGAAACATCGGCCAGCACATCGTCAGCGAAGCGCTCAATCGCCAGCATCGGGTCACGGCGGCCGTTCGCGATGACGCGACGATTCTTCCCCAGCACAATCTCGACGTCGTCGAGGCCGATGCGACACAATCGAACAGCGTCGCGCAGGTCTCCTCCGGTGTCGACGCCATCGTGAGCGCCATCTCTCCGCGGCCGGGCCAGGACGGCCGGCCTGCGTCGTCGCTCACCACCGCTGCCGCCGCGCTCATCGAGGGCGCGCGAACGTCGGGTGTGAAGCGCCTGATCATCGTCGGTGGCGCGGGCAGTCTGGAGCTCGTGCCCGGCCAACAGCTCGTCGACCAGCCTGACTTTCCCGACGCCTACAAGCCCGAAGCACTCGCCCAGCGCGACGCGCTGGCTGTCTACCGCGGCAGCGCGGGTGATCTCGACTGGACGTATATCAGTCCCGCGGCGGAGATCCGTCCCGGCCGGCGCACGGGCGAGTATCGCATCAGCGGCGATCAACTCCTCGTGAACGACGCAGGCAAGAGCACAATCTCGATCGAGGATTTTGCCGTCGCCGTACTGGATCAACTCGAACAAGGCGCTCACGTCGGGGAACGCATCTCGGTCGCGAACTGATCGTTCGGTTGTTGTTGTTGCAGGTCCGTCGTTGCGGTTGCCGTAAGCGAGGCGCGAAGCGCCGATGCGCCCCCTAAACCGGGCGCGGAGCGCCCGCGCCCCGTAAGCCAAGCGCGAAGCGCTGGCGCCCCGTAAGTGAGCGCAGCGAGCGCCCCTGAGTTCAAATAGATTCACGCGCATGGAATCAAGACAATTCGGCCGGCTCGGCTACCCGGTCTCAGAGATCGGCTACGGCATGTGGGGCATGAGCGGCTGGGCCGGCTCCGACGACGACAAGTCGCGCGAAGCACTCGACGAAGCCGTGCGACTCGGCTGCACCTTCTTCGACACGGCGTGGGGTTATGGGGCCGGCCACAGCGAGCGACTTCTCGGCGAGGTCGTGCGCGCGCATCCCGGCACGCGCCTCTACACCGCGAGCAAGATCCCACCGAAGAACTTCACGTGGCCCTCGCGCCGAGGCATGACGCTCGACGAGGTCTTTCCGGCTGACCACATCCGCGAATACGCGGAGAAGACGATGGCGAACGTCGGCATCCCGATGCTCGACCTCCTCCAGTTTCACGTGTGGGAAGATGCCTGGGCGCGCGACGACCGCTGGTGGCGCGCCATGTCCGACCTGCGCGATGAAGGCCTCATCGGCGGCATCGGCGTCAGCGTCAATCGATGGGAGCCGGACAATGTGCTCGATACGCTGCGCACCGGTCACGTCGACGCCGTGCAGGTCATCTACAACATCTTCGATCAAGCGCCGGAAGACGAACTCTTTCCGCTGTGCGAGGAGCTCGACATCGCCGTCATCGCCCGCGTCCCGTTCGACGAAGGGTCGCTCACCGGAACGATGTCGCTCGAGACGACATTCCCCGACACCGATTTCCGCCACATCTATTTCGGACCGGAGAACCTCGGCCCCACCCTCGATCGCGTCGAGGCGCTGTATCCGGACGTTCCAGAAGGCATGACGCTCCCCGAGCTCGCGCTGCGCTTCATCCTCGCCGACGATCGCGTCAGCACGGTGATTCCCGGCATGCGCAGCATCGCGAACGTCGGCAAGAATGCCGCGGTGAGCGACGGCGTGACGTTGTCACGGGAGGTGCTGTCGACGATGCGTGCACATCGCTGGGATCGTTCACCCACGGCGTGGTCACTCTGAACCGCGAGCGCACGAGTGGATCAGGGCGACATTCTCACGATCTGCTCGTTGATGGCCGCCCAGACCTGTGCCACATGGGCCTCCGTCGTTTCGATGTTGCCGATCCCCACTCGCATGCTCGTGCGTCCACGCAGCCGCGTGTGCGTGAGGTACGCCTGACCCGCGGCGTTCACGGCCTCGACGATCCGCTCATTGTGCTCATCCGCCGCAGCCTCGCTCATGCCCGGCAGCGAATGACGAAAGCACACCACGGCCATCGTCACTGGCGCCGTCAGCTCGAACCCTGATGCGAGCCTCACGCGCTCTGCGAACGACTCCGCCAGCCGCCGATGCTCGCGAATGCGTGCGATGATTCCCTCGCTCCCGAATGCGCGAAACACCATCCATGCCTTGAGCGCCCTGAATCGACGGCCGAGCTGGATGCCGTAGTCCATGTAGTTGACGACGACATCGCCATCGTCTCGCACCATGGCATCGCCGCGCAGGTACTCCGGCGTGTTCGCAAAGACGGCGCGCACGTGCTCGGGATCGCGGACGTACAGCGTGCTGAAGTCGAGCGGCACGAACAGCCACTTGTGCGGGTTGACGACGAGCGAATCGGCGTGCTCCACGCCGCGCATCATCCATCGTGACTCGGGCAGCGCACCCATCGCCCCACCGTACGCCGCGTCGACATGCAGCCACGCGCCAAACGAACGCGCCACCTCCGCAATTTCCGGCACCGGATCGACACTCGCCGTCGACGTCGTGCCGATCGTCGCCACCACGGCCATCGCGCGCCATCCACGCATTTCGTCTTCCGCCATCGCCATCCGCAACGCAGCGACGTCCATTCTGAACGAGTGGTCCGACGGAATACGTACGACGTTTTCCTCTCCGAGCCCCAGCACGACCATCGCCTTGTCGACAGAGCTGTGCGCCTGGTCCGACGCGTACACGCGCAGCCTCGGCACGTCCTCGCGCGCCGCGAGCCCGCGCCGGCGGACGTCGCTGGCGACGCGCTCGCGTGCCGCTGCGAACGCATGCATGATCGCGACCGACGCCGTGTCGTACACGACGCCAAACAAGCCCGCTGGCAATCCGAGCAACTCGCGGATCCAATCGAGCACCACCTGCTCCAGCTCTGTCGCCGCCGGCGACGTCTTCCACGTCATCGCACTCACGTTGAGCGCGGCGGCCACCATTTCGCCCAGCAACGCCGGCCCATTGCTCGTGCTGCCGAAATATCCGAGGAACGCGGGATGCCCCCAATGAACCACGCCGGGCATGATGACCGCGTCGAGCTCCTCGATGATCCGCGACATGTCGTCGGCCGACGCTGGCATCGACGCGCTCATTCGGGCTCGCATCGCCCCCGGATGCACCGTCGGCACAATCGCCCGCGACGCAACCGTCTCGCGGTAATCGGCCACCCAATCCGCCATGCGGTGCAGGTGCGCTCGCATCTCGTCGGCGGGCAGATCTCCCAACGAACGCTCCGTCATCTGCCGGCTCGAAAAGAGGCACGGCAGTTGCCCCCATCCCACCCATGGAACGAGTGGACGCCACGCGCAGCACGTACATCCTTCCCCTGCGCTCCCACGAGTCGCGGGCCCACGGCGAGCTGACGGACTATCTCCGCTGGCTCGCGCCGCGCGCGGAGACGATCGTCGTCGACGGCTCGGCGCCCGAGATCTTCGCCGCGCACGCCGCGCGTTGGGGCGACCTCGTTCGTCACGTCGCTCCGGCGCCCGATCTCGCGACGCCCATGGGCAAGGTCGGCGGAGTGCTCACCGGCCTCCGGCTCGCCTCTCACGAACGCGTCATCATCGCCGACGACGACGTTCGCTACGACGACGAGGCACTCACGCGCATCGTCGACTATCTCGGCGACGCGGACGTCGTTCGTCCGCAGAACTACTTCACGTCGCTGCCGTGGCACGCCTGCTGGGACACGGGCCGCACACTTCTCAATCGCGTCTACGGTGGCGACTGGCCCGGCACGCTCGGCGTTCGTCGCTCCATCCTCCAGCGCACCGGCGGCTACGACGGCCGCGCGATGTTCGAGAACCTCGAGCTCGTCCGAACCGTCATCGCCGCAGGCGGCCGCGAGAGCGTGCCGCTCGACCTCTTCGTCGCGCGCCACCCGCCCGACGCGCCACACTTCCTGTCGCAGCGCGTTCGGCAGGCATACGACGAAATCGCCCGGCCGGCGCGCCTCGCGCTGCAGCTGTCCGTCTTGCCGCTGGCAGTCGCCATCGTGCGCTTCAGCGGTTGGCGCGCGCTCGGCGTCGCGGCCTGCGTCATTGCACTCATCGCCGAAGTGGGCCGGCAGCGCGCGAACGGCACGCGAGTCTTTCCCGCGAAAGCCTCGCTGTTCGCTCCCGCGTGGCTCGCCGAGCGAGCCGTCGGCAGCTGGATGGCGCTCGGCGCTCGGGTGTTCGTGGGCGGTGTGCCGTATCGCGGCACCGTGCTGCGACATGCCGCTACTCCGATGCGCGTGTTGCGTGCTCGTCACGCGGCGATTCATTCCGACAGCACCTCGACGTCGATCGGCTTGAAGCTTCCGTTGTTGGAGAGCTCCGCCGAGCACGCCGTCACGCCGACGACGAGATCCATCTCCGCGCGCAGCAGCAGATAGTCGCCGGCACGCGACCTCGGCGGCAGGATCTCCAGCTCACCCGTCGGCAGCACCACCACGTTCATGAACACGTTGAACGTCGTCGGAATGGCGTCGGGCGCGATGCCGAACGGGGCGAGGTTGCGCCACAGGTTCTCGAAGCAGCTCGGATGGTGCGCCGTCGTCTTGTAGATGATCGTGAACGTCTCCGGGCTGCACGGCGTCAGCAGGAAATCATGTCGGCCGACCGTGTCGTCGACGATCGTCCACATCGGACGGCTGCGATTCGAGTACAGCGTGTGTCCCGTCGTGAGGTAGATCGTGTTCGCGTAATCGATCGTTCGGCCGGACGACAACCATTCGCCATGATCATCAGCGGCGAACGAGACCAGATCTGCGACCTGCTCGCCTAGCGGATCGATCATCCGCAGCAATTGTCCGCGCTGGATCACGAACGCCGTTCCAGTCTGCGGCTCGAGATGCCGGCGCTCGACCACGTTCATTTCTGCTGACGATGGAAAGGACACTGCCAGTCCTGCTCCGTGGCTCGCCCCGAATATTGTCGCGCTTCGGATCGCTCGCCGAAGTCGGCGAGGTTCGGGTTCAACGTGCCCTGCAAGGCGATCTCGCGCTCGCGTACGAGCCCGCGCAGCCGCTCGAACTTGCCGTCGGCGCGCAGCCGCTCGAACTGCGCGCGTGGATTGAACACGAGCGTCGGCCAGCGGAATCGACGCGCCATGCGCGAGCTGCGCGGATGAAGACCGACCACGAACAGTGCACACCCAGCGTGGCTGAAGGAGAAGTCCGGATCGTCCGGATCGTCGCTCACCGCCGCATCCCATGGTGCATCAGCACCTTCGGTGTCGTGCAGCCGCTGCAGCTGCGTCCATAGTTGATGCTCGAACGCGCTCTCTTCGATGGCGATTGCGCCGGGAAATACAGCCACGAACGTGCGAAGCGCCGCGTCCTCCGCAGCGATCGTGCGAACGAACGCACCGAGGTCCCGCGACAACTCGCGTGTCGATCGCGACGACCCAAGTGCGTCGTACACACCCATCTCGTTGCCGTTGGAGTTCACGACGCCCTTGCCCGCAAGACAGGGAAACAGGGGATCACGCACGAATTCGCAAAACGCGGCATCGACCGCGTCCTTCGTCACGACTGTCGTATGGATCGCACTCATGCGAACATGTTCCTGATCCAGTTCGGACTGCAGTGTACTTCCAGCCACGACGGCTTGAACCGAAGGTCGATGGTATCGCGGTGCACGCCGAGGCTCTCGAGCTGCCCGCTTGGTGTCGACGCACTGCTGTACGGCAGCACGAAGCTGCGCGGCGCGCGGAAATGGTTGCAGGCCTCACCGGAATTGAGCAGCGCGACATTCGCCGCGGCGCGCGCATGCCAGAGCGGCAACCAACCATCATCCGGTCGCGACTCCACGTCGACGTCCTCGCCGAGATGCTCCGACCACAGCAGGCGTCGCAGCTCGCCGATCGACCCATCGGTCGCACCACCATTTTCCGAGAGCTCGAGATTCACGTCGAAGTTGCGCACGTCCCTGAACACGCGCTGTCCGAGCCTGCTCTCGAAGTCGTTGCCATACGAATGCAGCGACACTCCGTCGACGTTCGCACTGCCCACCGTCGCCCACTCGTCGTCCGCGATGATGACCTTGCTGTGCACGAACACCTGGTTCAGCGCCACCACGTCATTGTCCAGGCGCTCGGCCGACCACAGCGCGAAGAATCCAACGCGCGGATGCGATCGCAGTTTCGCTTCGGCCAATCGCGCGTTCTGCCAACCGCGATACGCGGTGACGTCGGGATTCTGGTTGAGCACGACGATCACTTCGAGCGCCGGCGAGCGCACGAGCGCCGCGACGAGTGCACGGATCACGGCGCGCGAGCTGAGATATTGGTGCTCGATGTACAGCAGCGAGCGCGCTCGTCCGATGCCACGCTCCATCGCCGCGAGGATCTCCGTTCGCCCTTCCGGTTGTCGTGGGAGCACACCAGGCGGCACCGTCGAAATGGCACGTACTGCTTCCGTCGCCGATGGCGCGGTGTGTCCCCGTCGCCGCACTGATGTTCCCGCTGTCCTCTCCGCGACATCATCCCACAGTTCGGCGAACATGTCGCCGAGCGAGCGCACGACGGCGCCCGTTACGCGCATCGACAGGTCGTGCAGCGGTCGTCCGCCGAGCTCGCGCATCGGCCGACGCGCGTCGACGGGACGATGTTGGTCGTCGTCCCAGTATCCATTCACGAACGGCGAGCCGAGCACGAACGCTTCGCGCCCGTCCACGATGAGCAGCTTCGCATGCAGCAACTGCGGGAATCGGCTGATGCCCCGCACCTCGATGTCGCTCGCATTCTCGCGCGCGAGTGCGGCGCGCAATGCCGTCGCCGTGTCGAGCAACAGGCTTTCGTTCAGCAGGATGCGGACGTCGAGATGCGTCCGCCGCGTTGCGCTGACGATCGTGTCGAGCAACCTCGTGTCGTGCCCCGGGCTTTCACCGTACGCGATGCAGTCGGCGTCGAAGGCGAGCTGCGAGATCCAGATCGACTGCCGAGCGCCGGCCATGGCACGGAGTATCGCACCATATGCCTTCGCGTTGTCGACCAGCCACTCCACCGTCGTTTCCGAGTCGAGCGGCACAGTCGCAACCGACCTGTCCAGCAGTTCAACTGGCACGCTGCGCCCTCACTTCAGCGTATGACGCGTCGCCGCTCTGCGCGCGTCGCCCGCGCGCCCGGGAGAGCTCCACCACCCCCGCAACAACTGTCGCAATGAGAAGTGGCGCGAGGTAATACACCACGCGAAACATCACGAGCGCCGCCACCACGGCCGACCGATCCACTGCCGGCGCCGCTCGCGTGATGAGTGACAGCACGGCTACTTCGAACACACCCGCACCGGCGGGAATGTGGCTCGTCACCGCGACGGTCTGTGCGATGACATAGGCGCTGAGCACAGCGGCAACACCGAGTCCCGCCGACGCCGGCATGAACGCGTAGAGCACCATGCCCGCCAATAGCCAGTCGAGCACCGAAAGAAGGATCTGGCTCCCTGCCATCGCGGGCGACGGACGCGCAAGACGCCATCGTCCGCGCCCGATGAAATCGCGTTTGCCGACCACGCTCCACGCCAGGTAGGCCATGACGATGCAGCCGAGTAGCACGCCCCACGGACGTACGGCGATCGTCGTCGTGCCGATGACGACCGGCACGCTCGTCGCGAGCAGTGCCGCCGCGCCTGCCGCGAGTAGTCCGATCGTCGCCGTCAGCGTGACGAACGCCGTCACCTGCGCAACCGCGACAGCATCCATCCCGTAGCGCGCATAGGCGCGTACTCGCACCGCGGCGCCCGTCAACAGCGCGACACCAACCGACTGGCTCACTGCATTCGCGACGAAACCCGTACCGAGCGCGGCGCGGACGGAGACACGCGTCTTCGCGGCAGTGTCTGCATGCCGGACGGCAAGAAGCTCCACGACACCAAGCACAACGAAGCTACCTGTCGCGCAGATGACAGCTAACGCAACATGACTCCAACCGTACGCTTGGACCTGAGCGACGAGCGCATCGGCGTGAACATCATGCAACTCACGCCGTAGTGCCCATAGCGCACCGATCGCCAGCGCGACACGCAACAGGACGACGAACCATCGGGATCCAGCGTCCCGTGTTGGTAACCGTACATCAGACGATTTCATGCGCGGGGCAAAGGCAATGGACGTGCCGCTCGTTTACGTTGCTCGCATGACGCGAGACGAGTTCATCGCCTACCGGCGCTCGCTGGGCCGTACACCTGCGCTCGATCGCATGACCGTGCGCGTGCGCGGCCTCGAGTTCGCCGTGTGGACCAGCCCATTCGTCACCGGAATGCCGCCACTCCTGCTCGTCAATGGCGGCCTGCTCTACGATCACGCGCTCCTCTGGCCCGCGCTCTCTCCGCTCGCCGTCGCGCGGCAGGTCATTCTCTACGACCAGCGCGGCCGCGGTGAATCACAGGCGCCGCCTGACCCCATCGACGCGCGCATCGACGACGACGCCGACGACGTTGGCGCACTCCGCCGCGCGCTCGGCATCCGCCAGTGGGACGTGCTCGGACATTCGTGGGGCGGCGCCATCGCCATGCTCGGCACCCTCCGCGACCTCGCCGGAGTGCGACGACTCATCACGCTCAATTCCGTCGGTCCGACGAGCGCATGGATGGAACGACTCCACGCGAACGCGCTCGCGAAACTGGACGGCGAGAATCTCGCGACGGTCATTCGTCTCGTCGGCGGCGCCCTGCATCAGCCCGACCCCGCAATCCAGGCGGAGCACGCGCGTGCCATCTACCCAGCGTGGTTCGCCGACGCGTCGTTTGCCAGCTATTTTACGCCTCCCCAAGCGGCGAGCCTCACCGGAGCGGCGATCCTGGCACGTTTGCGCCGCGAGGGGTATGACTGGCTCGAGCAACTGCGTACCCTTTCCGTACCAACGCTCGTCCTTCACGGTGAACGCGACGCCCTTCCGGTAGCAGTCGCCACGGAGTTGTCCACCCTGCTGCCACGAGCACGTCTCACCCTCATTCCTGATGCCGGCCACATGCCGTTCTGGGAAGCTCCAGAGCGTCTGTTCACTGTGGTCGGCGACTTTCTCGCCGCGGGCACCACAGCCCTGCCGCGAAGTAGCCGATGACACTTCGTATTCGCCCCACCGTTCGCTTCGGGCTTGGCCTCGCCGCCCTCCTTCTCGCCATGCTTCCGCTCTCCGCCTCCGTCCGCGCCCCGGGCGGCCGCACGAGTGTGGCCAGCGAAGGAGCACTCGGCCGTCCGCTGCCGCCCCGCTCCGCGGCTGCCGAACGCGCCGCGGTCCGCCGACAGCTCGCCTCGCATTCGCGCGGCACCTATATCGGCGAGATGCTCGCGGAGCGCGACAGCGCCCTCGCGCGCTGGCCGAATCGCCCGAGTGATCCGCTCGTCGTCTGGGTCCAGCCCAGCTCCGACATCGACGGTTGGAGCGACAGGTACGTCGCTGAAGTCCAGAGCGCGTTCCAGCAGTGGGACTCTCTCGGCCTCCCCATCCGCTTCGCCTTCACGCGCGACTCCAGCGCGGCCGACGTCCACGTGACCTTCATCGATCACTTCGAGGAAGAGATCAGCGGGCGCACCAAGTGGGCGCGCGACGACAGCTGGTGGATCACCGACGCCGACATCGTGCTCGCCGTGTACCATCGCGAAGGCTCCATCCTGGACGACGAGGCGATGCACGCCATGTCCCTCCACGAGGTCGGCCACCTGCTCGGCCTCGATCACACCGTGGATTCGACGAGCATCATGGCGCCCAAGGTTCGCGTGCGCTCGCTGTCGCGCGCCGACCTCGCGACGGTGCGGCTGCTCTACACGCTTCCACCTGGCGGCGTCCGCTAGTTCGCCTTCGCGTCGAGGTGGTTCTCGCTGCGCTGGTCACCGCGCTCGCGGTATTCATCGTCGTCAATGCCCGCGCGGGCCGGGCTCGTGCGCAACACCGCGAGCAGGTCGCGCTCGCGCGCGATACGACAGTCGTCGCGGCTGGGCTCGTGCAGGGCACGGTACGGCGCGAGCTCATTCCCACTGGGAAAGGCCAGTCGACGTCACCTGAGGAGATGCGCCGCCGAGTGCGGAATCTCGCGACGGGTACCTACGTCAACGACATCCTCTCGGAGCAGGACAGCGCACTCTATCGCTGGCCCGAGCGTCTGAGCGAGGCACTGCGCGTCTACATCGAGCCTGCGTCAGCCATCCCGGGCTTCGACGCACGATATCCGGAGATGGGCCGCACCGTGTTCGCCGAGTGGAGCGAAGCGGGCTTCCCCCTGCGTTTCACGTTCATCTACGACTCCACCTCCGCCGACATCACCATCCGGTGGATCGACCGCTTCGCAAGCGGCGAAGGGCAACGCATCGGCGTCACGGAGCGCATCCAGACGAGCCAGTTCCAGATCGCCAAGGCCTACATCGCCATCGCGAACCACGACAGCACGGGCCGCGCACTGACCGTCGCCACCGTCGGCGGCATTATCCGTCACGAGATCGGCCACGCGCTGGGCCTCAACCATGCCAACGACCCCACGAGCGTGATGTACCGCGAGTCCGCGACCTCGACGATCGGCAACTCGGACCGGGCCACGCTGCGCCTGTTGTACCTCATGCCCGGCGGCTCGCTGAAGGACTGACGGCGTTCTTCTTGCCGCGACAGCGCGCCATGCAAGACGACAAAACCTACGACGTCGCCATCATCGGAGGCGGTCCAGCGGGACTCAGCGCCGGTGTCTGGCTCGCCCGCTATCTCCACAGCGTCATCCTCATCGACTCCGGCGACCCGCGCAATTGGGAGACGCGCGGCATCAACGGCTTTCTGGGTCATCCCGGTATCCGTCCCGCCGAGTTGCGCGGCATGGGCCGCGACGAAGCGCGCGAGCTTGGCGTCGAGCTCGTGGACGCACAGTGCGAACGCGTCGCCTGCCACGACGAACGACACTTCCAGCTCATCCTCGGCGACGGACGCAAGGTCGACGCGCGACGGCTGCTGCTCGCCATCGGGCTCAAGGACGTGTGGCCCGACATCCCCGGACTCGATCGCCTCTACGGCGCGAGCGCGCACATCTGCCCCGATTGCGATGGGCACGAGTGCATCGGCAAGAAGGTCGTGGTGCTGGGCAAGGGGCGCAAAGCCGTCGGTCTCGCGCTCAATCTCACCACGTGGACGCGCGACATCATCATCTGCACGAACGGCGCGCCCGCCGACTTCGATCTCGACGAATACAGCGAGAAGCTCGACGCGCTCAACATCCCCGTGCTCGAGTCGCCCATCACGTGCGTGAAGCACCAGGGCTCGAAGTTACAGTCGATCGAGTTCGAGGACGGCTTGCAGCTCGACGCCGACAAGGTGTTCTTCGCCATCGGCCAATACCCTGCCGACGACCTCGGCGCGCAACTCGGCTGTGCGCGCGACGAAGGCGCTCACATCATCGTGGATGACAGCTACCACACGTCATTGCTGAATTGCTACGCGGCCGGCGACATCGTACCCGGTCCGCAGCTCGCGATCGCCGCCGCGGCGGATGGCGCCATTGCCGCGCTGGCGATTCACAAGTCGCTGGTGCCCGATGGACGAAAGCTGGAGAGCGCCGATCCTCAACCGATGAAGTCGCAGGTTCAGCCCCGCTGAATCACCACTTGAGGACGATGCGCTGCGCCCTCTTCTGGCGCAGGACGTCCACCTCGATGGCGTGCTCGCCATCGTCGCTGGCGAGCCTGACCAGGTCCCGCACCTCGGACACCGACCGCACGACCTGCCCGCCGGCCTTCGTGATGATGTCCCCGTCGCGGAGCCCTGACTCGTACGCCAGCGATCCCAGGGGCGCATTCATCACCAGCACGCCCGACGTCACCGCGAGGCCCATGGCATCGCTGAAATCCTTCGTGATCGTCGACAGTTGCGCGCCGGCAACACCGGCGTTCGTCATGCCGAGGAAGATCGTGCGCACCGGACGGGCACCCGGTGTCGGAGCGATGCTGGGCTGCGCCGCGCTGACGGTCACGCGCGCACCGCCAGTCGCCACGGGCGGTGCCATCGCGATGCGAGGAAAGCTCGGCGCATCCGGCACGCTCCACGGCTCCCGACCGCCACGCACTTCGTCGTCGCGACGCGCCACGATGCGCGACGGCACCGCCGCCACCGTCACGGGAATCTCGAACACCCGGCCGTCGCGCAGCAGGCGCACCCGCACGCGGGCGTTCGGGCGAAGCAGCCGCGTGAGCGAGATCTCGTTCTCCCGCACGTCGCGTCCGTCGTAGGCGATCAGCGTGTCGTTCGTCGTAATGCCCGCACGCTGCGCGGGCGAGCTCGGGTCCACGGAGATGATGCGCGGGTACGCGAAGTAGCGAACGATCAGCTCACCGCCCTCGACGCGCGGCTCGAGCGCGGGTCCCTGCGCAACGAAGCCGATCCAGCCGCGCGGCATCGCCTGCTCGAACTCGCGCACCTGCATCAGCGCGCGCGTCATCGCTTCGGCATCGGCCCGACCCACGCGAACGCCCATTGGAGCCGCTGGCGCGAGCATGCCGCCATTCATCCGCGACGACAGGTCGTCGAGACGCTCGACCGTCCTCGCGAGATCCTCCTCGACCTTGCGACGCTGCACCACGCTCAACTGGTCGTCTTCATTGTATGCGTGCGACAGCGAGTCGACCTGCCGCTGCAGCCGGCGCAGCGAGTCCGTCAGGTCAGATCGCGGGACCGTCCGCTTGGTCGTGATCTCGATGCGCTGCTGTGCGTCCGCCGGCGCAGCTGCCACGACGAGCATCACGAGCGCGAGCACGACACCGAGCGACGTCTGTCCGCTCGGTCGAGCGTCCGAATGCAAGGACAGTGACGACATTAGAAGCTGTTCACCCTGAGCGACGCTGGAAGCGCCGTGTTCATCTGCCGGAGCGTCGCTTCGCGCTGCCCCAGCGTTGTGAGGTAGTAGCCGTTGATGACCGGGTCGTGCGGCGCCTCGCGCAGCGCATCGCGCGTGGTGGAAAGCACGCGGTCGAGCGCGGCGAGACGTGAGCGGTACGCCACCGGGCTCGGATCACCTGCACCCGTGGTGTCGATGCGGGCGAGGTACGCCGTCGCCTGCTGGTAGAGCAGTTCGGAGCGCTGCTGCGCGGCCCGCGCGTCGTCCGCCGACGCAAAGAACGACGAATCGGGGTTGACCTGCGCCACCGTCGTTTCCGTGCTCTGTGCATCTGCCCCGTTCGCCACGACGCTCGGCGCACTGGGCAACGGAGCGCCGCCCGTCGAGACGCGACCGGCGACAGCCCCTCCGGCGACCAGCAGCAGTCCCGCCGCGACCCGAAGCATCCATCGCCTGGAGTGCACGGCTGGCGCGCGCGGCTCCAGCCGCAGCGTCGGCGCGCTGTCCGCGAGCTCCGCCGAGATCGACTCCCATCGCGTGAGCGGCAGCCCGAACGCCTGCTGCTCGTCATGCGCCATGGCGACGAGCGCCTGGTAGGCGCTCACCTCATGGGCGCAGGCGTCGCAGGCGGCCAGGTGCGCCGCCTCCTCCGTGCTGGGCTGGTCATCGCCGAGGGCGGCGAGACGTTCAGTATGCAGGTGCTGCATGTTCCGCGGTGTTGGAGCGAATCGTAGGACGTTTGGGTGCATCGACCATGTGTGCAAGCAGGACGCGCAACTTTGCACGCGCCTTGAAAAGTTGGGACTTGGAGCCGCCCGCCGTAATTCCCAGCTCGACGGCGATTTCCTCGTGCGTGTAGCCTTCGACGTCGTGGAGGAGGAAGACGGTGCGCGCGCCCGGCGACAGCTTGTTCGCGGCTTCCTCGATCGAAGCCGCGAGCAGGGCCCGCTCGGCCTCTGGCTCGACGGATGCTGTTTCGTCGTCCACGTCCACCTCCATCGCCGCCATTCGCTTCGTGCGGCGCAATGCGTTCAGCGTTCGGTTCACCGCGATGCGGTGGGCCCAGGTCCCGAACTGCGCGTCCCCCCTGAAGCTGGGCAGCGCCCGGAAAATCTGGATCCAGACCTCCTGCGCGACGTCCGCAGCGAGATCGGGGTCGTGACCGACCAGACGCCGGACCACGACGTCGATATGCGGAGCATGGCGGGTCCAAAGGGCCCGCATCGCCGCTTGGTCGCCACTGATGGCGCGCTGTACGGTGAGCTGTTCATTCTCCATGACGTCCAACCAATCTGTCACGAGGGGACGGCAAAGGGTTGCCGAGGGAAATCGAGTCCGGCCAGACCCTTCACTACGGATCTTTCCGTTCCCAGGTTCCTCCCTCCCCCCGTCATCCGTCCTTCCGCCTTCCTGAACAGATGATCCTCCTCTTCACCCCATTCGTTTCCCGGTGACGAGAATTTCTCTTGCTCGTCGTGCAACTGCGACACATAATGGGCGCGCGGCTCCGTGTGTTGGAACACAGTGTCGCCCCGAACAGTAGAGTACGTTAGCCGAGTCGATCGATCCTCCCTGACTCGGACCAAAGTTTTCACCTGCGTCAGCGCACGCGTGCTGCCTACAATTCCCCAGCGGCTCGTGAACAGCGCGAAGTGGTTTCCAGGAGTCCGAAGTTGCTGAACCTTCTGCTCGCCGCAGCTACTGCCCTGCACCCGGTCACGCCGGTCAAGCATGCCGTCCCTGGCGACGGCCTGCCTGCCAAGCTGCCCAGTGCGGTCGGCATGTCGGCAGCACGCCTCGCCACGATCGACCGCGTCATCGAGCGCGGTATCAAGGCCGGTGGCTATCCCGGTGCAGCCGTCGTCGTCGGACGCCGCGGCGCCACCGTGTGGGAGAAGGGCTTCGGACGCATGGGCTGGACGGCGGAATCCGGTAGCGTCGTCGCCGAGCGAACGATCTACGATCTCGCGTCGCTCACGAAGGTCATCGCCACCACCACTGCGGTCATGATCCTGTTCGACGAGGGCAAGCTCCACCTCGACGACCAGGTCTCCAAATACATTCCCGATTTCACCGGCGGCGGAAAGGAGAACGTCACCCTCCGCATGCTGCTCGAGCACCGCTCCGGACTGCCCGCTGGCCGCGACCTGTGGCGTATCGCACACACCCCGGAAGAGGCGCGCGCCGCGGTCATCTCCACTCCGCTCTTCGCCGCACCTGGCCAGTACTACGAGTACTCCGACCTCGGCGCCGACATGCTCGGCTTCACTGTCGAAGCAGTCGCTGGCGAGGCGCTGGACACCTTTATCAAGCGTCGCGTCCTCGAGCCGCTCGGCATGACGGACACTTTCTTCCGTCCCGACGCATCGCTGCGCGGCCGCATCGCCCCGACCGAGCTCACCCCACCCCGCGGCTATCCGCTCCGCGGCGAGGTGCATGACGAGAACGCCTACGCCCTCGGCGGCGTTGCCGGTCACGCCGGCTTGTTCAGCACCGTGAGCGATCTCTCGATCTTCGCGCAGATGATGCTGAACGGCGGCAGCTACAATGGCGCACGCATCGTCGCCGACAGCACCGTCCAGCTCTTCACCAGGCGCGCCGCCGGAACTCGTGCACTCGGCTGGGATACCTGTGCTGGCTCGTTCGGCTGCGGCAAGTACATGGGCGCCAATGCCTACGGCCACACCGGCTACACGGGCACGTCCCTCTGGATCGATCCGGAGCGCGACATGTTCGTCGTCCTGCTGACCAACCGCGTGCACGCCGCCAGGGCGCGTCGCCCCGCGAAGGTCATCAGCGACGTTCGCGCCGACCTCGCCGACGCGGCCGCCCTCGCCGTCACCGACTTCGCCGGCGGCCCCATCGCCATGCCGCGCTCCTTCCGCGCCGACCGCGCGGTCGGCTGGAACAAGCCCGAGCGCGCCGCTCGCGGCCGCAGCAAGGGCAAGAAGGCGAAGAGCTCGGCGTCGTCCAGGTCGAAGAGCGGCAAGGCCTCGTCGTCCAGGCCAAAGCGGAAGGCCAGCTCCTCGAAGGCGAAGAAGAGCAGTGCCAATGCGAAGAAGTCCACCGTCAAGGTGGCTTCGGCCAAGAAGCGCTAGCGAGACGCTCGCTCGCTGGTGATACTCCAAGGGTCTCGTTTGGAGTACGCACCAATGTCGACCGACCAGGAAATCACCACCGAGTCCGCGCCCGCCGAACCGGCGGATGCCGCTCCGACTCCCGCTCCGGGCACCGCCGCAGCTTTCTCCGAGTTCAGCCTCGAAACGGCCAAGCTCGCACTGCGCAAGGTGAAGGACCCCGATCTCAATCTCAACATCGTCGACCTGGGCCTCGTCTATGACGTCCGCGTGGATGGCAATGACGTCACCGTCGACATGTCCCTGACGTCGCCCGGCTGTCCGAGTGGCCCTGAAATCATGGGCGACGCCGAGCGTCAGCTCAAGGCGATCCCCGGCGTAGGGAATGTCACGATCAATTTGATTTGGACTCCCTTCTGGTCACCGGATCGGATCGAGCCGCGCGTTCGGGCGTACATGGGTCTGTAAGGACCTGCTTTCCACACACCGCGCCCGGCGCGATCCAATCGTCTTTCAGCGATGCAATTCCACAAGATTCACATGATCAAGTCAGGCTGTCCAACAAAGAACAGCAAACGCCTGACTCGCACGGACTTGCATTCCTGAGACGAAAGGGCGGGAGCTGAGCTAGCAACCGCTTGAGCTTGGAGCCGGAGCGTGAGCGTGAAGCCTCCAGCATTGAGCGATTAAGAGCTCGAGCTCGGGCTCGAGCTTGAGCTCGAGCCCTGTCATGCTCATTGCTCGAAGCTCACGCCCACGCTCCGGCTCCCGCTGACGGCTCACCCTGACGGCTCACGCTCTCACTCAAGGCTCCCACCCGCGCATTGGCCACTCGAGCTCGGCGATTTGAATTTGTGGAATGTGATCGGCACTGCGGTGGTACGCCTACCGTCGACAAATGCCTAAGCCTTGTAAGGCGACGCTTCTTCCTTGCGATGCGGCGCCAATACCGCGACGAAGGCATCGCCGAGCGCGGCTTTCTGCCAATTGCGAAGTTCCGTCACGTCCGCGAGTTCCTCCACTGACGCCGGATTTTTCCGCGCCACCGCCTCCATCCGATCCCGCGAACACAGTACGCCGGGATCCAACGAAAGCCGCTTCGCCGCCTCATCGCGCGCCGTTTTCAGCGCTGAGACCCGCGAATCGAACTCCGGATCGCGATCCCACCGCGCCGCGCGCGGAAATTTGGGAAGATCCGACTCCGCCACCGCGAGCGCCCGCTGCACCGCGTCGATCAACTCACCGGCGCGCTGGTCCAGAATCCCGCGGGGCATTCCCTTGATCTTGCCCAGCGCTTCGCGCGACGCCGGCTGCGTGCGCGCGATGTCGAGCAGCTGCTCGTTGCCGAGCACGCGAAACGTCGCGCGATCGAGTTGCCTGGCGACTCCGTCGCGCCACGGCACAAGCTCGCGCAACACGGCAAGCTCGCGACGGTTGAGATCGCGCGCACCCTTCAGCTTGAGGAACGACATGCCCGGCTCTTCATCGGCCCAGCGCGTGCCCTCGAGCAGGGCGAACTCCTCTCGCGCCCACTCCAGGCGGCCCATGCTAGTCAGCTCGGCCGACATGTGATCCTTCAGCGCAAGTAGAAAGCGCGTGTCCTGCGCCGCATAGTCGAGCATGTCCGGCGTCAGCGGACGCATCGACCAGTCGGCGCGCTGATGCTTCTTGTCGAGCTTGACGTCGAAAAAACGCTCGAGCAACGCGGCGAGACCGAATGCGGTGTAGCCGAGCAGCTGTGCTGCGATGCGTGTGTCGAAGATGTGCTTGATCTGCCACCCGTAATCCTGCTCGAGCAGGCGCAGATCATAGTCGGCGTCGTGAAACACCACCTCGACGTCAGGACTCTCCATCAACGCGCCCAATCCCGCCGGCGTGCCGATCGGCAGCGGATCGATTACCGCGTGGCGATCACGGGTGGAGAGTTGCAACAGATAAATGCGATCGACGAACCGGTGAAAGCTTGCGCCCTCGGTGTCGAGCGCCAGTTCGGTGACGCCTGCGATCTCCGCCGTGAATTCATCCACGGCGGAAACGGTGTCGAGATACTCGAACGTTGCGGCGGTCGCACGGTCGGCCACGCTTTTCCTCACTCTGTTGTCGGATCGAGTCACGGGGTAATGTATCGCTTCGCACAACCGCGTCACCGTCGGCAACGAGGCATGATTCCGGCCGCGTGGTCGCGTCCCCTATCCAAAGTTGAATGACCGACACGAATCCTGATCCCGCGAACGACCTTCACACGCGTCCTTCCGGGGAGCCCGTGCCGAACGCGACCATTCCGTCGCGGCGGGGGTCGGTTCCGGGGCCTGCCGTCGGTCGTGGCGAAGTGCGCCATAAGCGCGCCGTCGGTTGGCGGAGTCGTGACGTCATGCGCGCCGTGGCGCTCGTGGCAGGTTCGTATCTCGTCCTCCAGCTCATCTGGTTTGCGCATGCGCTCTTTCTCGTCGCGTTCCTGGGCATCCTCTTCGCCATCGCAGTCTCCGCGGGGGTAGACCAGCTCCAGCGAGTCAGGGTTTCGCGAGGCATTGGGGCCGGAGT
>JBDSML010000101.1:0-25332 GCA_039915865.1 Gemmatimonadaceae bacterium | reverse complement strand
AGTAGTCGCCAAGCAGGTTCTCGGCAAAGTACTCCATCAACAGCTTCGTGAAGTACGGCTGCATGTCGCCATACCCGTGCGGCTTGCCCGGCAGCACCATGTAGTCGAACCGCTTGTTCGCCTTGATGAGCGCGTTCACCAGGCGCACCGTGTTGCCCGGGTGGACATTGTTGTCCATGTCGCCCGTCGTCAGCAGCAGGCGACCCTTGAGGTTCGGCGCGAGCTCGATGTTCGTCGGCACGTGGATCTGGAACGCGCTGTCCGCCATCAACACCGTATCGCGTGCGTCTGCACCCGCAGAACCCTGCTGCGCCACCGTCCCTCCCTCACCGGGCGCGCCGGCATTCGCGTTCGCGATGCCACGACCATTCCGCCCACGCGCTGCACTGTCCTTCTTTGCCGGCACGACCTTGAGGCCGTGATTGTTCTCCGACCAGTTCTGGTTGTAGATGTTGTTGTCGTGATTGCCCGACGAGCTCACGCCGACCTTGAAGAAGTCGTTGTACGGCGCCAGCATCAGCGCCGCTGCGGTCAGGAATCCACCGCCGGAGTGTCCATAGATGCCGACCTTCTCGACATCGATGAACTTGTGCCGAGCGGCGAGCTGCTCGATGCCGGACTTCTTGTCGGCGAGGGCGTAATCGCGAAGGTTGTAGTAGCCGTAGCGGTGATACGCGAGCGACCGCAACGGCGACCCGCCGCGGTTGCCGATCTGGATGACGATGAACCCGAGCTGTGCGAGCTGCTGTGGAACGCCACCGGGAACGAACGTCGTATTGACGCTCTCCGTCTGCGGGCCCGGATACACGTTCGCGATGATGGGATACTTGCGCGTGGAATCGAAGTCGAACGGCTTCCACATGACGCCGTAGATGTCGGTGACGCCATCGGCTGCCTTCGTGACGAACGACTCCGGGGCGCGCCATCCCATCTCCTTCAGCCGGGAGACGTCGGCTTCCTCGAGTGTCATGACGACTTTGCCCGACGCATCGCGCACGACGTTCTTCGTCGGATAGTCGACGCGCGAATAGCTGTCGACGATGTAGCGCTTCGTCGGCGTGACGATGGTGTTGTGATTGAAGTTGCCGGGATCGACGAGCGTGAAGCCGGTGCCGTCGGCGTTCACGCGATAGAGATGGCGAAGATACGGGTTCTCGCCGTCTTCCCTGCCCTCACCGGTCAGCCACACCACGCCCTTCACGGAATCGATGGCCGAGATGTTCTCGGCATGCCATGAGCCATGGGTGAGGGGACGCTTGTAGGTGCCGTCGTTGCCGTAGAGGTAGTACTGGCCCCAACCAGAGCGCTCGGACCACCAGAGGATGTCGCCGCCCTCCTTCGTGTAGCGAACGTTCTGCGGCTCGAGCGCGGCGTTCTCCAGCGACTCGGTGAGCAATGTCTTCGTCGCGCCGGAGGCGATGTCGACCTCGATGAGGTCGAGATTCCGCTGGAGGCGGTCGCGACGGACCATACGAATTTTGTCGGAGCCGGTATTGAAGTGGATGTTCATCAGGCGCTGATCCTTCCAGCGCTTGGTGGCGACCGGCGTCACCTTTGCGGTGCCGCGCTTGAAGGCCCAGAGTTCCTGCTGCGGCACGTTCTCTTCACCGGGCATCGCATAGCGGTACGACATCAGCGTCGGTCGCGGCTCGGCCAGTGAGCTCACGAGATAGAGCTCCTTCACCTTGCGAGAGTCGTTGCGTGAGATGGCGAATGCCTTCGAGTCGGGCGACCAGACCGCCTGCGGGCGCACGCGTGGATCGCGCGAGCGGCGCTGTGCACCGCCGCCCTGTGTGCCGTCGAGTTGCTGCTGTTCCTGCTGTTGCTGTTCGTCGAGCTGCACCTGGGCGGTGTCGCGAAAGCCGAAGGAGTAGTCCTTCACGCCGTCGGTGCTGATCTGCGTGGTGTCGCCCTTTGCGCTGCTGTTGGGCTTCACATGCTCGACGATGAAGAGATTGTGATTGCGCGCGAAGACGAACGCCGTGCTGTCGGGGGACCAATTGCGGAACTCGTCGTTCTGGCCGCCGAATCCGCCACCGCCACCGCCTCCTCCACCGCCGCCGACTTCACGCTCCTCGTCCTGCGCGATGGAGTCGCGGAGCACCTTCCCGAGGCTCTTCAGTGTCTCACTGGCGAGGACCCACTCGTAGCGGGTGGAGTCGACGGCGAACCGAATGGACTTGTGGTCCTTGGTGAAGTTGATGGTGGTGAACGGGAGGCTGGTGGCCTCGACCGGCTTGCGGGTCGTCATGGCGAGGGCGATGGCCAGCTTTTCGTGGTCGAAGAGCGGCCGCTTGGTGGTCGTCATGGGGACGACGAGGGTGAACTGCGAGCCGTTCTTGCCCTTCCAGTTGTAGAACATCGAGTCTGTCTTGCCGATCCAGCGGGGCTGGACGGCGGTTCCGAGCACGACGTTCCGGAGCGCCGTGTTGCTGTAGCGGTTGGCCAGGATCCAGTTGGCGTGTACGCGCGGTTCGGGTTGTGGTACTGTCTGCTGGGCGGCCGCGGGGGTGGGGGCGGCGAGGGCCAGTCCGGACAGCGAGGCCACGTGCAGAGTCCTGCGAAGGAGTCGCGCGGAAGTCGATAGCGTCATGTTGGCTGCTCAGGTGGGAAAATGCTGCTCGAGGCGATCTAATCGAGGCGGCGAGTCAGGAATGTCCTTCGCGTCGCCTCATTTACTGCGGCAAGACGGAGCCTGCGCCCGCCCATGAAACATCTGAATTGCGGCACCGCCTGGCAGACGGTACACTAGTCAGTGCGCGAAGCAATGTTGTCCCCCCCCTCCCACCGCTCGCATGCAAAGAATTCGCGCCGCGACGGCCACGATCGCCCTCGTTTCGCAAGATCCGACACTCGTCGACCTGGTCATGACGACCGTGAGCGACGAGGCGACGTTGGCGGACATCCATGCATCGTTCGCGGAACTCCTCGCCTCGTTCGCATCGGTTGCCCCGGACGTTGTCGTGCTCGATGATGCGTGTGGTGAGCGCGATGCGGAACAGGAGATCCGGCAGCTCCGCCGGCGACAGCCCTCCCTGCACATCGTGTACGTGCGCGTGAGTGACGAGAAGCGCAGCATCTCGCTGCTGCACGGGGGTGCCGACGACGCAATCATCACGGGATCACCCACGTTGGTCGCGCGTCTGCAGGCCGCCACTCGACGCGCCCGTACGGTAAACGCGGGAAGCCGCATCGCCGTTGGCGACATCGTGTTCGACCGCGAGGCTCGGCGCGTGTGGTGCGCTGGCCGAGAGGTGGACTTGACGCCGCACGAGTACGGGATCGTGGACTGCATGTTCTGGCATGCACCGAAGCCGGTGGGCGTAGACACGCTGGCGGACTTCGTGTGGGGCGATCAGACGTCGGCGAACAAGCGCACGCTGGTGCAGGTGTATGTGAGCTACGTGCGAAAGAAGCTCGCGAAGAGCGCGCAGGTGGCGATTCGTTTCGCTCGCGGAGCGGGATATGAATTTGCGCCCGTGGAAGCCGAGACGAAGCCGAAAATGTCGGTGATCGCGGGCCGAGAGGAATAGAGCGGGGCAGCCGCCAAAAGCGGCCGGCCCCGCCCCCTGCCGTCCTTACCGCGTCGCGATGCGCTGCACGTGCAGCCCGGAGGCATCGCGCGACCCAAGGTAGACCACTCCACCCGCGCCGAAGCCCGCGATCGTCGTCCCCGCCGGCACCTGCACCCGATCCACCAGCTTCCCGCTCCGGTCGATCACGTCGTAGATCGCCCCGCCGGTCGTCGCCTTCGTGGGAATCGTCCGCACCCACAATCGCCCGTCCATATCCGCCCTCACCGAACCCGCGCCGAACACCGGCTTGTAGTCCGGCAGCTCCGACGCCGGCACCATCTGCACCGGCGGCGGACCTTCTGCACCACCGCGGCCCGGCCCATCGCCCATCTGGACGCGCGGCGGCCCGTCGCCGCCGGCAGAGTGCGACATGGTGATCGTCATCCGCTCCGGAAGAGCGCCGCCCAGGATTGCCGACGCGGCATCGGCGAGCCCACCACGACCCTGCCCTGCGCCGCCACCCGCTGGCATCGCCGCACGCTGCTTCTCGATGGCCACCTTCGACGAGTCGAGGAAGCGCTGCTTGTCGTCGTCCGTCATGCGCTGCCACTCGTACGGAATCTTTTCCGCCGACGTCTTCGCACCCGACGCATCGATGAAGTCGACGTGGTAGTCACGGCCGCGCAGGAACGCCACGGTACCGTCGCTCATCACCGCCCATTCGTCGATCACCGGCAACGGGTTCATGATCACGCTGACACGCATGCCGCCTTCCGGCGTCTGGGTCATCTGCACGTTCGCCTTGGGAATCTTGTAGAACCCCACGGTGTCGAGCTTGCGCGTGGCAAGGTCGAAGCGGACCAGCGCCGAGCTGTCCGGCGGCGTCGGCGGCACGAACGGCTTGCCCGGCTCAGGACGCGGACCACCTCGGCCGAAGCCGAAGTCGATCGTGCGATAGACGAGCCGACCCTTCGCGTCGAAGCCAGGATTGCCGAGCGCGCCACCGGTGAGGAAGTTGACGTCGTTTGGACGCGGCGCCGCCATCGTGCGAATGATCTTGCCACTCGGATCGATGACGAGCATCGACAGCGACGCTGGATCGACGAACAGTGTCGAGTCACCGCGATAGGCCATCAAACCGCCAGCCCGTACGCCGTACGCGTTCGCGGTGCTGCTCGTCGAGTCGGCCACGACGCCGACGAGCTTCATGTCCTTGTCGAGCATGATCACCCGACGACGTGCCTGGTCGTTCACCAGGACGTTGCCGTTCGGCAACTGGCGAATCGCAGCCACCGACCCGATGGAGTCGGTACTCGTCGCCATCGCCGCCGGCAACTGGCGCGTGGTGATCTTCGTCGTCACGGCCGATGGCGAGACAGTGTTGGCCTGCGCCTGCGCCCCGGCTGCGCCGGCCGCCGTGAGCGAAAGTGCAAGCGCGCCGCGCGCGCTCTTACGAATTGACTGCATCATGGTCCGCCTCGAATGATGATATGTTCGCCACCACCTCCCCCACCACCAAATCCACCACCCCGGAAGCCGCCCATGAACACGCCGCCGCCGGTGTTGCCGGCCGTGCCGCTGCGAATGCCAGCGAGATAGCGCGCGTCGAGATGGCTCGCCACGAGCGCGGGCAACTTCCGCTTCTGATCCGCCGTGAGCAACGCGTTGATGCGCGGCGCCAGCACGACGAGCAGATCGACGGTCGCCTCACGCGCCGACTTGTAGGCGTGATACGCCTCGCTCTGATCGTATCGCTGCGGCAGCGCCGCAAGCTCCTTCGTCACCGGCGTCCAGATGCTGTCCAACCGAATGGTATACGACCGGTTCATGCTCGCGAGGCTGTCGGCCTGCGGTCCGGTGAGCTGCAACGTGTCGCTCTGACGGAGCAGCTGCGCCATCGGATTCATCACGCCACCCGTGCCGTACATCGCCTTGAGCATTCCTTCCGGAGCCTTCTGTCCGTCACGGGTGCGTCCGCGATCGAGCATCTGCGTGAGCATCTGACGCTCGCGCGACGGCCCGACGTCGACGCGAATCTGCATCGTCAACGTCACTGGCGCGCGGAAGGTGCTGAAGGTCGGATTGGTGCTGCCGAAACGCGGATTCACTTCGTACTTGTACCGGCTGTTGGCCGCATCGAAGCCGCGAACGTAGAGCAGAGTGGGATCGCTCTGCGCGAACTGTCCCCAACCGTGCAGCTTGTTCTCGCCGTGCAACAGGATGTCGGCGGCGCCGAGCGGGTTCGAGACGGAGAAGCTGAGCGTGGTGCGCTGCGGCATGCGCACCTTCATCGGATTGAACGAGATACTCAGGTTCGCGCTCGACGTCCACGGGCCCTGGCAGCTGTTGCGTTCCGCCAGATGCCCGAGCTGGCTCGAAAGACACTCCTTCGCCGGACCGGAGCCCGATGCGAGCAGATCGCGGATGCCCGCGGCCACCGCCGGATCCGCCGCCTTGGACGGGTCGAAGATGAACGCCCGATCGTTCGAATAGCCGTCGCCATTCACGTCGCCAGAAATGCTCGGCGTGAACGTACCGCCGCTCGCAAACCGACCGAACCAGTTCACGCGCACGGCATCGAAGAAGTTGTAGCCGATCGAATACGTGATCTGGTGGCGCGAGTCGAACTGGCTGCGCGTCCACTCGATGGTCGTCGGATCGCCGACGGTGCTCGAGAATCCGCGCGCTTGCTCACGGTTATCGGCGAGGACGTACGACGCCGACCAAGTAAGTTTGCTGCTGAAGTTCGTCGGGAAGAGCGAGAAGCGCACCTGCTTGCTGTTGCTCCGCAGGTCGGACTTGAGCTCACTCACGCGTGCGAAGAGCTGGCTGACGCGTGCATCCCGCGACGCGATCGCACCCGTCGCCGGAACGATGCTCGCACTGTTGACGTAGACAGGCCGGCCCGCTTCATCGATCAGGTTGAACTTCACCGACGGCGAGAAGTTGAGGTCGACGAAGCTGCTCTGGTTCATGTTTGCGCTGTACGTCCCTTCGACGGTCGCGGCGAACCGATTGTTGAACAGCGGGCCGTTCCACTGAAGGTTGCCGCGCACGCTCTTGCGCTCGCGGAAGTCCTTGTCGTAGAGCGTGACGTTCGGGGCGTTGCTCGCGAACACGGTGCCGTTGGTGCCGTCAGCGCACGCGGTCGGGATGTTCTCCGGATGCGTCGCATAGAGATCCCACTGCGGAATCGGGGCAGCGAGCCCCACACAGCTCAGCTGCTGCACGCCGCCCGGAAGGCCGGTGTTGTCGATGGCGCCGCCGATGCTCGACGCGCCCGGCATGTTCTGGAAGACGCCGACACCTCCGCGCACCACGGCCCGCGGGCCGCGCACCGCGCCGTCGAACGCAGCGACCTGCGGCGCTTCGCCGTAGGTCCACGAGAAGCCGAGTCGCGGGCTCACGTAAAGACGGTTGGGCACGAAGTCGTTGCGCACGCCATAGAGGCGCTGCACATCGGAGTTCAAGTTCGGCGTGGCCGAGAAGTGATTGCCGTCGAGACGCACGCCGTACTGGAACTGGAGGTCGGGGCTGCGCTTGTATGAATCGCCGAGCGAGATGGCGCCGATGGTCTGGCTGGCACTCTGCAGGCGCGGCGACAGCTGGCGCGTGTAGATCGCCGGGACGTTCGCCTGAAGGTCGGCGAGTGAATTGAAGAAGAACGTGCCAAGGGCGTTGTTCGTCTGGTCCTGCTCATAGCCGTCCTGTCGCAGCTCACTGGCCAGCTTGAGGCGATGCTTGTTGTCCTTGCTGAACCACGACAGCTGGTTCGACACGCCGATCGTGGCGTTCTGGCTCTTGGTGCTGAGGTTCGCGTTGCCGCCGAAGCCGATGTTGCGCACACCGCTGGTGCCGTCCGCGAACGTCGAGTTCACGAGCACGCTGCCATTGGGCAACAGTGTGTACGGCGTGCCGTAGTTCTTGTTCGCGTTGATGTTGATGTTGGTTTCGCTGAGGAACAGGTTCTTGATGTACATCGTGTGGCTGCCTTGCATGCCGGCGCCGTAATTCGTGCGATCGCCGCTGTGCGCAGGAAGCTCGGACGTCAGCTGGCCGATGGGGGTCTGCTTGTTCCAGTTGCCGTTGAAGGTCATGCTGAACGTCTGCCCCGAGCTCGATCCGGGCGGCGTGAAGTTCAAGCTGCCGAACACGGAGCCCTGATCCTGCAGGCGATCGTTCGGAATCCCGCCGCCGATGCTCGTCGGGATGTTGGCGAGCTGCGCGAGTGTGAGCAGCCGCGCGACAGAATCGGATGAGATGCCCGTCGCCTGGAGGCCAATGGGATCGGTGTTCATGAGCGTCTGCAGGTCGTTCGCGCGACGACCGAGCTGGTACGAGACGTTGTAGTACGCCTTGTCCATCACGATGGGGCCGGAGACGGCGCCACCGAGCGAAAGATTGGAGTATTGCTGTCCGAGCGCGCGCGCACTGGGATCGGTCCACTGCAGCTTGGGCGAATCGATGTTGAGGCTCGAGCTTCGGCGAATGAAGTTCGAGCCGGAGCCGGAGTTGATGTTGAACTGGCCACCACTGAATCCGCCGCGACTCACGTCGTACGGCGTCGTGATGAGCGAGCTGGAAACCTGTGCGTCACGCGGGATGTTGGTGCTGCCGAAGTTGGAGCCATTGAGCGTCGTGGTGTTCTGGTCGGCGCTCAGCCCCAACACGGAGAAGCCGGCGGGATCGCCGTCGGCGCCAGTGACGGGGGTGACGCCCGGGATCGACGCGGCCATCGCATTGAGGTCGCCCTGCTGGGCGGCGCTCACGGCCGCGGCGTTGGCGGCGATCTCGGAGCCGCTGATGTCGGCCGGCTTGTCGTTCCGGTTTACGCGGCCGCGCTCCGCGACGGCACGCATGGTGTCGAGAAGCACCATGCGCGAGAGGCGCGCATCGGCAATGAGGATGTCCTGATCGGCGGTGCGCTTCACCTCGAACCGCTTGGGCGCGAAGCCGATGGCGGTGACGTTGACGAAGTAGTCGCCCTCACCGCCGGGGAACGTGATAGTGAACCGTCCGCTCTTGTCGGTCCGAGCGTTACGGTTGACTCCGCCTGCCACCGAGGTGGCGGTGACGTTGGCGTTCTCGATGGGAGCGTTGTCGCCGCCGGTGATGACGCCACGTATGACGTCGACTTGCTGGGCGGTGGCCTGACTCGCCGTCGCGACGACAGCGAAGAGCGCGGCCACTACTATAACTAGGATGCGGCGAAACACGGGCGTGCGGGAGGGAGGGAAGTGCTGCGTACCGGCATCGACGCTCGGTTTGACACCCGCGCATGCGAAAAGGGTGCTTCTGGGCATACGTACAGCAGAGGAACAGCGTTTCGGACGAGCGTGTCCGTATGTTTCATGACTTGTAAGGGGCATCACAGGTAAACTAGCCCCTCATTGCAAGATTACCGGATGGATCATCACATGAGCCGTATCGTCGTTGTCGTCCTGTGTTTGGTGGCCGGGTGCGCCCAGCAGCCTCGTGTCGCTCAAGCGGGTGAGGTCGCGCCTGTCGCGCCTTCATCTGCGCCGTCGAGTAGAACACCAGCCCCTCGTTCGTGGGCCGATACCACGAAGCCACTCTCGTCGCTGAGCAAAGGGTGGAACAGGATTCCTGGACGCGAGGGCACAGGCTGCGCGCACGATTCAACGTTCGCGTTCAAGGTGCGTCCCGGCCTGCCCGATAAGGTGATGATCTTCCTCAACGGTGGCGGCGCATGCTGGCGCGCGGCGGAGTGCGATCCGAAGTCGAAGCCGACATACACCATGACGGCCGACTCGGCGAATGACGCCTCGATACGTCAGGGCATCTTCGACGTCGCCAACGACGCGAATCCGGTGCGCGACTACACGATGATCTACATCCCGTATTGCACGGGCGACGTCCATCTCGGTACACGAACCGTCGACTACGAGAAGGGAGCGGCGCGGACATTCGCCGTGCGTCACGAAGGCGCGGCGAACCTCGAAGCGGTGCTCGACTGGGTGTATTCGAACATCAGGAATCCACGTCTCGTCTTCGTGACGGGCATCAGCGCGGGCGCGATTCCGTCGCCGGTAGTCGCCGCGAAGGTGGCACGTCACTATCCGCGCGCGCGTGTCGTGCAGCTTGGCGACGCCGCGGGTGGATATCAGTCACCGGCTGTGCCTGCGTTGCTTGCCGGCTGGGGCGCCACGGACTATCTCCAGCGCGACGCCGCGTACCGCAATCTCGACTCGGCGGATTTTACCTTCGAGCGCCTGTACCTCGCGGCGAGTCGGTCAGCACCGAGGGTGCATTTCGCGCAGTACAATGCCGCCGAGGACGTGACGCAGTTGTATTTCCTCTCGCTGCTCGGCGTCAAGAATCAGCCGCTGTCGAAGCTGCTCGGCGCCGATCTCGCACAGATCTCGAACGGCACGAGTTGGTTTCATTCGTACACCGCGCCGGGTAAGGCGCATACGATCCTGCGCAGCAACGCGATGTACACCACGAAAGTCGACGGCGTATTGTTCAACGACTGGCTGACGCAGTTGCTGGACGGCGAATCGGTGGAGGATGTCGGGAAGTCGCTGGTGAAAGCGCCGAAGAGCGCAGCAAAATCGAAGACACCAGCGGATACCAAGACTCCTGGCGCCAAGACTTCTCCTGGCAGCAAGAGTCCGGCGGCCAAGACTCCCAGGAAACCCAAGAGCTGAACGACTCCGTGAATCCGTTTCGCCAAACAGACATCGGGGATTTTGAGCCCGCGACACCAACGGATTGAACGGATCGAACGGAGACGACCAGATGAGCAGGTCCCTCGCATACGCTCGGGACGACGGCGCGTTCTCCGCTGACGCAGTGTCCGGAGTTTCCGTCAAATCCGTTTGTGTCCCAGGGTTTCTGTTGTCGTTACGCCTTCATCGGCCGCCGTTCCGCCTTGTTCAAAATGCGCGCGACAGCTGCGTCGTCAGCCCTGCGCAGCTCTGGAAGCGCTTGCCGCCCACGACACCATCGATCACCTGGGCCATGAACACCATGGGGCTCGATGGATTCACGCCGCCGATCGGCACGGCTCCCATCGTCAACATCGAGTCGAGCGCATTGACCCACACACGTTCGCTCGGATAGCGCGCCAGCGAATCGCGCGCGAAGCTCACGTCGCGACGATAGTCGTCATCGACACCGAACAGTAGCTGCTTCGGATCCGCGCAGACGCGCAACACCAGCGGAAACACGAGCTCCATGCGCGCGCCGCGCGGAATCATCGTATCGCGCATCGCGCGCTGGAGCCCCTCGATGCCAGGTCGTATCCGACGCGGATTTGCGCGGTTGGCCGCAACCACCATCGAGTCGAGCAACACGCGCGCTTCGCGCTCTCGGCCCGTTGCGACATACACCGCCTCGAGCGTGCTCACGCCACGCTCGACGATCTTCCGTCCTTCGCCGAGGTTGAGGCCCTGGTGCATGTCGAGCATCAGTTCGCCGACGCTGATGATCTCGCGCGCATGACGCTCCGCATCGAGCGGATGTCGATCCGCCACGTCGAGTGCCGCGAGAGCGGCGTGCGACTCCGCCGCATCGAGCACGCCGAACAAGATGACGACGGGAAAATTGTAGGGATGGAGCGGCTGTGCGAGCGGCAGCTTGAGCAGCGCTCCATTGAGATCCGCCGTTGACGCACGCGCGGCACGCGAGAACTCGTCGCGCGCCGGATGCGCCGAGGCGCGAACCAGTGCGTCGCGCTGCGCGGCGGTCAGTCCCGTTCCTGCGGCGAGAATGGCGGCTGTCGTCCACGGCATCTCGCGCGATGCCGGGAAGATGTCGGTCGACGGCGCGACGCGGCGCCACGCCGGATAGTCGGTGCTCACGCGACGCTCGAGTGGCGATGGCGCTCGCTTGCTCGCCGTCGAGTTGATCGCCAGCAATGCGTCGCCCGCCGCGATCGGCGTCACGCCATCCGGAGGGATGCGATAGCTCTGCCCGCCCGGTGGATTCTGCGTCTTCGCCATGAGGTCCGAATACGCATAGGGAATCTCGTGACTGATGAAGACCTGTCCGAGCACCGTGATCACACTCGCGGAGAGAATCGCCGCCGCGCAGAACAGCACGACAAACGCGCTCACCGATACGAGTACCGCTGTCGTGACTCGGTTGACTTTCTTGCCGCGACCGAACTTCTGTCCCTCACGCGACCGCTCGAACGCGGCATACCACGACGGCGCCAATTCTCGCTCGTTGGTGTGACGCGGACGCTCGGCGCGCTTGCGACGTGTCGTGTTGAGCCGAACGCTCTCGTACAACCGGGCGACCACGCCCGCCAATCCGACGAGCAGAAAGGTCGCCAGGGTCGTCGTGGCGAATGCGCCCGGACCAGCGCCGCCTCGTCGCAGCACGAGCGCAGTGATCGCCGCCACGAGCGCGACCGGCGCCGCGGCGAAGAGCGCAATCGCCTGGACGACGCGGAGCACACGAAGCGTCGTTCGCGCAGAAACGGACTGTCCGCTGTACTCACGCGTGCCCGCGATGACCGCGCCCGTGTCGCTGCGCCGGTCGGCCATGACCTCGAGCACCGTGCCCCATCCGTAGCGGAGCCGCGACGAGCGCACCAGTACGTTGCCGAGTACCCAGGTGCGTTGCGCTGCGCGCACGAAGGCCGCGAAGGCGAACAGCGTCGACGCGGCGAGAAAGAGCGGCATCGCCAACGCACTCTCTCCCACGCCGACAACGCCCACCGCGACGAGGAAGATCAGCGGTAACATGAGGAAGGCGGAACCGAGTGCGATCGGTGGCACGAGTTGCCAGAGTGCGCCGTGCAATCGTTCGAGACCGGGGGGTGGCCACTCGAGTGCGTCCGCTGCGCCGGGCGTCATGGCGAGCATGACTTCTTCGGCCGTTGGGCGTTCGTCGGGATCCTTGGAGAGACAGCGGAGCAGCAACTCCTGTAACGCTTCCGGAATGTCGGTGCGCATTTCCGACAGACGCCGCGGCTTGTCGCGCAGATGTGCCGCTACCACACCGCTCGGCGATGTTGCGTGATACGGTCCGCGCGCGGTGAGCAGCTCGTAGCCGAGCAACCCGAGTGCGTACACGTCGCTCTTTGCGGTGACAGGCTCGGTGAGGATCTGCTCGGGGCTCATGTACGCCGGTGAGCCGACAGCCATTCCGCTGCCGGTGATCCGGATGTCGTTCTCGGTCTCGTCCGTCGTCTGGAGCGTCGCGATACCGAAGTCGGACACCGTCGCGCGCTCCCCGTCTTCGTCCCAGAGGACGTTCCCCGGTTTTACGTCGCGATGGATGATGCCGCGCCGATGCGCCGCGGCCAGCGCGGCGGCGACGTCACCGATGACCGTCTCGGCGGTCTCTATGGGCAACGGTCCGGAAGCCGCGAGACGCTCGGCCATGCTTCCGCCAGCGACGTACTGCATGATGAAGTACGGCCGTCCGTCGGGCAGCTCACCCACGCCATAGATCTGGACGACGTTCGGATGCGAGATCGCCGCGATGGACTGCGCTTCGCGTTGAAAGCGGGCGTGTGATTCGGCGTCGACCGCCTGCGTCTGCACGAGCACCTTCACCGCGACGAACCGCTTGAGCTGCGGATCACGCGCGAGGTACACGCGTCCCATGCCGCCCTCGCCGATGGTGCGGATGAGGAGGACGCGTGCGCCAAGTGCCTCCTGAAGCGCGACGGCGACCGCGTCGTGCTCCAGCGTGTGGATCGGTGTGCTGGTGACCGACTGGCGAGACGGGCGGGACGACCGTGGCATCGGCGCCTACGATTCGGCGCGCCCGAAGGAAAGTCTGAAAGCTAGGCGCGTGAAGTGTTGATGCTGTCGTCCGTTCAGCGTCCGCGCAAGAGCACCCGTCCAGAGCGTGTGTCCATGAACTTTCCACGATCGACGGCGAGCGTTCCATTCACGATGACTGCATCGATCCCCGTCGCGAATCGGTGTGGCGACTCGAACGTCGCGCGATCGGCGATGCGCGTGGCGTCGAACACCACGACGTCGGCAGCGCTGCCGGCGCGGAGAACGCCGCGGTCGTGGAGCCCGAGTCGAGTCGCGGGCATGCCTGTCATCTTGTGCACCGCAACCTCGAGCGACAGCACCTTCTCGTCGCGGACGTAGTGCCCGAGTACACGTGGAAACGTCCCGTAGGCGCGTGGATGTGGCTGGCCGTTGCCCTCCTGGCTCAGCCGTCCGTCGGACGCAATCATCACCTGCGGATGACGCATGATGCGGCGGACGTCGCCCTCGTCGAGCACATGATAGATGGCTCCGGCGCCGCCCTTCGACTCGGCTTCGATGACCAGTGCGGCGCCAGTCGCCGGCGTCAGCGCGAGACCTCGGCGCGTGGCCCAGTCGGCGAGCGTCTTTCCCTCGAGCGACTTGTCCCACGACACCATCGACAGCTGCACTCGGCGGATATCGCCGCCACCGCGATCGTTGAGGATGTTGAAGATGATGCCCTGCGTGATGCTGTCCTTGAGCGCCGGATCGGCGATGCGTCGCGCGAACGCGGAGTCTCCGTCGGCGAGCGCCCAGCTCGGAATGAGCACCGAGATGCCTGTGTACGTCGCGGTGTACGGATAGACGTCGGCCATGACGTCGACACCCGCCGTCCGCGCCGAGTCGAGCATGTGGAGCGTGACGACACTCTTGCCCCACATCGCCTGTCCGACAGCCTTGTGATGCGTGAGCACGATGGGGATATGCACGCGACGACCGATCTCGATCGCCTCGCCGACGCCGTCGATGAGGCCGAGTCCCTCCTCGCGGAGATGCGAAGTGTAGAAGCCACCCGAGTCCGCGGCGGGCTGCGACAGCGCGACGACTTCCTCGATATTCGAGTAGGTGCCCGGCACATAGCGCAGGCCGGTCGAGATGCCGAACGCGCCCTCCCCCATCGCCTGCGCGACCATGCCGCGCATGCGCGCGAGCTCAGTCGCTGTCGGGGCGCGATTCGCTTCACCCATCACGACGCGTCGCACCGTATTGTGTCCCACGAGGTACGCGACGTTGATGCCGATGCCCTGCTGCTCGCGCGCGGCGACGTACGGCGCCAACGGCCATGGCGACGTGCCGTCAGGTCCACCGAGTGCGAGAGTGACACCCTGCGTCACGGCGCTTCGGGCGCCTGGCAGCTCTGGCAACGGCTCGAGATGCGCATGCAGGTCGATGAAGCCCGGCGCGACGATGCGACCTCTGGCATCGATGACTCGTTTCGCCGCACTGCGTGGGATCGCAGTGCGTGAAACGAGCATCACCTTGTCGCCCGAGATGGCGACGTCGGCCCGAAACCGCGGCGCGCCCGTCCCGTCGATGACGCTCCCACCGGCAATGAGGAGGTCGTAGCGGGGCGCCTGTGCGGCGGCCGAGGTGGCGAAGAGTGCAGCAACGGTGATGAAACGAAGCATGTCGTGTCTGGTGGGTGAACTCTGCAGCGATCGCGACGACTCTGTCATCCCGCAAGGGACGGTGAGGTTGGAGTGGCATCACTCGTGGCGAATGGCGTCGATGGGACTCAACCGCGAAGCACGCAGGGCGGGATACAGTCCGAACGCCAACCCGACCACCACCGTCGCCGCCACGGCAACGAGCACGGTGCTCACTGACACACCGGCGTACACCTGTGCCTTCGTATTCGCCCGCAGTAGTGCCGTGATGCCATACGACCCGATGAGTCCGAGCACGATGCCCGCCACACTTCCCACTCCGGAGATCGTCACCGACTCGGCGAGGAACTGCGCCAGGATATGACCGCGCGCCGCACCGACAGCGCGACGCACACCGATCTCGCGCGTGCGCTCGGCAACTGCGGCGAGCAACACGTTCATCACGCCGATGCCACCGACGAGCAAGGAGATTCCGGTGATCGCACCCATGAACAACTTGAACAGCAACATCCCCTGCTGCACCTGCGCGACACGCTCTGCCCTGCTCGACACCGTCGCACGATCCTTCCACGTGGGGCCGTAGCGCGACGCGATCCACCGATCCACCGCGGTTCGCGTCGCCGCAACGTCGTCGAATCGGTCGGCGCGAACGAGGATGGTCGCCAACGCATCGCGACCCGCTGTTGCAGCAACAGCCTTCACGACGGACGCCGGAAGCACGGCCGTGACGCTCTTGTCTGTCTGCTCGCCGCCAAGCAACCCGATGACGGCGAGATTCACGCCGCCCAGCATGATCGAATCACCGAGCGCAATCGGCGCGCGACCGGCCACGACGAGATCCTTCGCCGCTCTTCTCGACAACAGCACGACGTGCGCATCCTGCTCGGTGTCGATGAACGTGCGTCCCGACGCCACGGTCACGTTTTGCGTCGTGAAGAGACTCGGCGCCGTGCCGAGCACGTGCACCGCGCGCTGTGCACCGCCCACCGTCGCGAGTGCGACGCCGCTCTCGGTGAGGCCGACCGCCGTCGGCGCGGGCAAGCTCGCGCGCAACGCGGCAACGTCACTCGGTAGAAAGCGAATCGTATCGATACGAGGGATCGTCGTTCCATCCACCTCGCGCGCGGTCCGCGGCGAGATGCTCATCACCTGAAGATCCGTCGTCTCGCCGATCTGCGAGCGCATGAACTGCTGCATGCCGTCGCCCAACGAGAGCACCGCCACGAGCGACGCGACGCCGATGACGATGCCCAGCGTCGACAGGAACGTGCGCAACGGGTTCCCACGCAGCGTCTCGACGCTCACACGAAACGACGAGAGGAGAAGCGGCAGCATGGCTGCTATGGACGCGTCGATGCGATGCGCTTGACCATCGCATCGAAGCGCGGATCCTTGCGCAATGGATCGTACAGCGCCGACGCGTTCAGCCAGAGCAATCCGTTCGAGCGCTCGTCGAACGCGCGGTCGAGCCACTGCCACGCACGCTCGGTCTCACCGACGGCGATGTAGGCCTGGGCAATTCGCTCGGCCGGGACGTGCGTTCGCTTCGAGAAGTCGAGCAGTCGCGCAAGCTCTCGTCTCGCACTTACCGTATCTCCCATGCGCGCGTAGGTCGCCACGAGACCTGACATCGGCTGGTTCCCATTGATCGCCTGCGCCTGGTGAAACTCGGCGATGGACTGCTGGTATTGCCCGAGCTCACGATGCGCCGAGCCTGCCCAGCTATCACTGAAGAAGTACGTCGGGTCGATCTTCATCGTCTGCGCATGTTGCGCAACGACGGCAGCGTACTGCCGCTGCATGAGGAGATGCCATTCGAGGTTGCTGCTGTAGGCAGCCGAAAGCGGCTCGAGCTCCAGCGCCTTGCGACTCTCGGCCAGTGCTTCCGCACGTCGGCCGAGCGCCTGGAGCGCGTACGAATGATTCGATCGCGCAAGCGCCGAGCTCGAGTCGAGCTCCACCGCGGTGCGCGACGCCTTTTCCGATGCGGGAAAATCCCACTCGTACGCGTAGTTGATCCAGCCGAGTACCGCGTACGCTTCCGACAGCGTTGGAGCGAGCGCGATCGCGCGGGCGACGGCGACCTTCGCCTTCCCGTACGCTTCGCGAGGGGGCATGTACGCATCGGCGAGCCAACCGTACGCGTCGGCGAGTCCGACCCATGGCAATGGGTAGCTCGGGTCCAACGCGGTCGACCGCTGAAAGAGATCGATCCCCGCGAGCAAGCCCTCTTTCGTATGCTTGCTCGCCTCGAACTTTCCCTTGAGATAGAGGTCGTGCGCAGCGGGATCCTTCGTGCGCGTCGTCGCGAGCTCGACCCCAGTACCCGCTCCCAGCTTGAGGCGCAGCGCTCCAACGATCGCAGCGGCGATGGAGTCCTGTACGGCGAAGATGTCTTTCGCGTCGCCCTCATAGCGATCGCTCCACAACACGATGCCGTCGGCGACGTTGGTCAGCTGTGCGTTGACGCGCACGCGATCCTTGTCGCGTCGCACGGTGCCATCGAGCAGCAGGCCGACATTGAGCGCCTTACCGATGGTCGCGGGATCGGCGTTCTTGCCCTTGAAGCTGAACGCCGAGCGACGCGCCGCCACCTGAAGGCCAGGGACCTTCGCCAGCGCGGCGGCCAACTCGTCCGTCATTCCATCGGAGATGTAGCCCTGCGCGGAATCGTTGCCCACGGCGACGAACGGCATCACGGCAATCGTGCGTCGATCCGACGTCAGTACTGGTACCGTCGCGACGGAACGCGCGCCGCGCTGCGTCCACGCGTACGCGCCCAACGCCGCCGCGACAAGAACGACCGCCGCGATCACCCAATGCCTGGTCGACTTCACACTCGAGCTGATGCCGCCGGACATCGGCACCCGCGAAAGCGACGCCGGATCCGGCGTGACGACGGCATCGAGGGATTGCACGAGCGTCGCTGCAGATTGCGGACGGTCCGCCTTTCGTTTCTCCAGGCAGCGCATCACGAGCGTCGTCAGCGCTGGTGGAACGCCTGGCCGGCGACGGCCCAGCGACTCCGGCGCTTCCGTCACGTGCGCGGCAAGCATCGCCTGCGGCGTGCGCCCCGAGAATGGCGTCGCGCCGGAGAGCATCTCGTACGCCATCACGCCCCAAGCGTAGATGTCGGCGCGATGGTCGATGTCGGGATCGGCAGCCGCCTGCTCCGGCGACATGTACGCCGGCGTTCCGAGCGTCATTCCCAAGCCCGTCAACGTGCTTCCGTCTGTCGTTGCCGATGCATTGAGCGCCTTCGCGACTCCGAGGTCCGTCAGCATTGCGCTGCCATGGGAGAGCAGCACGTTGTCCGGCTTGATGTCGCGGTGGACGATGCCCTGCGAATGCGCGTAGTCGAGCGCCGACGCCACTTCGCGAAGGATGCGCATCGCGTCCGCGGCGGGCGATTCGCCTCGCTGCGCGATCTGCGCTCGCAACGACTCGCCCTCCACGTACGGCATCGTGAAGTACGGCAGCCCGTTCACCTCACCCGCAGACAGCAGCGGGACGATGTGCGGATGCTGCAGCTGCGCGGCGAGGCGAATCTCCTGCTTGAACCGCTCGACGCTCACCGCGGCCGCCATCTCCGGCGGCAACACCTTGATCACCACGCGCCGATGGAGCGCGATGTCGAGCGCGAGAAAGACGAGCGACATCCCGCCCCCACCGAGCTCACGCTCGATGCGGTATTGTGATCCGAGTGCGGCCTCGAGCTCTTCGCGCAGGGGTCAGCGTCCCGTTCGACGCGCGACCACGGCGTCGCTGTCGAGTACGCGGACGCCTCGCCCGCGATCGTGGATCGGGCCGCGATGATCGCGAAGCAGACCGCCCTTTCTCCCAGCACTCACCGCCACCACCTCAGCCACGATCGCCAGCGCGATCTCGTCGGGCGACTCGGCGCCGATGTCGAGCCCGATTGGCGCATGCACAGCGTCGGGAAGATCGCCGTCGGCGACGCGCGCGCCGAGCAGCTCCAAGGTGCGGCGGCGCGGACCGAGCACACCGACGTAGGACGCATTGGCATCGAGCACCGCGTGCAGGTACGCTCGGTCGTGTGCGGCCGAGTGGGCCATCACGACGGCCATCGTGCGTTCGTCGATGATGATCCGCGACGCGAGCGACGTCTCGTCGCTCGTCAGGTTCACGCAGACGAGGACGTCGGCTTCGGGAAAACGCTCGGCCGTCACGAATGCGGCGCGGTGATCGACGACCGTGACGTGCCACCCCATCTGCTTCGCCAGTCGCACGAGGGGAATGGCGTCCGTCCCTGCTCCGCAGATGACGAGTGGCGTCGCGGGACGAATGATCTCGCACGAGGCGTCGTCCGCCCGCGCGAGGACTCGCTCGTCGCCTTCGATGACCTGCCCCACCGCATCGACGATGACGCGCGTACCGACCGGAACGTCGTCGGTCGAGCGCACCAGCGTCACGACCGTCACCGCGTCGCGTCGCGTGGCGATCCGCTCGTAGAGTGCGATCGACTCCTCGAGTGTCGCGCCGGCGAGCGGCTCAAGCAGGACGTCGATGATTCCCTGGCACCCGAGTCCGAGGCCGAGCACGACGTCGTCGGAGATGCGGGTGTCATAGCGGGCCAGCTCGGCGCGGCCGCTCGCGACGACGTCCGGTGCGCGCGCAACGAGATCCGCCTCGAGGCAGCCGCCGCTCACTGCACCGGTGGTGCCTGCGCCAGCGATGACCATGCGCGCCCCGACGCCGCGGTACACGGAGCCCTGCACGGACATGACGGTGCAGAGTACGGCCGATTCGTGATGCTCGGCGGCAGCAGCCAGTGCACTCCTGATGTAATCGAGCTCTCGCATCTGGAGAAGCATACGGAGCGGCGGGCTGCTTCGCAGCCCACTCCCATCACGGACTATTGCCCGGCAGCGATGGTGAACGTGACGGTACGCGAGCCCGGCGCCACTGGTGCCGTGGAAGAAGCGCTGACCGTGTAGGTGATCGGCAGCGCATTTGCGCTCACGGTCGAGATCCCCGTCACCACGTCGGCCGACGCGGTGCCAAGCGTCATCGAGCCGCGACTGGCCGCGCCAGACGGCGCCGCGAGGGCCACGGCGAGCGTCATGCCCGACGGCATCGGCGAATCGAGCGCCGCGGTGATCTTCTGGTTCGTCTCATTCGTCGTGATGCCGTAGCTGCTGCCACCCATCGATGCGCTCGTCGGCGCCGAGCCGGCCGCCGCCGTGGTCACCACCAGCGGACCAGCAGATCCCGACACGGTCACCCGCGACATCGGAATGACCTGAAAGTGCACTGTCTGGGTCGCTGTCTGGGCGGAGACGCTCTGGAACGCGGCGCCAAGAGCCAGGACACCTGTCAGGGCAACTACTCGCCGATTGATTCGCATCTTCTGCTCGACTGAAAGGGCCATGAGCGGGGACGACATTGCCCGATAGTGCTCCGCTTCCCGTATCAGCATCGAACAGATCGTGCCACGCCATCACTCAGATGGGACGTTCTGCGACAATATTACCGAGTTTTCAATGACAGGAGTGTTAGGAACACCCTCGTGATCACATCGTATCGCGAACTAGCCCAACGACTTCCGACGTTAACGAACCTCTATTTCGGAAGCTCGATCACCACTCGCGTGCCTATTCCGGGCTCGCTTTCCACGGCCAGCGTGCACTCCATCGCGTGCGCGAGCGCGCGCGCGATCGGCAAACCAAGTCCCGCACCCTCGTAACCGCGGCTCTTCGTTTCATCCACCTGGGCGAAGGGCTCGAAGATGGTGGTGAGCCTGTCCTTCGGGATGCCGATTCCACTGTCCTCGATGATGATGCTCGCCGGCGCGTTCCGATCATCTCGGCGCGCGATGGTCACCTTCACACCGCCACGGGGCGTGAACTTCACCGCGTTGCCGATCAGCTTGTCCAGCAGGCGAGAGAGATTCATCGGATCGACGCGAATCGGCTCGTCCGTCTCGACCTCGAGCACCACCACGACTCCCTTGCACGCGCCGACATCGGCCCACTTCTCTACCACGTCCTCCGCGATGTTGGCGAGGTTGACGAGCGGCGGAATCGGCAAGTCGCACACCGGCGGCGAGACGGACAACGCGACGAGATCCTCGACGAGCGCGAGCAGCCGCTCCCCGTTGGCGCGAATGGCCTCGAGCATCGCGAGGTCCGCCGGCCGCTGATTCCCCGTGCGGTTCCCCTGAAGAACACGAGAGAACCCGATCACCGAATTGAGCGGTGTGCGGAGCTCGTGGCTCAGGCGCTCGACGATTGCGTGACGCGCCGGCTCCGATGGCGGTGCCGTGTTCAGGCGTTCTGGACGCATGGCGGCGCTCATTTTTTTTGCAACTTGGGTGGGACGACAATCACGTCGCCGCCGATCATCTGCACCGCGCGACGGCGCGGTACTTGGCGAAACTCAATCGTGCGCGTGGCGCCCGGCTCGACGCTGACCTCGATCTCCGCGGGCTCCCAGCGGAGGCCGAGGGGCGCTTCGGAAGCGACCTTCAGCACCCAGGAACCTCCCGACACTTCATTGAATCGGAAGGCGCCGTTGGCATCGGTGCTCGCGTAGACCGTGTCGCGCACGCCGATGAGGGCGAGCGTGATGGCACTGAGCGGGCCGGCATCGGCCAGCGAATCAGGAGCTGTCTGGAGACTCGTGCGCGCCACCGCCATCTGGCGCACCGAGCCCTCGACGATTCCAGCGCGCTGCACGGCAAGGGCGAACGTCGTCGGCACGCGGCGCGTGCTGTCGATGACGACTGTCGCGTCGCCGGTGAAGACCGTCGGCGTCTGCGCGCGCTGCTGCGCGATCGAAAGGCGATACTGCCCGGCGGGCAGCCCGGCAAAGGCCACTCGGCCCTCGTCATCGGTGATCGCTGCCTGCGGTCCTAGGCGAACGAGCGTGCCCGACACGCCCTGGCCAGTCTCCTGGTCCACGACACGGCCGCGAACGCGACCGACAGAACGCGCGCGTCCCGTCGGCAGCTGCAGCGGCGTCGAGTACTCGGCGAAGGCGACGTTGCGTCCGTTGCCGTCGTTGAGCGACGACACGCGCACACGGAGGCTGATCGTCGCGCCAGTGGAGAGATACTGCGAAAGCGTCGCGTCGGCCTGGGCGTAGCGATCGCCACCGTCGAGGACCGAGGAGCTGAAGCCCGCCAGCGTGAGATACGTCGCCGGCAGCAGCCGGAGACGCGTGTCGCCGCCGTAGGTGAGCAGGTGCGACGCGCCACGGGTAATGGACATGCCCTTGCTCGTCTCGCCGTACACCGAGAAGCTGTTGCCGCCGCTCGTCGCGCTCGCGCCGACCTGCAGCTCGTGATACACGTGACGCTCGCCGGCGCCGTCCGAGGCCAGACCGGAACCTGCCCCGCCCCAGATGCGCGCGGTGCCGATGTTCTGCTCCGACTTCGCCAGGAAGCCGCGCTGATACTCGTCCACGTGCAGCGCGAGGACGCTGCTCTGGCGCGTCACGTCGGAAAACTGCAGTGAGTACTGCGTCTTGTACGCCGCCTCCAACGTCGAGGAGACGTAGCGCTGCGGCGCGAGGAAGCCGAGCGTCACGCCACTCGAGCGATGCGCGCCCGTGGTGGCCGTGAGCTGCACATCCGTTATCGGACGGTAGGCGAGGCTGAAGTAGTCGTGCTGCTGGCCGCGCGTCACGCCGGCGAACTGATTGTCGCCATCCACGTGGCCCAGGTCGTAGCGGAATTGATCGCCGCCGCTGATGCGCGCCGTGCGCGCCAATCCGCGGCCGAGCTGTCCATTGCTGCCGGCGACTTCGAGCTCGAGGATGGCACCGGCAACCGGCTCCATCGAGATCCCGCTGCTGACGACGGAACCGGCATAGACGCCGCCCGTGCGCGACAGCCCACTCACCGTCACCACCGGCGCTCCGTAAACGCTGTCGGCGCGGGCCTTGACGAATGCGCCACGCTCCGACGGTCCGTCGAACTGGAAACGGAACTTCTGTGCGAATGCACCGGCGCTGAACGCCCCTTGGCGAACTTCGAGTCCGCCGCCGAAGCCGGCCTGTCCGCTGTTCGTGAGGTCGGACGCCTTGTACAACGCATCGCCGAGACGCGCCGTGTAGTGCGCGCCCTGCACTTCGATCTTGTACTCGTCCTGGTCGCCGAACTGCGAGAAGCGGCCGGCGGAGCCGCGCATCACGAAGGACAGCTGCTCGGTGCCGCCGTCGCGCAGCAGGCCGCTGCCGATCAACTCGAAGGGCGACACGCCAGCCGACCGGTCGGCCGCACGCAGGCGCAGCTGCGAGGCGACGCGATGCAACGGCTCGGAGGAGTTGGCTTCCTGCACGATCGTCACACGCGACGACGCGAATGCCGTCACCGACGTGTCGCCCATGTCCATGGCGAACAGCTCGACCACTTCGTCGCGCGCTTCCTGATCCTTGAGGCGCGTCGCGACGCTGACGCCGATCGTCTTTTCCTCGCCAGCGCCGAGAGATACGCGGGTCGAGTCCAGCGTGACGATACCGCCCAGGCCGGCCGTGCCACGCATGCTCACGGTCGTGGGGACGTTGCCGCGGTTCTGCAGGAGGAAGTTCGAGCGAAATGCGTCGCCCGACACCGAATACGTCGGCCGGTTCATCAACGACAGCTCGAGCCCTCGGCGCGCGCTGACTTCGACGACGAGGGAATCAGACAGACGCTCGGTGCCGGCCGAATCGGCGGCGGTGAGCGCGATGACGTAGCGGCCGGCTGGCGCACGTGTAGGAATGCGAATGCTCACGATCCAGCTATCCGTCTCTCCGGCGGCGAGAGCGAAGGGCATTGCGCCGATGGGCGCCGACCAATCCGTCGGCACCGCCACATTCGGCTTGAGCGCGACACGCTCCGCACCGCCGTTCGTGACGCGCAGCGCGAGCGAAACGGTGGCGCCGGGCAGGGCGACGGTCGTCGCCGTGTCACGGGCAGCAACGCTGACGCGCTGCGCGGCAGAGGGAATGGCCCCGGCCATGACGAGCGCGATGAGCGCGAAGAGAGCCGGGCGGCGCATCACGGTGTTCAGTAGTCCAGCTTGTACTGCGTGGCGAATACGGCGTCGTCACCTGAGTCGGCGAAGACGACGGCCTTGTAGCTGCCGGCGGGCAGGGCATCGAACACGAAGCGCTGCTTCAGCGACGTGCCAGGGTAGAGGAGGCCACGCTGCTGCTCGCGGCGTCCGCGGAGCACGCCGGTGGCGTCGTAGAGCTCGACCCAGAGGTTCGGGCGGTAGGCGCGATCACCCGCGTTCTGCACATCCATCTCGAGCACACGGTTGCCGGTGGAATCCGTGGAGAGCGCCTGGTTGCTGAAGGCGACCTTGCGTGAGCCCGTCTTGGGAAGGTGTGTGGCCAGCTGCACTGCGTAGCGCACCACGGCGCCGATGCCAACCTGCTTGGCGGCGGCCGGTGGTGGGGCGGTGGGTGCGCCCTCGACCATGATGGCGCTCCAGTACGTGCCGCGCAGCGTGTCGTTCGCGGGAACGGAGATCGTGTAGCCGACCGTCAGCTCGCCCATGGGCGGCACGACGACCGACGAGGCCGATGGCTTGATCCAATTCGCGTTCGAGCGCGGCGTGGTGCCGGCGTCGTCGAAGTGCGAGGTGCCATCCGCATAGAAGAGGTAGTCCGACTTGTAGATCCGCACCGGCTGAGGCGTCGTCGTCAGGTTGCGGATCAGGATCGTGCCTTCGTAGCTCTGGCCAGGTGCCGCGGTATGCTCTTCCACCGTGCTGCCGACGACGGCGATCTGCGCGCCGGCACGAACCGGCTGCACGAGCGCGCCGATCAGCAGGGCGATCGGTGCGAAGCGAAAGAATTTGGAAAGCGGCAAGGTGAACGTCATCTGGCGTCTCTGCGACCTACGGGTAATTGAGGAGCGTGAGCGTAACCGTGCGGGTCTGCGAAGCCACTACACCCGCTGCGACTGTGGCCGAAAGTACGTACGTGATTGCGCTCGTGCTGCCGAGGGCCGCACCCATGCTGATGACCATGTTGCGAGCCGTTGCGTCGAGAGCGATCGGCCCGGTGCTGGTCCCGCCACCCGCCGCGGCAAAGGTCGCGGTGAGTGTCATTCCGGTTGGCATTGGAGCATTCAGCTGCGCCGTGATCTTCTTCCGTGGTGCGAATAGCGACGTATAGCGATAGGACGTCGATGCGTCTGTGTCGGAGCTGGGCTGCGAACCTGCCGCAGGTACTGCGTTGATGATCATGGCACCTGGTGAGGCCGTGACGGTAAACGTGACGAACTGCGCCACCGCCGGCCTGCTGTCGAACGACAGCAGGCCGAGGGTAAGTAGCAGAACAGTCGCGCGGCTCACGGGTCAGGCCAGTTGTTCAAGTCGAGGTCAGGTGCCGCCGGTGATCGTGTACGTCACGACGCGCGTGCCCGACGCGATCACGCCCGCGGCGGCCGTCGCATCCAGCTTGTAGCTCACGCCCAGCGAACCCTGCGCCAGCTTGGTGATGCCGGTG
>JBDSML010000048.1:0-14190 GCA_039915865.1 Gemmatimonadaceae bacterium | reverse complement strand
GTTTCAAACCGCGGCGTCTGCTTCTACTATTCACGATGCACGTCACCTTCGCTCTCTTCGCCGACGCGGCGAACCTCTCGCAGGAAGGAAAGCTGAACATCCTCGGCGTGTTCGACGCGCTGCAGGTTGGTTCACTTCCCGCGCTTCACCCGCGCGCCACGCTCGTCGTGCACCTCAAGGGCTCGCCGGCGGACGCCGGCTCGCATCGCGTGACGCTGCAGTGGATGAGCCCGAGCGGCGCGGAGCTCTGGAGCAGCGACGGCGAGCTCGGCGTAGTGCCGCCCCCGTCCGGCGTCGTCGAGATGGACTTTCCGCTCATCGCGCAGCTCGACCTGCCACTCGACATGGCGGGGCGCTACCTGATGCGCGTCGGGCTCGACGGAAACACCCACGCCGAAGTCGCCGTGCAGGTCCGTCCCGCGGCGGCGGCGCCGGTGTCGCGCACGCCGGTGATGATGAGCTAGTATCGGGAATCGGACGTTCGTCAGTTCTCTTGAGCTCGAGCTTGAGCTAGGAGCTTGAGAGTGAGCGTGAGCGTGAGCGTGAAGCCTCCAGCAATGAGCAGATTGGAGCTAGAGCTCGCGCTCTGACCTGCTCATTGCCGGAAGCTCACGCTCACGCTCAAGCCCAGGCTCTGTCGTCCGAGCGTACGTTCCATGTTGCCCTAGAGAATCCGCCGAGCCGTCACGAACCGCTCGAGCAGCTTCCGAACGTAGGGATCGCGCGTATCATCGAGCCGCTCGACCGCATAGCCGCCGCGCCCGAGCGCCAGGTGCACGAGACAGCCGCCACCGAGTGAAATGGCGACATGCGTGATGTACTGGTCGAGACGATCGGAGAAGAAGAGCAGGTCGCCAGCGGCGGCGCTGACGGGATTGTCGGAGGCGGCCACGCCTTGCGTCGCCTGCTGCCACGCGTCGCGCTGCAGCTGGATGCCGTGTAGCCAGTACACGCTCTGCGCGAGCCCTGAGCAGTCGGCACCCCACGGGGTGATGCCGCCCCAGAAGTAGCTCGTGCCCTCGAAGTACAACCGCGCACTACGCCCGATCGCGCTCCCATCGGCGGGGAAGGCGGCTGCGTGTTCGGCCGCATCGATCACGTCGCCACTCAACACGCGCTCATCCGGCGTGAGATACGCGCCGAGCGGCATGGCGCGTCGCGCGCCAGTGGAGTCGGTGGTGACGCACCCGAGCGAGATACGTGCGTTCGATACACTGCGGCGCGTCGTCTCATCCGGTGCGGACGTCAGGTAGCCGCGATGCATCCAGCCCTCGTAGTGGTCCGGCCCGCGAATGCGATACCAGTCGTCGCGCGTCTCCAGCACCTCGGCCACCCGGCCGGCGAGGAGCTGCGAGATCTGGGCGCTGGCGACACGAGGCTCGGCGAAGAGCTGCGCGACCGGCGTAACCACGGCCACGCGGTGGGACCCGTCCGTCATCCGTGAAAGATGTCTCCCGGAACGTTCGTGCGCACAGCCCGCTCGATGGCCTGCTCGAGTGCGGAGACGGCGAGCACTTCCACCTGTGGCTTCGACGCGGCGACTCCGCCGGTGTACGGCGCCGTGGCGAAGACGACGTCGCCATCGAAGACGGTGCCAACGGGTGTGATGCGGCGATACAGCGCCGCACTTGCCGCACGCGCGAGGGCACCGAGCTGCAGCCTGCTCACGTCAGCGTTGGTGCTCACGACGCACAACGTCGTGTTCCGTCCGGCGACGTCACTGAATCGCGCGTCGTCGGCTCCATGCGCGATGAACGACTCGGTATCGACCCATGCCCCATCGGCGCGACGCGCGCCGGCGATGATCGTACCCGATGCGTCGCGGACGTCGCCGAGTGCGTTCACGACGGCGAGGGCACAGACGATTACTGCGCCGCTGATGACCGCAGCGGCTCCGAGCCCACCCTTCATCGCTCCCGCCGGGCCGGCGATCTTGCCGACAGTGGCGCCGGTGCCGGCGCCGATCGATCCTTCGCCGGCGTCGGTCGTCGCGCTTTCGCAGGCGTCGTACGCCATCGCCGGTGTTGGCCGCGCATCGAAGCGTCCGAGCGGTGCGAGATCGAAGATCACGGCGCCAGGAACGATGGGTACGACGCCGGCCCCGACGGAGAATCCGCGGCCGCGCTCCTCCATCCAGCGCATCACACCGGCCGCTGCATCGAGCCCGTACGCTGAGCCACCCGTCAGGAAAATTGCGTCGACGCGATCGACGAGGTGCGTGGGGTCGAGCGACGCCGCCTCGCGTGTGCCGGTCGCACGACCGACGATGTGAAGCGCGCACCGAAAGGGATCATCGACACCGCGGACGACTGTGCATCCGGTGGCGCCATCGACGTCAGTGGCATGGCCGACGACGATTCCACATCGAGCGAATGACGTCATGTCCTCTAATCAAGCCACTTCGGCGTCGGAATCTCGGCGGCCGTGCACGCGCGGCACTTCACCACTCCGCGGATGTTGCAGATCACGCAGATGAACGTGCCGCATTTGACACAGGGATAGCCTTCGGACGCGCGTTCCTGGTTGCCGCACGCGCGGCAGACCATCATGTCATGCTCCTTCAGCTCCGTCATGTCTCCTCCTCCCGGCCGATCGTGCCAACGGCCGGCCGTTCACCGAGGCCGTATTCGCGGATCTTCTTGATGAGCGTCGCGCGCGAGATGCCGAGCTCCCTCGCGGCGCGCGTGCGGTTTGCCGAATGGGCCCGCAGCGTCCGTTCGATGTGTCCCTGCTCCACTTCGGCCAGCGTCCGCGACACGTGCGGCAATGACGCGTCGTCGCCGATACCGCGGACCTCGGCGGAGAGATGCGTCACGCCGATGGCGTTCTGCCCCCTCGCCAGCATGAGCGCGCGCTCGAGGACGTTGCGCAGCTCGCGCACGTTGCCCGGCCACGGGTAGCGCTCGATCATCTCCATCGCGGCTTCGCTCACGGTGCGCGGCGCGTCCGACAGCCCACGACGCAATTCGGTGATGAGTGAGTCGACTGTGTACCGCAGATCTTCCGGCGCGCGCGCGCGCAGCGGCGGGAGGTGCAGCGGCATGACGCCGAGGCGGTAGTACAGGTCCTCGCGGAATCGTTGCTCGGTCACTTCAGTGGCGAGATCGCGCACGGTGGCCGCGATGAGCCGGACGTCCACCGGGACCTCACGCGTGCCGCCCGTGCGACGGACGCGCCTCGCTTCGAGCGCGCGCAGGAGTGTCGGCTGCAATATCTCCGGTAGATCGGAGATTTCGTCCATGAAGAGCGTACCGCCATTCGCCGCTTCGAACAGGCCGGGCAGCGGGCCCGCCTCCGTCTGGTCCACGCCAAAGAGGTCGACGTCGAGCACCTCGACGGGCCGCAACGCGCAGTCGATCTCGTGGAAGGGGCGCGAAGCCCTTGGACTGAGCGCATGTATGGCCCGCGCCACGCGCGCCTTGCCCACGCCGTGCTCACCGACGAGCAGTGCAACCGTGCGCTCGCTTCGCGCCAGCATCTCGATCTGCTCGGCGAGCTCCCGCATCGGTGCCGACGTTCCGAGCAGCAAGTCCGCCGACGCGCGACCGATGCGCATGTCGGCCGAGCGACTCAGCTCGCGCAGTTGGGCCTTCTCGAGCGCACGATCGACGACGGCGCCCAGATGCGCGAGCTCTACCGGCTTCGTCAGGAATCCCTCGGCGCCGGCCTGCATCGCGTGCACGGCGGCGGGAATGTCGCCATGGCCGGTGATCATGATGATGACCGGCCGTTGCTCCTGCGTGCGCTCGAGGACGTCGAAGCCCGAGATGTCGGGCAGGAACAGGTCGAGCAGCACCACGGCGGGACGCTCGCGCTGCACGAGCGACACGCCTTCTTCGCCCGTCGCGGCGAACAGCACGTCGTGACCCGACCGCTCGAAGTAGCGGCCCAGCGCGGAGCGGATGTCGGGTTCGTCGTCGACGATGAGGATCTTCGCCATCAGTTCGTTACGCTCGCGAGAACGGTAGCGAGGTCGTCCAGCTGAAAGGGTTTGCCAATGAAGGGTCGTCCGGATTCGGTGAGAAAGTGCTGTGCCGCGTCGCTCTGCAAGTCTCCCGTTACGAACACGACGCGCCGCGCATGCCGCGCGTCGTGCTGGAGCAAGTCGCGGAACAGCGCCTCCCCCCCCAGATCCGGCATGCGAAGATCCAGCAGCACCACATCATACTCACTTGTCGCGAGGAGTGCTCGCGCGTCGGCGCCGTTGGCCGCCACATGGACCTTGTGGCCGAGCGACGTAAGAAAGCCCGAGACGGCAGCGCGCATCGCCGGTTCGTCGTCGACGATGAGCATGCGCCGGCCAGTCAGCTGCTTTTCTTCCGGCGCGGCAGCTTGAACCGGCTCGACAACCGGCGGGGCGACGTACGGCAGCTCGACGATGAACGTCGCCCCGCTGCCCGGCTTTGAATCGACGCGAATCCGCCCCCCATGCTCGCGCACGATGCCATCCGAGATGGACAGTCCCAGCCCCGTGCCCTGCCCCACTGGCTTCGTCGTATAAAAGGGATTGAAGATGCGATCCACCTGTTCACGTGGAACGCCCGGCCCGTTGTCGGACACCGAAAGGACGATGCGCGTGCCACCCGCTTCTGTCGCGGTGCGGACGACGATCCGCCGCACGCCGGCCGTGTCGCCGAGCGCCTGCTCCGCGTTCGCGACGATGTTGAGCACGACCTGTTGCAGCTGGAAGGGATCGGCCCAGGTGGACGGCAGCGTCGGATCGAGATCGAGCGTGACCTCCACATTCGCCGTTCGTAGCGTGTAACGGCGGAGCTCGAGCGTATCCGTCACGATGTCGTTCAACTGCGCCGCCGCGCGCTCCGCCGGCTGCTGGCGCGCGAACGTCAGCAGGCTCGAGACGATCTTCGCCGCGCGCTTCGCCTCGCGATGAATCGTCTCGACGGCCTGCCGAGGCTCGTCGGGCAACGCGTCCGGCGCGCCGAGCAGCAATTGCGCAAATGCCATCACGGCAGCCAGTGGGTTATTCAGCTCGTGGGCAACGCCACTCACGAGTTGACCCACCGCGACGAGCTTCTCCTGCTGCAACAGCTGCTCGGCAAGACGTTGCTCGTCGGTGACGTCGCGCAGGATGCCGAGCGCTCCGACGATGCGGCTTCCCTCCAGCACGGGTGACGTGATGACGGAGCCGTGACGCACGGCGCCGTCGCGGCCGAGGTAGCGAATCGCGCCGCGCGATCGCGAACCGCCGATCGTCTCGCGAAGGAGGTGCTGGGCGGCGGCGAGATCGCGCGGGTCCACGAGCGCTGCGAATGACGTACCGATCAGTGCTTCGCGCTCGCGGCCCACCGCCTGCTCGAGCGAGCGATTCACGGCGGTGAAGAGTCCCTGCACGTCCACGGTGAAGATCGCGTCCGACGCGGACTCGACGAGCCGCGCATAGCGAGCCTCGGACAACTCGAGCTCCACGGCGCGCGCGCGCGCCTCTGTGACGTCGCGCGCGACGCCAAGAATGCCGACGATGACCTCACCGCGGCGGATCGGCGTGTTCGTCACCGACACCAGTCGTCGTTCGCCATTCGGCCGGCGCACGCGGCACTCGTATCGCGCCGCCTGTCCGCCCAGGGCGCGCTCGAAATGGTGCAGTACGAGCGGGATGTCCTCCTCGTCGAGCACCATGCGTGTGCTGCGACCGAGCATCGTATCGCGCGGCAGACCGGTGAGCTCGCAGGTCGCCTGGTTTGCCGACGTGAAGGCGCCATATGCGTCGAGTGTGTAGATGGCGTCGCTCGCCGACTCGAACAGGTTGCGATAGCGGCTCTCGGACTGTGCGACGGCATCGCGCGCGCGGCGCTCGTCGGTGATGTCGCGCAGGGTGGCGACGATGCCCGTCACCTTGCCGAGCTCCAACATCGGCGCTGTCGCGATGGCGACGATGCGGCGATCGCCGTCCGGACGCATGACTTCCCCCTCGTAGTTCTGCGGCTCGCCGGCGAGCGCTTTGTCTTCGTGCTCACGCACCTCGGCGTGCTGGTCTTCGGGCACGGAGCGCTCTGCGGCCATTCCGATCAGCTCGGCGCCGCGTCCCAACAGCTCGTGTGCCGCCGGGTTCGCGAAGATGATCCGCCGTTCGCGATCGGTGATGACGATCGCATCGCGCGACGTCTCCACCACTCGGCGATGGCGCTCCGCGAGTGCCTGGTGCGCCGTGACGTCATCGAACGTCACCACGGCGCCGCCGAGCGGGTGCGGCGCGGCCGTGACCTCGAACACCCTGCCTCGCACGCGGTCGTCGTGCGTCCCACGCTTCACCATGCCCTGCGTGATCGCCGCAAAATGGACGCATTGGTCACAGGGCGCGTCGTCGCCGAAGAGGGCCGTGTGGAAGTCGCGCCCGAGCACTTCGTCCTCGTATGACACGCCGAGCAGCACGCGCGCCTGCGCATTCGTGCGTTGGATGCGGCCGCGCTTGTCGAGCAGCACCATGCCGCTGCCGATCGAATCGAAGGCGACGGCCCACTCGCGCGTCGCTTCGGCGACTTCCTCGAACAGCTTGGCGTTGACGACGGCCACCGACACCTGGTCGGCCAGTCGCTGCAGAAATTCCGCTTCTTCGGGCAGGAATGGCTCGGCGCGATTGAACACGGAGAGCACGCCGACCGGACCCTGCACCGACAGCAGCGGGACGATCACCGCGTTGGTGATCTGCGCGTAGGCGGCGCTTGGGACGAACGCGTCCGGATCGTCGTTGACGTCCTCCTTGATGACGCTCGACGCCGATCGGATGACGCGACCGCTCACACTCCCCTGGAGTGGCATCCGGCTCCCCATGAGCGCATTCCCCACGCCGATTCCCGCCGTCACCTCCAGCGAATCTCCGCGCAGCAGCGCGATGGTCGCTCCATTGGTGCGGAGCAGCGCGCTCGCGTGGCGGAGGATGAGCTGCATCACGCGATCGATGCGCAGCGACTCTCCCACCACGCGCACCACATCGGCGAGCGCCTCCGATTGCCCGCGTTGACGCAGGCTCTCGGCATAGAGACGTGCGTTGCTGATCGCGGCCGCCGCCTGCGCGCCGATCGTCAGCAGGAGATCGGCGTCGTCGGCGTCGAGCGGTTGGCCGTTCGCCGTTTCGACGACGACGGCGGCGACTGCCGTCGGACCGATGACGGACGGCACCGCGAACATCGTCCCCTGCGCGATGGGCCGCTGCTCCTTCGTCGCGCTCACTCCGAGCGCGCGCAGCGACACCGGTGTGAACATCTCGTCCGTGTCCTCACCGTTGATGCGGAGCACGCGTGGCCACGGCACACCCTTGGCGTCGGTGGCCAACACGACAACCGTGCTCACCGGCAGCACGCTCTCGATCTGCGCCGCGAGCGAACGGAGAATCGTCGGCTCGTCGAGCGACCGCGAGAGCGAGGACCCCGCTTCGTGCAGGTGCTGCAGTCGACGCGCGCGACGCTCCGCCAACGCCATGAGCGACGCCTGCTCGAGCATCGACGCCACCTGCTGCCCGAACAGCTCCACGGTGCGAACGCGCGTCAGCGTCGGACGCGTCCGATCGGCGGGGTCGTCCAGCACCAGCGTCGCGACGATCGTTCCGTTCGCGAGACGCAGCGGAACAAGCAGGGTATCCTGCGGCGACCACTCCGGATCCGAGCTCGGCGCGAGGCTACTCCTCAGTCCTCCCTGGAATTCTTCGATCACCCAGGGATCTCGACCTTCGAGGTAGTACGAGCCGCTGATGCGAAAACGCTCGATCGCCGCGAGTCGTCGCGTCCAGACCGCGCCCGACACCGGCTGGGCGCGCAGCAACTTTTCCTCCGCGGGGGACAGTCCCGCGCTGACGATCGCCGTCGCGTTCAGCTCGTCGTCGCGCAGGGTGATGGTGACGCGTCCGAATCCGATCTGCCGAATCGCTTCGACGAACACGTGCAGCCGCGCGTCCATCGACGGTGCGCGCTCGACGTCCGCCAGCGCCTCGTGCAGCAGCAACAGGTGGTCGCGCTCCTGCTGGAGCTGACGCACTGCCTCGAGCGGAACTTCGCGCGGCGAGCCCGCGGCGGCGTCGTTCTGATTCGCGCTCACGCTGCCTCAGCTCCCCGGTACGAGCAGATGCGCGGCCAGGGGCTCAACCGTGATGTCGACAGGGGTGACACCGAGCAACTCACCATCGGCCTGTACGGGGAGCACGGGGACGGTCTCGAGGCGAAACCGCCTGCCCTTTCTATACAGCAATGCGCGGTCCGGGCTGAAATCGCGCCGCGTCACGCGCCACATGATCCGGGCCGCATCCCACAGGTTGTTCGGCGAGAAGATGCAGCAGTCGAGCATCCCATCGTCGATCGCAATGTCGGGACCGAACGTGAAACGCTCCTCGAGTATCGACCCGAAATTGGCAAAAAGCACGGCAGCCGCCCGGCGCTCGACGAACTCGCCGTCGACGTCGACGCGCGCGAGGAAGAATCGCCGGAACAGCACGGCGCGCAGGGCCGCTTTCGTCGCGATGATCGTGTACGAGAGCACGCCGAGCCGACGCTTCATCCACGCCGGCGTCTCGGCCACCATCGCCGCGTCGATCCCCACGCCGGCTGCCACTGCAAACCGCTGGCCCATCACGACGCCGAGATCGATCTGGCGCACCTCGCCCTCCATGAGGGCCCTCACGGCCTTGTCGATGTTCCGCGAGATGCCCAACGCACGGGCGAGCAGGTTGCCCGTCCCTCCCGGGAGCACACCGATCGGCGTCCCCGAGCCGGCGAGCGCGCCCGCGATCTCCATCACCGTACCGTCGCCGCCGAGGGCGAACACGATGTCGTAATCCTTGCCGCGCTGTTGGCTGATCTCGCGCGCATGGCCGGCGCGCTCGGTAAGCACGACGTCACACGTGGCGCCGTGCTCGGTGATCGCGCGACACGCGCCATCCACGAGACGTGCTCCGCGTCGCGAGGCGGGATTCGCGATCAACAGCGCGCGCTTCAAAACACCCAGGATCGGAAGAGCGAGAAGCCCCACTGCTGCGGCGTCGCCACGAAGCCGCGGACGCTGCCGGCGTTGCAGCGCAGTGCGCTCGCCGCCGGATCGAGACCCGCCCGCAGCGACAGACGATCGGGCGCCAGCAGCGGGAATCGATACTCCAGCTTGCCCTCGATCGCATTGCCGAAGCCCTTGAGTCCCTGCAGCGACGCGTCATCCGAGCCCCCGAGCTGACATAGTCCGGTGCTGAAGCTCAGGAAGAGACGATCCTTGATCTGCTTCTCTCCGCCAAGTCGCGTGCTCGACAGGAAGCTGCGGAACGCACTCGTATTCGCACCGGCCGACGTGCTGAGTGGATCGTTCGCGGCGCCCGATTGAATCTGAATGAGATCGACGAAGCCGCCGAGTTGATCCCGCAACGCGCGACTCACCGTGGCGTTCAACGTCGGCAACAGGAACTCGGCCGCACGCTGCGAGGCGGCGACGTCCCGCTCCCCAAGCTCGAAGCTCGGCCGACCCGTGACGAGATAGCTCACGAGGTCGCTCGGCGAGAGATAGGCATCGTTGCTCGACAGCTCGAGCGCCGGCTGCGGATAGAACGTCCCGTGAATGCGCGCCTTGATCCCGATGTCCGCGCGGTTCGCCTGTTTCACCTGGTAGAGTGCCGAGACGTCGATCTCCGGATTGAAGTCCGGCGTGCCGAAGAACGAGATGCGTCCGCTCTGCACCTGGAACTCGCGCTGCACCGCAGTGAGATCGAGCGTGTATGTCCCGCGATCGGCTGTGAGCGTACCGCTCAGGGCGAGCTTGTAGCGCGCCGAGTCACCACGCACGTCGCGCGCGAGCGTGGACCGCGTGGTCTCGCGCTCGTCCAGCGCACGCGTGAGGTTGAGCGATCCGCCGAGCTTGATGTTTGCTTCGCGCGACCGCAGCCACACTTCGTCGCCCAGCTGCACGGACACCCCTTCGAGCCGCAGGTGCTCCACGAGCGCGCTCGGCGGCTGCGGCATGATCGAGCGGTTGCGCACGTCCGTGGTGTCGAAAAGCTGCGCGAAATCATCCGGTGTCAGGTCGACGATCTGCTTCCGAATCAGTTCGGGGATGAAGATCGTCCCGCGGTCGACGATCACCGTGCCCGAAAGGGTCGCTTCGTCGGGCGTACCGGCGAGCGTCAGCCCGCTCTGGCCAGTCGAGACGTCCAGCCGCGCGAGACCGCGCTTGTCGACGGCGCGCAACTCCCGCGCGTCGAGCTTGAGGTCGAGTCGCGGATTCGCGAGGTCGCGAAAGACGACCGACCCCTGCAGCGACGCGCCGCCGCCACTCGCTGGGCTCGTCCAGTGCAGCTCATTCACCGTGAGTGAATCGCTCGCCGCGTCGACGGAAATCGCACCGGTGATGTTCGCGAGACGCATGCCGACGTCGGGGACTTCGATGCCGCCATCGCGGATGGTCGCCACCCCACCGACGTGCGGATGATCCGGCGCGCCACTCAGCGTGAGGTCGAGCGCGAGTCGGCCCGTCGTATTCCGCAGCTTCGTCGACAGCGCCTCCACCAGCGCGAGATCCACGCTGTCGGCGTGCACCCTGCCCCGCAGCGAGTCACCGGTCGTCCTGGCCGAGAAGAGCGTGAGCGCGACCGGATAGCTCAGCGTGCCGTCGAGGATGGAGCGCCCGCCGCGCAGCACATTCGCTTCGAAGGCGAGCCGATTCGCATCATAGCCGCCGTCGACTTTCACGAGCTCGGTCGCAAGGCCGGCGTACTTGAGGTCGCGCGCGGCCGCGGCCAGCGACAGCACCGGGCGATCGCGCGTGCCGCTGACGTTGATGTCGAGCGACATCTTGCCCGCGAGCGCCGACGGCAGCTGCGCGAACATCCCGAGGTCGGCGAGTGGAACGGAATCGGCCATGAGCCGCATGTGCGCCGGCGCCGTCAGCGGTACGTTCACGAAGCCAGTGAACCGCGCACCCGCTGCATCGGCGAAGATCAGCGTGTCGACCGCCACACCCGAGTCCGAACGCGTGAAGAGCGACGGACGCTGCAGCCCCCAGCGCGATGCACCGAGCGCGAGATTCAACGTGTCGAGCTTCACCGCCATCGTATCGTGCGCCGAGCGCCAGTCGCCGACGGCACGCAGCAGTGCTCCGTTCTCGCCGCGTGCTCCCGACGCGAAGCGCGCATGACCGGCGTCGAGGATGGTGGCGACGAACGTCGCCGAGTCGAGTCGGACGCCGGACACCATCGCGGTGTCGGCACGCAGATCGAGTCCCCCGGTGACCGTCCCGAACACGTCGTGCACGGCGAGTGAGCCCGAAACGCGGCGCGCGCGATCACCGCGGACGTACAGACTCCGCCCGCCGAGCGTGCCATGAACGTCGAGGGAATCGAGCCAGCCACGCATCACGCCACGGAACGCCAGCGAACCGGCGAGTGAATCGGTCGCGAGCTTCTGCATGGTGGCATCGGACGCGCGGCCGAGATAGCGGCGAAGTCCCCCGAGTGAGTCGACGTCGACGTCGAGCTGCAGCGAGTCGGCGCCCGGCGTGCGCGTCAGGCCCAACGTTCCGCGAGCGCGCAGCACGCCGGCTTCACTCACGACGCGTGCCGTGTCCACCAGCAGGATGCCATTGTCGAACCGCATGCGGGAATATCCCTGCGTCAGCCGCAAGCCATCGACGTCTGACGGTTCGAGGCGCAGCGCCAGCGTGCCGACGAAATTGGCGAGTGAGTCGCCGACGATGTCGACGTCGTAGTTGCCGGCGAGGCGTGACGGCGGGCTCGTCATTCCCAGCAGTTGTGCCGCATGCAGACCGTCGAACGCTCCGGAACCCTTCGCGCCGAGACCGCCCACCGAGTCGGCATCCGCTCGTCCTGCATACGTGAGATGTCCCGCCGGTCCGGTGAGGTCAGCCTGCACGTCGAGCTCCGGCGCGATGCCGCGGACGTGAATCGGTCCGTTCATCACGCCACGCAACGGCATCTTCGGATACGAGAGCGACAGCGTCGTGAGCGAGAGTGGCGAGGCCTGGAGATTCAAGTCGTACGACATGAAGGTTGTCCCGTACGTGATGCGTCCACCACCGGTCACGTGCGTCGGCTCGGCGGGACCATCCGTGTGCGTCAGGTTCGCATTCGAGACGCGGACGTCGAGCCACGACGAGTCGAGCACCGCGCTGCCGCTGATGACGCCCGTGACGCGCGGAAACGCCGGATAGATCGCCACCACCGTGCGCAGGTCGAAGTGCTCCGTCGTCGCGGTGAAGTTGTGGAACGCCGTGAACGCCGGGAACAGGATGTCGAGCTCGCCGCGCCCCTGGATGCGCGACACCGCACCCGGAACGTGCTTGTCGCGATAAGTCAGGTCGGACGCGTCGACGACGAAGTGCGTCAGCGGACCGCCACGCGCGGTGACCGTGCCGGTGAGCGTGCCCTGCCAATCCGCCGGAAACGGTTTTCCGTTCAGCGTGCGCAGGAGATCGAAGTCGACGGGATCGGCCTGCAGCTTCACGTCGAGCACGGCGAGCACTTTTCCGCCCGTCTCGAACGTCATGTTGCCCCTGATCCGCGACTTGGTCGACCGCACGTCCATGTCGCGAATCGCGTAGTCCAGCTTGTGCAGGTCGCGCTCGTTCCTGATCTCGAGCACCATCTTCCCGCCACCGGTCCTCGGCAGCGTCGGATACACCCACGCCACGTCATTCAGCGACACGCTGTCTCCGGTCACTGTCACCGCATATCGCACCGGCAGGTCGCTGCCCCACACGACCTTGCCGTCGGCGCGCCCGGTCGAGGCGGGCAGGTCCCAGTGCGGAAGCGTCATCCACGCGCTGTCGCCAAGCACGCGGACGACACCGGCGACGTTCCGCCACTTGAACGGCGGCATCGACTCGTCGACATGCAGCGTATCGACGATCGCGCGCAGCCCCGCCGAATCCGGATCTGCTATGCGGATGTGCGATGCAAACACGTACGCGTTCGTCCATCGGTACGTCTGCGTCAGCCCTTCGCGCGTGCGCCGGACCTCGTGATCCTTCCGCGCGACGTTGACGCGAATCGCGCTGTCGCGACGGACGCCCTTGAGCGAGTCGTCCGTGTGCCACGGGATCGTCAGCCGAAACGTCCCGCCGCCGCGCACGTGCACCGAATCGAGAATGACGAAGTCACCGAAGCCGCGCTCCGGGCTCTTCGACTTGGGCTTCGGTGGTCCGCCCATGCGGAACAGCTTCTTGTAGTTCCACTTCCAGTTCTCGTGCTGGCGCAGCACGATCGTCGGATGCTCGAGATCGATGCGCCGGAAGTACAGGCGCCGATCCACCAGGTCACGCGGGTCGTAGCTCAGGCCGATGCGCCCCGCGGCGAAGAACAGCGAGTCCTCGTCGTCGCGCAGCTCGAGCGAATCGATCGTGACGCCGGTGAGGAAATTTCCACTGATCCGGCCGATGTGCACCTTGCCGTTGATCGACGAGGCCACGCGCGCCTGCACCCATTCACGCAGCGAATTCTGCCCGCGCGCCGACTGCGTCGCATACATGCCCACGCCAACGACGATCGCCCCGAGCATGACGAGCACGCACAGGCTGACGAGGGCGATGAAGTTCCGGCGAGTCATGCGAGACACAATGGGCGGCTCAGAAGTCCGGGCCGATCGAGAAGGTGACGGTAAGACGACTGAAGAAGCTCGTCGAGTGGATCGGTTGGAAGGTGGCCGGACAGGTCCCGCCCGACAGCTGCTCGTACTGCGGCGGACCACCGGCGACACCGCCACTCCTCGGCACCGCCGGAATCCGGTTCCCGGGGCTCACGCAGTACAGCGGCGCGAATCCCGTCGCGTCGGGCGCCCTGTCGTAGTAGATCGCACCGGCCGGACGCACGAACGGATTGTACCCCACGTTGGCCTGGAAGGGCCCCACGGGCGTGAACACGCGCACGCCGATGCCCGGCGTCCACTTGAGCGCGTTCAGCCACAGCGCGCTGGCCTTGTGCCGGCTCCCACCCACCGCGCGCCCACGCTGCCAGACGTCACCCGCGTCGGCGAACAGCGTGTACTGGATGAGCTCCGGATAGAACGCACTGCGCAGCCGCACCTCGAAGTTGGCGACGATGAGCGAGTTGCCACCGACAGGAACCACGCGGCGCAGTCGTTCGTTCGCCGGTTCGAAGTACAGCGTATCGCCCGTGCCCTGCACTTGCTGCGGCTCATCCTCGGCGATGTAGATCAGGTCCCCGAGCTCGTTCTGCTGGAAGCCTCGGACACT
>JBDSML010000010.1:0-25547 GCA_039915865.1 Gemmatimonadaceae bacterium | reverse complement strand
CGAAGATGTAGGTCAGTCCGATCTCAACCTTCTTGTCCTTCGGGAGATCGATGCCAGAAATACGAGCCATTCTCTGTTAGCCCTGACGCTGCTTATGCTTTGGATTGCGCTTGCAGATGATGCGAATGACGCCGTAGCGCTTCACAACCTTGCAGTGCTCGCAAATCGGCTTGACGCTGCTGCGGACTTTCACGGGAATACCATCAGTGCAAAACGTGGGAATTTTCCGGCCAAGTCACTAAGCATAATCCTGCCGCTAACATGACGCAACCCCAACAGATACGCCGCTTTCACCCCACCGCCGGCATCCCGTCCACCGTGTCCGCGGCAAGGTCCACCAGCACCTTCCGAAACGCGAGTTTCGGATCCGCCGCCGCCGTCACCGCGCGACCCAGCACCACGTACCGCGCTCCCGCACGCTGCGCCGCATGCGGCGTCACCACCCGCCGCTGATCGTTCACGTCGCCACCCGCCAGCCGCACTCCCGGCACGAGCAGCGCCAGGCCATCCCCATGCACACGACTCACGGCGTTCGCTTCATCCCCGCTACAGACGACACCATGCAGCCCCGCCGCCGCGGAGTCCGCCGCGAGGCGCAGGACCTCCTCCTCGATGTCCACATGGTCGCGCCCCCAGGATGCCGCGAGACTCGCCTCGTCATGCGACGTCAACACTGTGACGCCGAGCACGCCGCAGCGTCCCCGCGACGCCTCCTGCGCCGCCTCGAGCATCGCGCGCCCACCGGACGCATGCACCGTCACGAGCCGCACCCCAAGCGCCGTCGCCGAGCGCACCGCGCCAGCGACCGTGTTCGGGATGTCGTGGAACTTGAGATCGAGAAACACGTCCGCCTGCAGCTTCTCGCGCAGTTCGCGCACGATGGTCGGGCCAGCCGCCGTATAGAGCGTGCTACCCACCTTGAAGAAGTGGCAGTCTTCGCGCAGCTGGCGAGCGACCGCGAGAGCTTCCCCGGCCGTGGGGACATCAAGCGCGACGATCGGGATCGCGTAGCCAGTCATTTCGGAATCTCCAGTGTGCCTATGACGTCGGTGATGCGATCGACGCCGTGCGCCTCGCACCACCTGGCGAGCCCTCGCACCACACGCTCCGGCGCGCGCGGATCGCGAAGCATCGCCGTCCCCATCCCCACGAGCGTCGCGCCGGCCACCAGATACTGCAGCGCGTCGTCCGCCGTGGTTACACCCCCGATGCCCAGCAACGGCACGTGCACTGCCTTCCGCACCTTCCACGTGGCGAGCACTCCGACCGGACGAAGCGCAGTTCCGCTCACGCCCCCCGTGCCGAACCCCAGCGCCGGCCGCCGCGATTCGACGTCGATGACCAGTCCGGGAATCGTGTTGACCAGTGTAATCGCGTCCGCGCCCGCGTCCACGGCCACCGACGCGCTTCGGCCAATATCTGCGAGAGTCGGCGATAATTTCACGAAGAGTGGCCGCTGCGTCGCTGCACGCGCACGGCGCACCACTTCCGCCAACGCCACGACGTCCGCGCCGAACTCCATGCCTCCCGCCTTCACATTGGGGCAGCTCACATTGATCTCGTAGCCGTCCAGCGCACCGGGAGAATCGACATCGACCGCTGCGTCGAGCTCCGCGATCACCGCCGCGAATTCCTCCACCCCGAAGCCGACGATGTTCGCCACCTTGCGGGTGTGCGGAAGTGCCGTTGCCAGCCAGGGCAAATGGTCGCGTCGTACGGCGGCGACGCCAGGATTCGCCAGCCCGACGGCGTTGATCATACCACCGTCGAACTCGGCGACGCGAGGGGCAGGATTCCCCGCGCGGGGCTCAGGGCTGACCGCCTTGGTGAACAATCCTCCGAGCGCATTCAGGTCGACGATGTCGGCGAGCTCGCGACCATAGGCCGCGGTGCCGGCAGCAAGGACGATGGGATTCTGAAAGTCGAGCCCGGCCACCTGCACCGCGAGGGGACCGCGGCGTTCAGTCACTCGGGCGCGTTTCCACTGCCCGAAGCGCCGCCGGATGCCACTCGTCGCTCGTAGCCCTTGAGATACTCGAGCACCGCGTCGGAGATCGCGGCGGCGAGCTCGTCCATCTTCGCGGGAGTGGTCAAGTACGCCGCCTCCGCGGGATTCGACCCAAAGCCGATTTCGACGAGCACGGCCGGCATGAACGCCGTCACCAGCACGCGAAACCCCGCCTGCTTCACCCCTCGGCTCGGCCCGGGATGGACTTCTCCCATGCGGCGCTGAATCAGCTCCGCGAGCTCGTTCGCTTCGCGCAGGTGTTCGTTCTGCGCCATGTCGTTGATGATGAAGTTGAGCGGATCGCCCGATTTCGCTGACGGCCCCGACTCGAACTTCACGACTTCATTCTCCATCCGCTCCACGCGCCGCGCGTCTTCCGTCTTCGCTTCGGCGAGGAAGTACGTCTCGAAGCCGCGTGCACCGCCCGGATCCTTCCAGCCGGGATTCGCCGCGTTCACGTGGATGCTGACGAACAGGTCGGCGTGCGCGTCGTTGGCGATGCGCCCGCGATCGGACAGCGCGATGAGTGTGTCCTTGGACCGCGTGTACTTCACGTCGATGCCACGCTCACCGAGGGCCGCGCCGACACGCTTGGCGACGTTGAGCGTGATGTTCTTCTCGAGCACACCTGGTCCGCCGCCGATCGGACCGTGCATGCCGCCGTCGGGTCCGCCGTGACCGGCGTCGACGACGACGAGGCGGCGCGAGCGCAGTGGACCGGTGGCGGTGGCCCGCACCGTTGGCGACGCAACGCGCTCGGTGCGCACCTCGTCGCCGGGCGGCCCGCTGCGACGCGACGTGCTCCGCGGCGGCGCGGCGGCGGCGTCGCGATTCGCGAACTTCTGGAGGGATGAGAAGGCACGCAGCTCGAAGCGCTCGGCATCCCAGACGAGGTTCGTCGCGACGCGCGGGATGATCTCGGCCACGAGCTGAAGCGGCACGTAGAGCGTCCCCTTCCGCACTTCCGGTGCGACGGCGATCTGGTAGGTCTGGCCTCCCACCTTGGCGAAGTGCAGGCCTTCCTCCACCTCGATGCCGACGCCGTTGACGATCAGCATCCAGCGGTTCGCGGTCAGGTGCGAGACGGTGATGGGGACGATTGGGCGAAGCTGGTCCGCACGCACGAGCGGGCCTGCCGACGTCGCGACGAGGGCGACCGATGTGGAGCGGCTCGCGTCCTTGACGATGAGCGGTCCGGCCGGCTGCGCGACCTGGGGCAATGTGGCGGCGAGCTGGAATGCCGCGATGAGCGCAGTGATCATCGTGCGCGAAACACGCGCGCGATCTCGCGATCGGCGTCTTTCGCCTTCGCGTCCTCGCGCTTGTCGTGAGCCTTTTTCCCCTTGCCGAGTGCCAGCGCCACTTTTGCGATACCGCGTTTGAAGTACAACTCGAGCGGAACCAGAGTCAGGCCCTCGCGCTCGATACCACCTATCAGACGCCCGATTTCCCGTTTGTGCAACAACAGCTTGCGGGTGCGGGTGGGTTCGTGGTTGTTGTAGCTGGCCCGATCGTAGGTCGAGATGTGGAGATTGATGAGGAAGATCTCTCCATCACGGACGATGCCAAACGCGTCGGAGATGTTGGCCTTGCCATCGCGCAACGACTTTACCTCACTCCCGGTGAGGACGATGCCGGCCTCGTAGGTGGTGAGAATGATGTAGTCGTGCCTCGCTCGCCGGTTCTTGGCGATGGACTCGATGTCGGGCTTCTCGTCGGACTTCGACATGGGCGATGTGTGGTACGGCACGCGACGCTGCGAACCAGCCTTGCAACATAGAACGCATGTCGTGCAGCGGCAACGCAAATGCGTTGACTTGCGTGCGCGAGCCCGATTAATTTGTGTGTCTGTTCCCAGCGCGCTCGGGTGGTGGAACTGGTAGACACGCAGGTCTCAGAAGCCTGTGCCTTCACCGGCGTGGGGGTTCAAGTCCCCCCTCGAGCATCCAACGACAACGGGGCAATCGCATACGCGATTGCCCCGTTGTCGTTGGTCTGATTGCTGATTGCTGAGTCGGTGCACCTGAAGGCTGATCGCTGACCGTCGAAGACACTGTCGGTCGAGGCTTTCAACTGTCAACGTCAGCTTCAGCCGAAAAGCTTCAGCGGGCCGAAAGCGTCAGCAGTCAGCGCTCATACTTGGCTAGCGCGCAACCTTGCTCGGCGCCACGTCCTCGGGCAGCTGCGCCGCCCCGAAGCTCTCGCGCAACACCGCGTTCGCCGTGGCAAGCTGCTCGGAAACCAGCGCCGCTCCGCGCTTCACCGCCGGATCCTCGGCGCGGATGGGGCCGCCGGAGAACGCAAGAAGGTTTTGCGCCACTCGGGTGGACGGCGTGCCATGCCCGCGCGACGTGAACGCATCCCGATACGCACTCAACCGCGCATTGAACTGCCGCTCGGCAAGGTCGATCAGCTCGCCGTCGACGTTGTGGTCCTTCTGCATGCGATGCAACAGCGCGCGCAACACCTCGGACGGCGTCCGGTCATCCAGCGCGTCGCGCTGCGCCACGAGAATCCCGAGCGCACGGCGCAGATAGCGCAGTTCCCATTGCGCATGATCGCGGTCGCCGCGCGTGGCCACCGTCGACAGCCACTCGACGTCCGCCTCTGCAGGCTCCTGCATCAGTGCGGCCGCATACTCCGCACTTCGACGCAGCAGCGCGCGATCGTCGCGAAAGGAACGGAAGAGGCGCACCGGCGCCGGCGCGTCAGCCCTGCAGGACGGGCAGCGCGAGGCGGCCCGATGCCGACACAACAACCGGCTCAGGGGCCAATCCGACGCGCTCGCGCACCGCACTCTCCTGCATGAGCAGGTCGCTCAACCGCACGCTGTCGAGCACTTCGTCGATCTTCCGCTGCAGCAGCACCCACACGGGACGGATGCTGCAGTCGTGTGACACGGCGCACCGCTCCGCTTCCACCGGGTGCGTGACGCAATGCACGTCGAACGTCGAATGCTCGGACGCCGAGATGACATCGCGTACCGTGAGCTCTTCGGCGGGACGCGCGAGGCGATAACCACCGTGCGCACCGCGCGTGCTCGTCACGATGGATGCGCGCCGCAGCTTCAACATGATCTGTTCGACGTAGTCCGCCGGCAGACGCTCGCGGCTCGCGATCTCACGACCAGTCACTGGCCCGTCGTTGGTCCGACGGGCCAGATGAAGCGCACAGATGAGACCGTATTCTGCCTGAGTGGTGATACGCACGGTGGTGAATCTAGCGACTGTGGTGGTAATCGGCCATTCAGCCTCCAATCGATGGGCGCGCGGCCTTGGTACCGCTCGAACTGCCGGGAATGCCGATCTCCGTCATTTTACGCAGGTCGAGAACACTGTCGATCTCGTCCGCGGGAATCACCTGATCCCGCTGCACCAGATCGCGCACCAGCACACCCTCCTTGACCGACTGCTTGCTGAGCTCCGCCGCCTTCGCATAGCCGATGACCGGCATCAGCGCGGTGACGAGCGCCGCCGAGCGCTCGACCCAATAGGCGCACATGTCCTCGTGTGCCTGAATGCCGGCGACACACTTCTCATTGAAGACAGTCGCCGTGTTCGTGAGGATCCGCATCGACAGCAGCACGTTGAACGCAATCACGGGCATCATGACGTTGAGCTCGAGCTGCCCATGCTCTGCGCTGATATTCACCGTCGTGTCGAGGCCCATCACCTGGAAGCAGACCTGATTGACCATCTCGGGGATGGACGGATTGATCTTCCCCGGCATGATCGATGAGCCAGGCTGCACGGCGGGCAACGACAACTCGTCGATGCCGGTGCGCGGCCCCATCACCATGATACGGAGATCGCTCGCGATCTTGCTGAGGTCCACGGCGAGCACGCGCATCGCGGCACTGAAGCCCGCGACATCGCCCATGCTCTGCATCAGCTGAATCCGATCCTGCCCGACGCGCAGGTCGAGGCCAGTGATGTCGCGAAGGTTCCGCACCACCAGCTCGGGATATTCCTTCTCGACCGTCACGCCCGTGCCCACGGCGCTGCCGCCGATACCGAGATCGCGCAGGTAGTCCGCCGACTCCTTCACGCGACGCAACCCGCGATCGATCGAGCCGGCGTATGCGGTGAACTCCTGGCCGAGCCGAATGGGCATCGCATCCTGGAGATGCGTGCGGCCCGCCTTCACGATGTGGTCGAACTCCGTCCCCTTCGCGGCGAGCGCATCGCGCAAACCCTCGAACGCCTTCACGAACGCGTCGAGCTGCGACAGGCACGCGAGCCGGATGTTGGTCGGAATCGTGTCGTTGGTGCTCTGCGCCATGTTGACGTGATCGTTCGGATGCACGGGCGCGTACGAGCCACGCGGTGCGCCGAGGATCTCGTTCGCGCGATTGGCGAGTACTTCATTCACGTTCATGTTGTGCGACGTCCCTGCACCGGCCTGATACGGATCGACGATGAATTGATCCGTGTACTTGCCGGCGAGCGCTTCGTCGGCCGCCTGGATGATCGCGTCGCCCAGGCGGGGATCGATGCGACCTGTCGTCTTGTGTGTCATCGCCGCCGCCTTCTTGATCCACACCTGCGCCATCACGAATGGCCAGAGCGGCGCCAACCCACTGATCGGAAAATTTTCCTTCGCGCGAAGCGTCTGCACGCCGTAGAGCGCGTCGGCGGGGACTTCCTTGGGGCCGAGCGGATCTTTCTCGGTGCGCGTTGCGACAGCCATGGGAATGGTTCTCGGAAATAGTGAGTCGAAGGTCAGCGCCGTGCGCGATCATCCGATGCTTCGTGCGGAAAGATGACGCGACAGCACCACGAGCGCGACCGCGGCGGCCAGCATGCCCACGCCCATGAGCAGTACGCTCATGCCGTGCATTCGTCCGAACGCCATGCGCCGTGGATCGGTGACGTCGAGAGCGTCGACGGCGCCGCCGATGGACGCGCGCAGCGCCTCGATGCGCGGCGACACGATGAGCTGTGCGACCGCACTCGCCAGCGCGAGCACGATCGCCGAGGCGAGGCCAAACCGGCCGAGGCCCATCCGTCCGCCAAGACCTGCGACGACGATGCCGAGTGTCATGCCGGACCAGAAGATCACGGGCAGCACCCGGCCGACGAGCGCGCCGGCCAGCGTCCGCGTCGGCAACACGGCGAACGCGGCGGGCGCGATGACTGCCGCGACGAGCAGCGATGCACCGAGCCACGCCGCGAGAAGGCCGATGCTGGAGAGGGCCAGCGGCGTCGCGCGCATCGTCATCGCTTGACCGACCGCGCGCGACCGGAGAGAAAGGGATTCGTCTCCAACTCGCGCGCGATGGTCGTCGTCGGGCCGTGCCCAGGATGGACGACGGTATTGATCGGCAACGCAGAAAACACCGCGAGCGAGGTATCCATCGCGTATGGATCCGAGAGCGGCAAGTCGGTGCGGCCGATGCTCCCCGCGAACAGGAGATCGCCGGAGAGCGCGACGCCGTGTCCATTGTAGCTCACGTGACCGGGCGCATGGCCAGGAACGTGGATGACGGAGAACTCGAGTGATCCGCACGTGAGGACGTCGCCGTCGCCTACCAGTACCGGCGCCACGGACGGCTGATCCCACGTCATGCCGTACATCTGTGCCGCCTGCGCCGACAAGCGGTCGTAGTACGGCAGGTCGAGCCCGTGCAGTCTCACTGGAACCTCATGCGCGGCACGAACCTCGTTGATCGCACCGATGTGGTCGATGTGCGCATGTGTAAGCCAGATCGCCTCGAGGGTCGCGCCCGAGAGGCGCACCATCTCGAGAATCCGATCGCCTTCATCACCAGGATCGACGAGCACCGCCTTGCCACTCACCTCGTCGACGACAAGATAGCAGTTCTCCTCGAAGAGGCCGACGGTGCGGACGTCGATCTTCACGACGAGTATCCGCCGACGCCGTCGGGATCCACATCGTGTCCTTCCCTGCGCGCCTTGAGATACTTCTCCACGGCGATTGCCGCCGTTGTCGCGTCGCCGACAGCGGTGGTCACCTGGCGCGTCAGCTGCGAACGGAGATCGCCCGCGGCGAAGAGCCCGGGAATCGACGTCTGCATGATCGTGTCGGTACGGACGTATCCCATGTCGTCATGATCGAAGTGGCCATCGATAATGCCGGTGTTTGGGCGGAACCCGATGAAGACGAAGCAGCCGGTCGCGTCGAGGACGCGCGCTTCGTCGGTCACGACGTTCCGAATACGAATGCCGGACACGAGGCCCTCCGTGTCGCCAAGCACTTCCTCCGCGACCGTGTTCCAGATGACTTCGATTTTCGGATTGGCCAACAACCGCTCGACGAGAATCGGCGACGCACGAAAGCTGTCGCGCCGATGAATGACGTAGACCTTCGCGCCGTAACGGGTGAGGAAGTCGGCCTCTTCCACCGCCGCATCGCCTCCCCCCACGACCGCAATCGTCTGCTCCTTGAAGAACGCGCCGTCGCAGATGGCGCAGTAGGACACGCCCTTCCCCGCGAATTCCAGCTCACCGGGGATGCCGAGCTTTATCGGCGTGCCGCCGGCCGTCACGATGACCGCGGGCGAGAGGTAGCGGTGGTCCTCGTCGGTCACCGTCTCGAAGGTGCCGTCGTCGAGGCGCGTGACACGATGCACGTTCGCCGTCACGAACTCCGCGCCGAACAGCCGCGCGTGATCCTCGAACTTCTTTGCGAGTTCCCAGCCCAGGATCGACTGCTCGCCGATCCAGTCGTCGAGCTTCTCCGTATTCAACAACTCCCCGCCGGGAATGCCCCGCTCGAGCACGAGCGTCTTCAGCATGGAGCGCCCGGTATAGAGTGCAGCGCACATTCCCGCCGGACCCGCGCCGACGATGACGACGTCGTAGTGTTTCGATGTGACCAAGGTCGATCCTCACGCAGTGTGGCGCGTCCTCGCGCGCATCAACCAATCTCACTACAAGAAGTCCGTGAGGGAACCGTTGCGTTCCCGTGGCGCGCGCGATCGTCCCTACGCCCCGACGACGATGCGCTGCAGCGCACCATGACAGTGCGACGCCGTACCAACGAGAAAGGCGGTCTTGCCCAGCGCGCCACGCTCAGCGATCGCGGCATCGGCGGCAACGACGTCGCACACGTCGATCATGCCGACGCCGTGCGTGCGATGCGAGCAGTGAAACACGTACGGTCCCTCCATCGGCCGGTCGGCCGCCCGCTCGTCTGCCGCATACCGCGCCAACGCCGGCGGCAGGCTCCACGTGCGAGTCCCCTTCGTCGCGGGACAGCGTGGCGGCTCGATGCAGTTGATGGGGCACATCCACTCGGCGAAGCTGACGTAGTGGGTACCGTCCGTGCCCGCGCGCTGCCACGGCACGGCCGGTGGGGACGCGAGCGCTTCGACGGCAACGCGACGCTCGGGCCAGCGCTCCTGCGCACGGGCGAGCAGCCACTCGGCCATCAGATGCGGCATGAGCGGCGAGGGCACGATCGCGTCGCCGATCGTTTCATTCGGACGCTGACTCGCGCTCGTGAGATAGCGGCCGAAATACTCACCCCACTCGGCGACCTCGACGCGGAGATTGGGCGGACGCTCCTCGGCGGCGAGCATGGCGACGCGGCACTGCGCGTCGCGATCGACGACGACGAGCTCAGTCCACGTCGCTGCAGTGGACTCTGCGGCGCGACCAAGCTGGCGCACGTAGTAGCTGCCGTAGCATCCTCCACCGACCACGATGATGGTGCCGAAGTGCAGCGTCTCGCGCATCACGCGAGGACGGAGATCAGCGCCTGACGTGCCGTCCGCCATCGACAAAGATCACTTCGCCCGTGACGAACTCCGCGTGCAGCAGGTACACCACCGCCTGTGCGACGTCTTCCGCGGTCCCGAATCGCTGCAGCGGCGTGGAGCGGCGCAAGTGCTCAGCGGCTTCCGGATCGAAGTCCTCGGGCAGCATCACGACGCCGGGCGCAATCGCGTTCACGCGAACCTCGGGCGCCAACGCGTGCGCCAATGCGCGCGTCATCTGCACGACCGCTGCCTTCGTAATGCCGTGCGGCACGTAGCCCGTCCACGTCTCGAAGGCCGCGAGGTCGGCAATGTTGACGATGTTGCCCTTCGCGCGACGGAGCACGGGCGCGGCGCGCTGCGAGAGAAAAAACGGCGCCCGCACATTGAGCGCGAACATGTCGTCCCACACGTGCTGGCTCACCTCGCCCACCGGAGTGCGGACCATCTCCGCTGCGGAATTGACGAGCGTGTGCAGCTCGCCGTGCTCCAGCACGAGCGAGTCGATCAATTGCTCGCACGCTGTCACGTCGCGAAGGTCCGCACGCACGAGTGACGCCTTGCCGCCCGCCTCTTCGATGAGCTGCGACGTGTCGCGCGCACCCTCGACGGATTCGTTGTAGTGCACGGCGACGTGCATGCCCTCCCGCCCCAGCGCCACCGCAATGGCGCGCCCGACCCGTCGTCCAGCGCCCGTCACGAGCGCGATGCGACCAGCAAGTGCGGTCATCGTTACGCCGCCGGCGCTCGGCCCAGCAATGCCAACTGCGCGTCCTGCCGAGCCAGCCACTCCTCGGGCACGTTCATCATGCCGATGGTGCGCGGGCCATCCGCCGCGCCATGCCAATCGGACCCGCCACTCACGACGAGCCCAAGCTGCTCGCAGAGTGCGCGCATCCGATTGGTGTCGCTGGAAGAATGGCTGGGATGCTTCACCTCCACGCCGTCGAGCCCGAGCGCGGCGAGCGACGTGAGACGCTCGCGCGTTCCCGCGGAGCCCGGATGCGCCAGCACCGCGAGACCGCCCGCGGCATGGATCATCGCGATCGCGTCGGGCATGCGGAGCTGCTCCTTGGCCACATACGCCGGACGGCCCGCGCCGAGGTAGCGGTCAAAGGCGTCGCGGACGTCGACGGCCCAACCGTCGGCGACGAGCGCGCGCGCCACATGCGGCCGCCCCACCGCGCCGATCCCCGCCTGCGAGAGCACGTCGGCGAAGGTGATCTTCACACCAAGCTCGACGAGCTTGTCGACGATATGCCGAGCGCGACGCTGGCGCATCTCGCGCAGCGATTCGAGCTCGCGCTCGAGCAGCAGCGTGTCGCGCAGATGCAAGCCGAGCAGGTGCGTCTCGGCCTCGCCTTCGACGGCGCTGAGCTCGACGCCATTGACGATCCGAACCCCGAGCTCCGACCCGGCGAGCTGCGCTTCAGCCAGTCCGGCAAGGGAGTCGTGGTCCGTCAACGCAATGGCGACGAGATTCGCGGCCTTCGCCGCACGCACGACGTCGGCGGGCGCGCGCGATCCGTCGGACGCCGTCGAGTGCATGTGGAGATCGACGAACGGTCCACTCCCCGGTGTTGCCGGGATCGTCACGGTGCGTAGCCGGCCTCGGGTGACATCTCGCTCGGCTGCGACTGCACGAACAGCCGGGCGAGGTCGACGTCGCTCAACTCGACGAGGGCCTGCTCGCGTGACCGCGTTCCGCCCGGAGAGTAGCGCGTCACGCGTACTTCACGGTCGTCGCCGGACCCTGAGACGAAGAGGAGCGCGAACTCGTCGCGATCGTACTGCGTGACCTTGCCCGAGGGCATGACGCGCCAGGCGCGGCCGTCGAGCGTGATGGTGCGGGTGGGCATCCTACTTCAACTCCACTTCATGGTAGATGCGAGCGGGATCGAGCACGCGCTCGGGCGCCGACGCGTGTGCGCGAGCCAAAGTACCGGCATCCGGTGCTTCCGTGAATTCCAGAAACGAGCCGCGCAGTCCGGTCTCCTCGAAGACCCAGTACCGGCAGCCGGCCTGCGTGTAGTAGTCACGCTTCCGCTCGAGACGCTCGGCAAACTTCACGCGATCGGGAGGCGTGACGAGCGTCCGCTGAATCGTGAGGCAACGCGGCATGATCAGAGCGCGCTATCGGGGAACGACTCGAGGCCCTTCTTGAGGGCGGCGAGAAACTTGTCGGCGTCCGATCCGTCCACGATACGATGATCGAAGGACAGGGAGAAATACGCGCACGTGCGAATGGCGATGGTATCCTCGCCGTCCGCACCGGTGATCACCTTGGGCCGCTTCTCGATGGCGCCGAGTCCCAGAATCGCCGACGTGCCGAGCGGGATGATCGGCGTGCCCATGAGTGAACCGAAGACGCCGGGGTTCGTGATGGTGAACGTCGCGCCCTGCACCTCTTCCGGCTTGAGGCGCTTGGTCCGAGCGCGGTCGGCCAGATCGTTGAGCGTCCTGGTGAGACCGGACAGCGAGAGGTCATCCGCATTCTTCATCACGGGGACGATGAGCCCCCAATCGAGCGCAACAGCGACGCCGATGTTGTACTGCTTGCGGTAGATGATGTTGCTGCCTGAGACGGCTGCGTTGAGCACGGGGAACTGCTTCAACGTGTCGACGACCGACTTGATGATGAACGGCAGGAACGTGAGCTTCTGTCCGGTCTGTGCCTCGAATGCGGCGCGGTTCTTTTGTCTGATGCGAGCTACCCGGGTCAGATCGACCTCGAAGAACGAGGTGACGTGCGCATTGGTGTGGCGCGACGCGACCATGTGCTCGCTGGTCAGCGAGCGGATCTTGGACATCGCTTCGACCTTGTCGCCGGCCCAGGGCTCGGGGGCCGGGCCGTGCTGCACAGCGCCGGAGGGCGCGTGCATCGACGGACGCTGCGCGGCAGCGGGTACGGGCGTCGCGCCGGAGGCGATGTAGTCCTGAATGTCGCGACGGGTGACGCGTCCCTGAATGCCACTCCCCTGCATCGCGGCGATCTCGATGCCATGCTCGGCAGCGATTTTTCGCACGAGGGGAGAGGATTTGGTCCGGAGCCGATCCTCGAGTCCGTTGCCGCCGGCTGCGGCGGGCGTTGGAATGGTGGCGGGCGCGGTGGACTGGTGGGAGCTCGCGGGAGGCGAAGCCATAGCTTTCGCAGTGGGGGGGCCCCCCGCGGCTGACGCCGCAGCGGCCGGCGCCGGCGCACTCGCCGGCGCGGTGATCGACGCCCCCTTCTCCGTCTCGATCCGCGCGACGATCGTCTGCACCGCCACCGTCTGACCTTCCGTGACGATGATCTCCGCCAGGACCCCGGCCGTCGGCGCAGGAATCTCCGCGTCCACCTTGTCCGTGCTGATCTCGAAGATCGGCTCGTCGCGCTTCACCGCGTCGCCAACCTTCTTCAGCCACTTCGACAGCGTCCCCTCCGCAATCGATTCGCCCATCTGGGGCATGATGACGTCAACGCGTGCCACTGCGAATTCCTCTCACTCGGAGTTTCGAGAAGCGCTGCGCGCCTTCCGCATACGCCAGATCACGACAGTCGGAAGCAGCACCAACCCGATGCGCGCTCCCCACTTCCAATATTCGTCCCAACCACAGGGCGCTCCCGTCTCGGCTGCGGCGTGGCAGCCCGTCACTGCGCCAACGATCTTGGCAATCAGCACGGCGATCATGCCCCCGCCAACAAGCCCCGCCACGGCCGTAACGCACCCGACCCCAAGATAAGGCCAAACCCCTTCGCTCGTCTGCCCCGATGCGTCCGGCCCCAGGTTGTCCGTGTCCCGAAACATCAGTACGCCGCCAGGCGACGAGCCGCCAACACGATGTCCGCCGCCTGCGGCAGCACGTAATCTTCCAGGGACGGCGCATACGGCAGCGGCACATCGTGGGCCGTCACCCGCAATACCGGCGCGTCCAGCCACTCGAAGCAGCTCTCGTTGATGCGGGCCGTGATCTCGCCGGCAATTCCGCCCGTCCGCGTGTCCTCGTGGACCACGAGCACGCGATTGGTCTTCTTCACCGTCGCGACGATCGCGTCGTCGTCGAGCGGCGCGAGCGACCGGAGGTCGATCACCTCGACGCTGAGACCATCCTCCTTCGCCAGCTGCTCCGCCGCCTCGAGCGCCTTGTACACGGTGGCTGCATAGGTGATGATCGAGAGGTCGGTGCCTTCGCGGGCGACTCGAGCCTTGCCGATCGGGACGACATGATCCCCCGCCGGCATCTCGCCCTTGATGCGGCGATACAGGTATTTGTGCTCGAAGAAAAGCACGCAGTCGTCGTCGCGGATGGCGGCCTTCATGAGCCCCTTCGCATCGGCAGCCGTGCTCGGATAGACGACCTTGAGGCCGGGCGTATGGATGAAGCCGGCCTCCGGATTCTGCGAGTGAAACGGACCACCGCGCACGTAGCCGCCGCTCGGCCCGCGCACCACCATCGGCGTCGGCAGAAAGGCGCGATAGCGCGCCGTGGCCACATAGTTGGTCAACATGTCGTACGCGTTGGCGATGAAGTCGATGAATTGCATCTCCACCACGGGCCGCATGCCCATGTGCGCCGCACCGGCGGCCGCGCCGACGATCCCGATCTCGGAGATCGGGCTATCGATGACGCGCGACTCGCCATACTTCGCCATCAAGCCTTCCGTGACCTTGAAGGCACCGCCGTACGCACCGATGTCTTCTCCGATCATGAAGACGTTCGGGTCGCGCTCCATCTCCTCGAAGAGCGCCTCACGAATTGCCTCGAGATACGTGATCTCCGCCATCAGAGGTCACCGCTGGTGTCGTACGTTCCCCAGCTCTCGGGGCGCTCGTTCTCTTCGACGGCCGCGCGCTTCCCTTCGCGGAACCAGAGCGGCTGCTCGCGCGGTGGATCGGCGTAAATGCCCTCGAGCGCATCGAGCGGCTCGGGAACGCCCGACAGTTCGGCGATATCGGTGGCCTCGTCGATTTCGCGAAGGACACGCGCATCGAGATCGGCGAGCTCGTCCGCGCTCACACCTTCGCCGAGCAAGCGTGCGACGTACCGGTCGATTGGATCGTTCTCGCGCGCCCAGCGGCCACCCTCGCCTTCCGGCACATACGATTGGTTGTCGTGCTCCGCATGCCCCTTCCGACGATACGTCATGAGCTCGACGATCGACGTCCCCTCGCCGCGCCGCGCGCGATCGACGGCGCGCTGCGTGGCTTCATACGTCGCGATGACGTCGTTCCCGTCCGCAGTTTCGGCAGGAATGCCGTACCCGAGACCTTTGTCGGCAAACTGCTTGACGAGACTCTGCTTCGACGTCGGCGTCGAGTACGCATAGCCGTTGTTCTCGATGATCACCACGAGCGGGCAGCGTTGCACCGCGGCGAAGTTGATGCCTTCGTGAAACGCGCCGGTCGATGTCGCACCATCGCCGACGTACACGAGGCCGACGCGATCCTCGCCGCGCATCTTGAACGTCAGCGTCACGCCGGCCATCACCGGCACCATGTCACCCAGTGGCGAGATCTGCCCGATGAAGCCGCGCTCGGTGTCGCCGAAATGGATGTTCAGCTCGCGACCGCGCGTCGGTGAATCGGCCTTCGCCATGTACTGCTTGAGGATCTCCACCGGCGTCGCACCCTTCACCAGCATGGAGCCGAGGTTGCGGATGAGTGGCGAGAGGATGTCGCCGCGCCGAAGCGCGTATGCGCTGCCCACCGCGTCGGCCTCCTGGCCGAGGGAGCGAAACAGGCCGCCGACCACCTTCGTCTGCCGGTACAGGTTGACGAGCCGCTCCTCGAGCGAGCGCGTGAGTCGCATCCAGTAGTACAGCTCGAACCGCTGCTCGCGCGTGAGCGAGGTGCTGGCCTCCACGCCTGATGCGACGACGGGGGGCCGCTGGGCGACGTTCTGCCCTGCCCGCCCCCCGCCCCGCGTCGTTGCCGACCGCGGGGACGACATCAGTACGCCGCTTCGAGCGTGTGCGACGGATCTTCGGCGCGATGAATCTGGACGAAGAACTTCTTCACGTTGCGGTCGAGGCGGCTCTCGCCCATCTGGTCGGTCACCACCTCGACGAAGGTATAGTGACCGCCTTCCGCCCGGACGCTCAGCTTCAGTGCGCCGAGCGTACCGGTGAGCTGCCGCGTGCGCGCCGTCGTGGCGACGGTGGTGAGCCCGAGCTCACTGAAGAACCGATCCGCGACGACGAGCACGTCGGCGGGGGTCGAATGACTGCGATAGAAATGACGCATTGCTTACGGTTTCCCGCTCCGCTCGGGGAGCACGTCCTGCATCCACTCGGTTTTTTCGAGCGGCTTGGTGGAGTCGCTATGAAACTGAATGCCGATAGCCCACTGCTCGGCGCTCACGAAGTTGAGCTTTGCCGAGTAGACACCGACCTGCGGTGCCTTGACGAAGCCGTCATACGTACGGGCGCCTTCGCGCGTGTTGGCGAAAATGCGTCCTTCACCGGTCTCGATCGGCTGGCCCGTCTTCCGGTCCTTCACCGTGATCGTGTAGATGATCGGCTCGCGCGCATGCGGCGGAATGGGATCGGAGGTGATGTTGAACATGTAGCTCTCCGAACCCTGCCGAAGTTCAGGAACCTTCGGCCCTCCACCACACGACGCCACCGCCGCAACCGCAAATGACAGCGTGACGACGGCGAGGAATCGTGTAGTGGAGACGTGTGTCATGACTGGTAGTACTCGAGTCCGAGGTGCGTGATCTGCTCTTCGCCCATCAAGTGACGCAGCGTGTTCTTGAGCTTCGTCTGCTGGATGAAGAGATCATGCTCGGGCTGCAGGCCCGCGGCCGTCATTGGGCTCTTGTAGTAGAACGAGAGCCACTCCTGAATGCCCTTCATGCCCGCGCGCTGTGCAAAGTCGCTGAACAGCGCGAGGTCGAGCACGAGCGGCGCAGCGAGGATCGAATCGCGGCAGAGGAAGTTGACCTTGATCTGCATCGGATATCCCATCCACCCGACGATATCGATGTTGTCCCAGCCTTCCTTGTTGTCGCCGCGCGGCGGGTAGTAGTTGATGCGCACGACGTGCGAGAAGCCCTGGTACAGCGACGGATACTTCTCAGGCTGCAAAATGGTGTGCAGCACCGACAGCTTCGACTCTTCCTTCGTCTTGAACGACGCCGGGTCGTCGAGCACTTCGCCGTCGCGATTGCCGAGAATGTTCGTGGAGTACCAGCCGGCGAGGCCGAGCATGCGCGCCTTGATGCCCGGCGCGATGATCGTCTTCATCCAGGTCTGGCCCGTCTTGAAATCCTTGCCGGAGATGGGCACGCCCTTCTCGCCCGCGAGCTGGACGAGCGCCGGGAGATCGACGGACAGGTTCGGGGCGCCGTTGCAGAAGGGCACGCCCTCCATGATCGCCGCATAGGCATAGAGCATCGACGGCGCGATGGCCTCGTCGTTGTTCTCCATCGCCTTCTCGAACTGCTCGAGCGTCGCGTGCTGCGGGCCGGGCCTGATGAAGATCTCGGTCGACGCGCACCAGACGATGACGAGACGGTCGCAGCCGTTCTTCGCCTTGAAGTCGCGCATGTCCTGCCGCAGTTGCTCGGCCAAATCACGCTTGGTCTTCCCCTTCTTGACGTTCGAGCCATTCAGGCGCGTCACGTAGTGGTTCTCGAAGACAGCCGGCATCGGCTTGATGGCCGAGAGGAAATCCTTGATCGGCTCGAGATGCTTGTCCTCGAGCACACCGGCCTTCTTGGCCGCGGTATACGCGTCATCCGGGATGGGATCCCACGCGCCGAACACGATATCGTTCAGGTCCGCCAGCGGGACGAAATCCTTGATGAGTGGCGCGCGGTTCTCCGTCCGCTTGCCGAGGCGAATCGTCGCCATCTGCGTGAGCGACCCGATGGGCTGCGTATATCCACGGCGGATGCTTTCCACGCCGGCCATGAACGTCGTTGCGACCGCGCCGAGACCGGGCGTAATGATACCGAGCTTGCCGGTCGCGGGGCGCGGGGTCGTCCGCGCGTCTGAACTGGATCCTTGCACTTATTCTCCTTTGAGAATTGGGCGCGGGGTGCGACGCGCAAAGAGCCGAGGACGAACACGCGCCTCTGTCTCTGCTTCCGCAGCTTCCGCTCGCGTGGTCGCGGTGTACACGCAGATCACGCGCTGGACCACGGTGATCCAGGCCGTTACGGTCAAAACGACGATGATGATGGCGAGTGGCCATCCGTTGAAGAACAACCCGAAAAACGCCTGCGGTGCCGACGTCAGCACCACGCGCTCGGGGCGCTGGAGCAGCCCGACTTTCGCATCGAGGCCCAGCGCTTCGGCGCGCGCGCGCGTGTAAGAGGTCAGGAACGCCCCCATGACGCCGAGCAGCGCGGTGACCATCAGTGGGACACTGTAGTGCGTCGCGCTCGTGGCGTAGAACACCGCCAGCCCGCCCAGCACGAACCCGTCGGCCAGACGGTCCAGCGTCGAGTCGAGAAATGCACCGAACGTCGAGCTGCGATTCGAGCGCCGCGCCACGGTGCCGTCGAGCACGTCGAACAGCGCCGTGATCCCGATGAACCAGCCGCCCGTCTTGATGTGCCCGGTGGCGTAGATGATTCCGCCGATTACCGTACAAACTGTCCCAAAGACAGTAATCGTATTGGGATGCACATTCTTTCTCACCAGCCAGTCAGCGACTGGATCGATGAGCTTCAAATAGCCGTTTTGTATGAAGTCGGGCAGAAGCTTCATGCGGCTCCGAGACGCACGGCGGTCCCGCGGCCGAGCGGTCGCGCAGCGGTGACGAATGACGAAAAGACGAACGGGCCGGAGCGCAGGCTCCGGCCCGGAAAGCTATCCGGGGTCACAGACTCCAGCAACGGGCGACACGCACACGCGTCGCGCAGTGACGCGTCACGGAATGCTCCACGCATACAGGCCCGTCAACGCGACGTTCCGGCTCTGATAGGTGCGCGAACCATCGACGGTGACAGCCTTGAAGATCACGTTCATCCCGCTCGCGACTCCCTGCACGGGAACCTTCTCCACCGTGTTCGCCGGAACCTGCCGCAGGAACAACTCCTGCCCTCCAGTGGGCGTAGCGTACACGTTGACGGCCTGACTCAGGTTGTTCGTCACCTGCACGGATTGCTCGGACGTCGTCGTAGGGGCAGTTCGCACCTCGACCTGACGTCCGCCGCAGGCAGACGCGGCAGCAAAGGCAATTGCGAACAGCGCGGCACGGGGCGAAGCTCTCATGAACGGCTCCTCGGTGGTGATCGGACGGTCGCTCCAGTCGAGAGCGCTTTGCAAGACACATGCGCGGCGCGAGACCCTGCCATGACTTTATTGAAGAAGACGGAATGGCGCTACCTTCCGCCGCCAGCTAAACACGCTTCTACCCATTCACTCCGATCCATTCTGGCAATGCACCGTCGCTTTTTCCGCGTATCGCTCCTCGCCTGCGCCTGCATGCTCGCGCTCGCGCCCACGCCCACACACGGACAGCAGGGCGCGGCTGCCCGCGCCTCGACGCGCGCGACCACCAAGGCCCTCAAGGACACGCTTCAGGCGATCCTCGATCGGGCGGTCGCCGATAGCGCCTTTTCCGGCGCCGTGGCCGTCATCGGTTCCCACACTGGGCCGATGGTCACCGTGACGGCAGGCCGGCAGGATTGGGGCTCGGTTTACAAGACGACGATCTCCACGATCTGGGACCTCGCGTCGCTCACGAAGGTCGTGGGCATGACGTCGGCGATGATGCAACTCGTCGAGAGCGGCAAGGTCGACCTCGACGCGCCGGTGCAGCGCTACCTCCCCGAGTGGACAGGCACGAACAAGGAGAAGGTGACGGTGCGCCACCTGCTGACCCACCAGAGCGGTCTCCCCGCCTTCAAGACCTACTACAAGGCGAACGTCTCCCCGGACTCGACGCTCGCGCTCTTCATCAACACGCCGCTCGACACTCTGCCCGGCGTCCGCATGATCTACAGCGACATCGGCGCCATTCTCCTGGGCAAGATCGTCGAGCGCGTGAGCGGCGAGCCGCTCGATCGCTACCTGACGAAGCACGTCTTCACGCCGCTCGGCATGGTCGACACGCGGTACAAGCCGCTCAGGGAGGAGCGGTATCGCACGGCCCCCACCGAGAATGACCCATGGCGCGGACGTCACCTCCTCGGCGAGGTCCACGATGAAAACGCGTTCGCGCTCGGACAGGTGTCTGGCCACGCCGGCTTGTTCAGCACCGCGCGCGACCTCGAGAAGCTGGCCGGCGCGTACCTCAATGGCGGCGTCTTCGGCCGTGGACGGCTTGCCCGCGCCGAGACGATCAAGCTGTTCACGACGGTCAACGACTCGACCTTCTCGAGCCGGGCGCTCGGATGGGACACGCCGAGCACCAACAGCTCGGCGGGGCATTTCATGGAGCGGCCAGCGTTCGGGCATACCGGTTTTACGGGGACCTCGCTGTGGATTGCGCCGCAGCACGACCTCTACGTCATTCTCCTGTCGTCGCGCGTCAATCCGTCGCGCAACAACAGCAAGGTCGGACCGGTGCGGGTGGCGGTGGCCGATGCCGCGATGCGTGCGCTCAAGCCCGACGTCGTCGCGGCCATCGAGGCCCGTGGCCCTGCCACGGGCCGTCCCTGACCGGGAGTCCTACGGGATGAATTTCTTGAACCATTCTCGCCCCGCGGGTATATATTTCGCACATTGCATCGCAGGCCACTCGCGTCTGCTTGAAACCAGGGGGAGACAGTGAGCACCACCAACACGCCAGAAGTCCTCATGACCGTCACGCCCGTCGCGGGCGAAGAGGTCAAGAAGTTCATGACGCAGGAAGGCGTTGATCCCGCAGTCGGCGGCCTGCGCGTAAGCGTACAGCCGGGCGGATGCAGCGGCTTCAAATACGGGCTCCTCATCGAGGACGAGGCCGCGGAAGACGATCTTGTTGTCGACCAGGGTGAATATCGCGTATTCGTCGATCCATTCTCGGCGCAGTACATCAGCGGCGTCATCATCGACTACACGTCGTCCATGCAGGGCTCAGGCTTTACCTTCAAGAATCCGAACGCCACGGGCGGTTGCGGCTGCGGCAGCTCGTTCTCGGCATAACACTGCACCTGTCCCACACATGACTTCCCCGGTCCCAGGCGTTCATACGGACGTCGGCACCGGACACGCGGCCCGCGAGCGCACTGCGCCTCGCGGGCTTTCGCGTGTCCCGTCCCACGCCGCCGCGCTCGAGCGCATCTATACCATCGTCGTCGATGAGCACGAGGACATCACTCGGCTCGTCGCGGCACGCATCGCCGCGTTGATCCGGGAGAAGGCCGGCGCGGGCGAAGCGGCTGTCCTCGGTCTCGCGACGGGCTCGACGCCCATCGGTGTGTACCGCGAGCTCATTCGACTGCACCGCGAGGAAGGACTGAGCTTCGCCAACGTCGTGACGTTCAATCTCGACGAGTACTACCCGATGGCGCCGGACAACATCCACTCGTATCACCGGTTCATGTGGGAGAACCTCTTCTCGCACGTGGACATTTTGCGCGAGAACGTCCACATCCCCCGCGGTGACGTGCCGCGCCAGTCGGTGGCCGACGTGTGCGCGCAGTACGAGGCGGACATCGCGGCGGCCGGCGGCATCGACTTCCAGATCCTCGGCATCGGCAAGACGGGCCACATCGGCTTCAACGAGCCGGGCTCCGGCGCCGACAGCCGCACGCGTCTCGTGCATCTCGACGCCGTGACACGCCGCGACGCCGCCGCCGACTTCTTCGGGGAGGAATTCGTGCCGAAGGAAGCGGTCACGATGGGCGTCGCCACGATCCTCGATGCGCGCGAGATTGCGCTGCTCGCAACGGGCGAGCACAAGTCCCGGATCATCAAGCGCTCCGTCGAAGGCGACATCAATCTCGAGATCGCCGCGACGTTCCTGCAGCGCCACCCGAATGCGACGTTCTATGTCGATCGCGCTGCCGGTGCGGATCTCACGCGCGTCGCGACACCGTGGCTGCTCGACGAAGTGGAATGGACCGACGACCTCAAGCTCCGCGCTGTCTCGTGGCTGTCGCAGCAGACGGAGCGCGCCATCCTCAAGCTGACGCAGCGCGACTACGCCGAGCATGGCATGTCGTCGCTGGTCGCGCGGTCGGGATCACCGGGCGCACTCAACGGCGAAGTGTTCAACGCACTGGGCGCCAAGATTCGCGGCAAGAGCAAGCTGCCGCGCGGGAAGCGGACGATCTGCTTCTCACCGCATCCCGATGACGACGTCATCTCGATGGGCGGCATCCTCCGCAAGTTCGTCGAGAACGGGAACGACATGCTCGTGGCCTACATGACGAGCGGGAACATCGCGGTATTCGATCACGATGTGCGCCGTTACGTCGACTTCCTCGAGCGACTCGAGCAGGACCGTGGCCTCGGCCGTCGCAGCGTGGATGGCCTCGCGTCACGCGTGTACGGCTTCCTCGACGGCAAGCAGCCGGGCGACGTCGACATTCCCGAAGTCGCCGACATCAAGCGCATCATTCGCGAGAGCGAAGCGGTGGCCGGCATCGAGGTGATGGGTCTGTCGCGTGACAACGCGCGCTTCCTCAACCTGCCCTTCTACCAGACGGGCAAGGTGAAGAAGGATCCCATCGGCCCGGCGGACATCGCGATCGTGCGCGACCTGCTGAATGAGTTGAAGCCGGAGATCATCTTCGTCGCCGGCGACCTGTCCGATCCGCACGGCACGCATCGCATGTGCAAGGAAGCGATCGACGGCGCGCTGCTGGAGATCGACTTTCCGCGCCCCGAGGTGTGGCTCTATCGCGGCGCATGGCAGGAGTGGAGCGTCACCGAGGCGACGTGGCTCGTACCAATGTCGCAGGAAGAGCTCCGGCTCAAGATCCAGGCGATCTTCAAGCACCAGTCGCAAAAGGACTCGGCGCCGTTCCCTGGTCAGGACGACCGCGAGTTCTGGCAGCGCGTCGATGCCCGCAACAAGGACACGGCGAGTCTCCTCGACAAGCTTGGCCTCGCCGAATACTTCGCCATGGAAGCCTATGTCGTGGAATAGGAGCTGCCGTTGACGCGCTTTACGACCCTCGACGCGATCGTGCTCGTCGCGTATCTCGTCGGGACGACGTCGCTGGGGCTGTATGTCGGGCGAAAGCAGAAGGACGCGAAGGATTACTTCGTCGCGGATGGCGCGATCCCGTGGTGGGCCGTCATGTTCTCGATCGTCGCGAGTGAGACGAGCGCGCTCACCTTCATCAGCATTCCCGGACTGTCGTACGGCGGCGCTCCGGGCGTGGGCAACCTGGGTTTTCTGCAGGTCGTCGCCGGCTACATCATCGGGCGGTTCGTCGTCGCCGGAGTGCTGCTGCCGCGCTATTTCGCCGGCAATCTCGTCACGGCGTACGCGCTGCTCGAAACGCGATTTGGTCTCACGACGAGACGATTTACGTCGATCGTCTTCATGATCACCCGCGCGCTAGCCGACTCGGTGCGCGTGTTCGCGACCGCGATTCCCGTCGCGCTGATCATCGCGCCCTCGATCAACAACAAGGCGCTCGTGATGCCGATGTCGGTGCTCATTCTCGGCTTGCTCACGGTGCTGTACACCTACAAGGGTGGCATGAAGGCGGTGGTGTGGACGGAGCTCGTGCAAGCGGGCATCTACATCAGCGGCGCGATCGCGGCCATCGTCATCCTCGGCCATCTCGTGCCCGGCGGTTGGTCGACGATCTGGAGCCAGGCTGGCGCGGCGGGCAAGACGAAGGCGATCGACTTCTCCTTTACACTGTCGAATCCGCACACGATGTGGGCGGGACTCATCGGTGGTGCGTTCCTCGCCATGGCGTCGCACGGGACCGACCAGCTCATCGTGCAGCGGCTGATGTCGTCGCGCAGTCTCAAGGATGCGCAGCGCGCGATCATCGGCTCGGGATTCGTCGTCTTCGTGCAGTTCTTCCTCTTCCTCACGATCGGCCTCGGGCTCTGGGTCTTCTACAACGCGAAGGTCTTTCCCGCCACCGATCAGATCTTTCCGATGTTCATCCTCGAGCAGATGCCGCCGGGATTGGTCGGGCTGATCGTGGCGGCTATCGTCGCCGCGACGATGAGCACGCACTCCGGGGCCATCAATTCCCTCGCCGGCGCGACGACGCACGACATCTACCTGCCCATCACCAAGCGATCGACGAGCGATCCGCAGACGCTCAAGATGGGACGCCTGTTCGCGCTGGGCTGGGGTATCGTGCTGACGCTGGGTGCCCTGCTCTTTCCACAGGACACGAAGACGCCGGTCGTCGTCGTCGCGCTCGGCATCGCGTCGTTCACATCGGGTGGCCTGCTCGGCGGCTTCTTCCTCGGCATCTTCTGGCGGCGCGCCATCCAGCGCGATGCGATCATCGGCATGTCCATCGCCATCGCGACGATGGCGTTCGTGGTCTTTGCGAAGCCAATCTCCGCAGCCTATCCTTCGCTTTCGTCGACGCTCGCGCCGTTTGCGAACATTGCGTGGCCCTGGTACGTCCTCATCGGCACTTCACTGACCTTGATCGTCGGAATCTTGTCCTCCTTCACGCACTCCATGCCGGCGCGCCAGCCGGCACAGACATGAGCTCGATCGTCCTCGGTGTCGATGGTGGTGGTTCGAAGACGCGCGTCATCGTGGCCGACGAACGTGGCACCAAGGTCGGTGAAGTCGTGGGGCCTGGTAGCGCCGTCAAGCCCGGCTTTGCCGAACAGTCCGCGGACGTCATCACGGCGACGATCAACGACGCGCTGGCATCGTGCGAAATGATGCACGTCATGCCGAAGGTGTTGTGCGTCGGCGTTGCTGGCGCGGGCAACGACGCCGAGCGACAGGCGCTCTGGCAGGCGTTGGCCGGCCGTGAGGTCGCAGAAGAAGTGGTCGTGCATCCCGACTACTCCATCGCGCTCGACGACGCGTTCGGCGAAGGTCCCGGCATCCTGCTCATCAGCGGAACGGGATCGGCCGCCTTCGGGCGGGGGCCGAATGGCCAATCCTCCCGCTGTGGCGGTTGGGGCCCAATGTGCGGCGACGAAGGCAGCGGCGCGTGGATCGGTCGGCGCGCCTTGAGCGTCGTCACGGCCTCAGCGGACGGTCGCGAACCAGAGACGGCGCTCGTCGGCGCCGTGCTCACGGCCGCCCAGGTGAACGAGCCACGAGAGCTCATCGCGTGGGCGAATGAAGCAACGCCGGCGATCTTCGCCTCGCTCGCGCCCGTGGTGTCGAGCGTCGCCGACTCGGGCGACCTCCGCGCCAACGCGCTCATCTCGCTCGCGGTCGAAGAGCTCGTGCTGCACGTTCGCACCTTGTCTCGCTCTCTGTTCGGCGACGAGCGCGCAGCGACACCAGTTGCGTTCACGGGCGGCATGCTCACCAAGGGCACGACCCTCCGCAAGCGGCTCGAGCAGCGGCTGCGCAGCGCGGTGCCGGGCGCGCAGCTTTACACAGGCGAGGTCATTCCTGCGCGGGGAGCGGTACGCGGAGCGTTGCGCTATCTCGGTGAAACCGTGGGCTAAGAGTTTTGTTCGTGTCCGTCAGGTCCGTAGGTCGAATGGACGTGATGGGCCTATCGCGCGCATCTACTGATCTCGCGATCGCGCAAAGCCAACCCAGACGGCAACTGCCTGACGCGGATTGACACGGATCAACTGCCGGATTTTCGCGGAGACTGCAGACCCAACTGTCGTTCCGCAGTCTCCGCGTAGATCCGCCCCGATCCGCGTTCATCCGCGTCAGGCTTTGGCGGTTGCAGTTCCGGTAGCGGCCACGGATCGCGCGGAACAATCTCCATCTTCACGCTCCACGAGAAGCAAGCCTCTACTTATCTGGATCTCGTCCAGATCAT
>JBDSML010000302.1:0-7653 GCA_039915865.1 Gemmatimonadaceae bacterium | reverse complement strand
TCGCATCTCGGCAGCGTACGCTCAAAAAATGCCGGTGATGGAAATGGTTTCCCCAGCGGCTCCCCAAACCGCCCCTCCAATCCGCACGATGAAGCCACGAACTGGTCCGTCAAAAGCACGCACGAGGAAGTCAGTCACATAGGGAAATAAGCAGGACAGCACACAAAACTGATGTACCGTTGGGCAGGTGTCTGAGTGGTTGAAGGAACCGGTCTTGAAAACCGGCGTACCCGCAAGGGTATCGTGGGTTCGAATCCCACCCTGCCCGTCATGAGTACAACCGTAGAGGCACCCCGTGGGTCGTAAGATTGGTGGCGCAGCGCTGCTGCTCCTCTCGGCGCTGATGCTCCTTGGCTTTGCGCGCTCGGGCGCGTCGATGGGATCGCCGACGACGTTGTTCGCTCTGCTCATCACCGTCGCGCTCCCCGCCGCGGGAGGAATCGCCTTGCTCCGCGGCGCCCTCGGCGGCAACTCGAAGGCGAAGATGCAGCTGCTTCGCCAACAGACCATCGACGCCGAGATCCTGCGTCTCGCCATGGCACAGAGGGGCAAGCTCACCGCGGTCCAGGTGGCGAGTGCGCTCGCGTTACCCGAGGGAGAGGCCAAGAGCTCACTCGACTCGCTCGTGATGCGCGAAGTCGCCGACCTCGACGTCACCGACGATGGAGTGCTCGTCTATTCCTTCCACGACGCGCGCTACTTCGACAACACCGATGGCAAGGGAATCCTCGGTGGCTGAGGAGGTCGTTGCGCCACGCACCCCGTTCGAAGCACGATTCCCCTGCCCCGTATGCCTCGGCGTGCAGATGGAGAAGGTGCAGATGGGCAATGCATCGTCCTCGCTCGTGCTCGACCACTGCCCGCGCTGCGGTGGCGTGTGGTTCGAGAAGGGCGAGGCGCAGATGCTCACGCGTCACGCGCCGGCCGAGCTGTGGAAGCACATTCCGCCGCGCGAGTCGGGACCAAAGCCACCGTGTCACGGATGCGGCACGCCACTCGATCGCGACGCCGAGAAGTGCGCAGTCTGCGGAAGGAAGAACCAGCTCGAATGCCCCGTCTGCGCCAGGACGATGGAGCGTCGCAAGCACTCCGGTCTCACGCTCGACGTCTGCTCGAACTGCAAAGGCGTCTGGTTCGATCACGCTGAGCTCAAGAGCGTGTGGTCGATCGCTGTCGTCAAGGTGACGAAGCGACGTTTCTTCCGCGGCACGCAGGCCGCGGCCGTCGGCGGCGACATCCTCCTCGAGTCACTGTTCTGGGCGCCGGGCCTCGTGATCGATGCGGGCGTCGGCGTTGCGCACGGTCTCGGACACGTTGCCGGCGCCATGGGCGGACTCTCCGTCGACGGAGCGGCTCATGCCGCCCTCGGTGCGGCCGAGGTCGTCGGTGGCGCCGCCGAGGGATTGTTCGAGACGATCATGGAGATCATCGGCTCGATCTTCGACTGATCACTGCGCTGGGAGGCGGCGTGTTCGCTCCCAGCAGCAGGGATGTCATCGTCAGAACTGGACGCGATAGACCAGCGCGAAATTGCGGCCCGGATTGAACGCGAAGCTCTTCAGACGGCTCGTCGCGTCGGCATACTTCTCATCCAGCAGGTTGTCGACGCGAACGGTCAGTGTGTTCAACCGATCGCCGAGCGGCAGGTTCAGTCCCACACTGACGTTCAACAGGTTGTACGAATCCGTGGCGATGGCCGATGGGTCGCCTTCCGCGACAGATGCCGGCACACGATCCTGTGCAAAGGCGTGGCGGAATTCACCGTCCGTCGACAGACGCCCGTTGTCCCACCGCGCCAATGCGCCCAGTCGCGCCGCCGGCATGAACGGCAGTGGCTCGCCGTCCTTGAGACGTCCGCGCGTCATGTCGCCCATTCCGCCCACGACCACGTGTGGCGCCACCTGCACCTCGACCTTCCCCTCGACGCCGCGCAGCGTCGCATCCGCCTGCGAGAAGCGGTTCAGGGGAACGGACGATGTCGTACCGCTTTCGCCGACGATCATCGTGTCGCTCACGATGTTCGGCGTAATGTAGTCGTTGATGCTGTTGTAGAACGCAGACACCTGGCCGTTGACCTTCGGCATCTCCAACCGCAGCACACCGTCGATCCCTTGATTGGTCTCGGCCTTCAGGTTCGGGTTGCCCACGTCGAACGTTCCTGCCGCCGCGTGGAATGCATTCGAGAACAACTCCTCGACGGTCGGTGCGCGAAATGACCGGGCCGCACTCGCGCCGAGACTGAAGCCTGCGCCGACGGGCACCGTGATGCCGATGGAGCCGGATGCGCTGTTGAAGGTCAGCGAACGGGGCGCGCCGAACTTCGCCGCGCCGGACTCCGACGCGATGTGGTAGAGGTCATAGCGCGCACCCACCTGCAGGTGTGCGACATGCGCCTCGGGATCCGACCCCACGTCGCCGAGCGGGAGATCCTCGTACACGAAGAATCCCGCACCGTTGCTGTTCGCAGCGGGGGTCAGCGCTTCGTCGCCAGTGGCGGCGTACTGCTTGAGAATGCCCGATGCGCCGAAGGCTCCACTGACTTGTCCGGCGCGCATGCGCGCGAGCAGATCCAGCGTCTGCGTCTTGAGGTCGAAGCTCGTGTTGACGGCGTTGGTCTCCTGATCGATCTCGCTGTGCTGGTACCATTGGCCCGTCGCGCTCGCGCGCAACGAGTTGACGAGCGGACTGCGAAAGGTGAAATCACTCCGCGCGGCAAGCTCGTGGCGATGTCCTTCGATGCGGGAGCGTTCTCCCTCTCCCGACGGGAGACCGTAGTTGAAGCGATACTCGCGGAACACTGCGCCGCCATTCGCGTTGTCTCCGCCGAAGCCAAGGCCCGCGTTGCCGTAGTAGTTGCGATAGAACGTGTTCGCCAACGGTGCGCCGCCACCTTGGCGCAGGTCGTCCGCATGGCGTGCGCCGCCGCGCAGCACCAACGACAGGTGTTGCCCCATCGGCACGTTGGCGCCGGCCGCGACCGCGGCGCCCGGCGTGGCAGATTCGGTCTGACCCGCGAAGAATCCGTCGACGTGGTTTGGAATCGAGCTCGGAATGTCGTTGGAGATCACGTTGATCACTCCGCCGAGCGCGCTATTGCCGTACAGCAGTGACGCTGGACCGCGCACCACCTCGATGCGCTCCGCCGTCAGCGGATCCATGGAGACGCCGTGATCCGGCGCCGCCGACGAGAGGTCCGCGGTGCGATTGCCGTCCTGCAACACGAGAATGCGCTCACCCTGCAATCCGCGAATGATCGGCGCCGTCGCCGCCGGTCCATTGAAGCGCATCGAGATGCCCGGCTCTGCGGACAACGTCTGCGCGATCGTCGCGCCGAGTTGACGCGTCAGTGCCTGTCCGGACAACTCCGTGGTCGACTGCGCCACGTCGCGCGGATCGGAGGCGATCGGCGTCGCCGTGACCTGCACGCTGCTGAGCCGCATCGGCGTCTCGACCATCGTGATAATGACGTCGACGTCGGCGCCCGATGCCGGAACGACGACATCGGCGTGTCCAGGCGCGTGGCCAATGAGCAGCGACCGGAGATGGTACGTTCCTGCCGGCAAGCCGGGGAAGGCGAATCGCCCCTCGGCATCCGTCCTCACCGACCGGCCGAGCACAGTGATGATCACTTGTGCGTTCGGCAGGGCCTTGCCGCTTGAATCCTTGACCACGCCGTGAATGGCCGGCGTGAGTGTAGGTGGAGCTGCATGTGCGTTCGAAGGAAATGCACAGGCGAGCACTGCGACGATCGACATCATGCGAGCAAGCATGCGGACGCGCGGCGTCCCGGCATGCTCACGAGTGAACGAATTCATTTGAGTGAGTCATGAGCTGAGTGATGCCAATGCCCGCGCATTGACGGCGATGAGCCGCAACGACGCGAGCGCGAGCGAGCACAGATCGTGTGCTCGGCTCTCGAGGGATGACAGGCGCCGGCTGGTGCCGGCGTCAGCTCAGGCTGGAGGTGCCCGTTGGGGGGGGTCGCCCGGGAAGCGTGTCAGGCACGCCGCGCGATTTTCGTCTTCGACGCGTGCACCGATCTGGCGCTCGACAGGCGCCAGCACCGCCACGGATGCAGTCGTGGTCGCCGTCGCCGACAACACTCGGCAGACGACGCAGTTCTCGGGATGCACCCTCGGGCAGCCGCTGCTTCCGGGCGCCTCGACATGCATCCGCGACGCAGATTGCATGCTCTCCGCTTCTTCCCGCGCATCGATGACGGCCGCAAAGGCCGGCAGCAGCAGCTGGAAGACGGCGGCGAGAAGCCAGCCAAAGCGTGAGAAGCGTGCGCGAACGATCATTTTCGTCTGTGACTCACCAGAGCGCGAAGGGGTGCAGCCTGCCCCTCAAGATACGCAGGCATGTCGGATGCCGCCGGGTTCAGCGCTGCGCCGCCGGTTTCGCGCCGCTGGATGTTGCCGCCGCATTGATCCAGGCCTCGAGCAGCTGCGGTCGCACGTCGTTGATGTCGCGCTGCTTGCGTGACGCGAGATGGTCGAGCGCGAAGCGCGCACCCACCGGGTCACCGAGCTTGATCCGCGCGACGGCCGTTCCTTCGCGAAGGAGATCGACCGGCATCCAGAGATCGCCTCTCTCGGCCGCGGGAATGAGCATCTCCGCGGCCTTCGACGCTTCCGCGAAGTCCCACGACGCAAGGCCGTGCAGGAACGCAATTGTCGCGCGTGCCTCTGCCGGCGCGTGTTGCGCGTCCATGTAGTGCTGGACGCCAGCGTAGAACGCGGTGTCGGCGACGCCTGACGTTCCGCCGCCGTACAGCTCTTCCGCATCGCGCACGGCGGCTGCCCACTCATGCCAATCGAGCGGCGCAACAGTCGATGCCAACATGCGATCCACCGCGCGGGCACGCTCCGCCGCGCCGAGCATTTGCTGCGATGCGCCGGCGAAATGATTGTCGCGCGCACGCGCCGCGAGCTCCATCGCCTCGAGGCGCGGCACGTAGGTGATCGGCGTGTAGTGCTCGCCGGTGACACCGCTGCGTCGTCCCTCGATGATCGGTGCGATACCGAAGCGATCACTCGTGAGCCCGACGAAGCCCAGCGCGCCCTCGTTCAGGTAGCGTGTCCGCTCCGCGCCAAGATCGAGCGATGGATAGAAGTCGGAGTTGCCGCCTCCGCCGCCGACCAGCGGCGCGAGCGTCGACCCGTCCACCATGTGCAGCGCGTCGAGGATCGGCACCGTCAGTGGATAGACGCGCTTCAGTTCCGCGGCAACGGGCGGCAGCTGAAAGACAGACCAGTCAGGCGGCGCAATCGTCGCATCATTCGTCGCGACGATGAGAATGTCGCGATTGCCAACCGAGTAGATCGTGTACGACGGGAAGTTCTCGGCGACGGCGCGCACCACGCTGAGCACGAGACCATCGTTGATCTCTGACAAGTGCAGCCATTGCCCGAACACGCCCTTGGGGGCGAGGAAGCGGCGAACGTGCGCGTAGAATTCCGTCGTGAACAGCCCTGACACACCGGCCACCCAGGGCGTGGACGGCTCGGAGAGAATCATGTCGTACTTCTCACCCTGCGACGCGAAGTACGAGCGCGCGTCGTCCAGCGCGAATGTCGATCGCTTGTCGTCGAACACCAGGCGATTGGCCGGATAGAAGTTGCGCGCGCCCTTGATCATCTCCGGCTCGATCTCGATCGTCACGAGGCTCTTCAGCCCGGGATCCTGCAGCAGCGTGTGCGACGACATGCCGGAGCCCAGCCCGATGACGGCCGCCTTCCGTGCCTGCGGTGCATGCGCGAGCAGGATGAGCGGCAGCAGCATCTGCGTCGACGCGTCGTGCGTGAACGGGCCCGGCGTCATCGGCGGACGGAACCACTCCGGTCCGAGCGACGCATCCGGCTTTCCGTTCGTGGCCAGTGACAATCCGTGGCTCGAGAGAATGCGGCGCACGCTCACGGTCGCGGTGCGTCCGTCGGCATAGAAGACCATGTCCGATTGCCTCGGCGCCTTTGCACTGCCGTAGCGGAACACGCCGCTCGTGAGCACGCCACGATCGAAGTCGGCGCGCGCGCCGACGAGGAACAGCAGGCCGACGATGACCATCGCCGGTGCAAGCCGGCGACGACCCGTCCACGATGGCGCGCGCTTTCGCTCCCACAACAGCAGCGTGACGCCGAGTGCGACGTCGATCGCCGCACCGCCAACGAGGAGCCACTTGAGCCCCAACACCGGCAGCAGCACGAGCGCCGCGAGCGTCACACCGACGATGGAGCCAAGTGTGTTCACGGCATAGACAAGACCGATGGATCGCTCACCTGTCTGGCCACGCATCAGCAGCTTGGTGATGAGCGGCAACGTCATGCCGGCGCAGAAGGTGGCCGGCAGCATGACGACGAGACAGATGAGGTAGCGCGACATGCTGAACGCGCGATAGCCGGCAGGAGCGCGCGTGAACGCCGCCATGAAATCCGCCATCCATTCGAACGACTGCACGTAGAGCGGCAGCGTCGCGACGGCAAGCGCACCCATTGCCAGCTGCACGTAGCCCAGCGTGCGCAGCGATGCCGCGCCCGCGTCGCTCCGCGTGCGAATCGCGAACGCGCCACACGAGAGCCCGAGAATGAACGCGGACAACATCAGCTCGAACGAATGCGTCGCGGATCCAAGCACGAGCGACAGCATGCGGATCCAGCCGATTTCATAGATGAACGACGATACGGCCGTGCCGAAGCTCACGAGGAGGAGCAGCGTGATGAGGCCCTTCGACTGTGGTTCCGCCGGTGTCGCACTCTGCGAGACATCGGCTTCGTGGACACGCTCGCCCTCGGGCACCAGGCCAAGCGAGTCACGCATGCTCTGGGACTCACGTCGCGTGACGAGCAGCACGGCGCCGGCCACGATCAGGTTGAGCATCGCGGCGGCGGCCAGCGTCCCCGGGAGTCCCGCGACCTGAATGAGCACGAAGCCGGCGAGGAGCACGCCTCCCGCGGCGCCCAGGCTGTTCGCGAAATAGAGCAGCGAGATCGTCCGGCCTGCACGCACGGGGAATCGGCGCAGCGCACCAGCGGTCATCAACGGGAACGTCGCGCCGAGCAGGACCGACTGCGGAAGGATCAGGAGCGCAGCGATGAGCCATTTGGCCATCGTGTGCATCGAGCCCGGACCAAGCGCCGGAAAGAGCGAGTCGTACGCGACGTGCGTCGACCAGACGAACATGTCGTGGAACACGAGGCCGATGACGCCCACCAGCAGCTCGACGATCGCGTACCACACCAGCGGGTTCCTCACCCGCTCGGAGCGACGGCCAACGTACATCGCGCCGGCCGACATCCCGCCGAGGAAGATGACGAGCACGAGGACCTGCGCGTAGGCGCTGTGCCCGACGAAGAGGCCGAGGTAGCGAGTCCAGATGGACTCGTAGATGAGTCCCGCGGCTCCGGAGAGCACGAACACCACGCAGAGGAAAAGCAGCATGCTTGAACGACTGTCGCCTTGCGGCCACCGTCACGATTTCGCGTGGCCGAGCGGGTTGCAGCGGCTCGTCGCGCACGATTACATTCAAGGCTGGCCGCACACCACGTTGCGTCCTGGAGGGGTGGCCGAGAGGCTGAAGGCACCGGTTTGCTAAACCGGCATACTGGGAAACTGGTATCGAGGGTTCGAATCCCTCCCTCTCCGTTCTGGAAGGCC
>JBDSML010000042.1:0-14517 GCA_039915865.1 Gemmatimonadaceae bacterium | reverse complement strand
ATGGCTGGTTCCTCGGTGGGGGAAGCGCGTCGAGCATGGACTGCATGCGGTCGATCTCGGTGGTCTGGTCGGCTCCCACGTCGGAGGCGAATCGGAAGACGTACAACTCCTGCCCGCCGCCGATGGTGCCGAACAGCTGGTCGACCATCGTCAGTGCGCCGGTGTGATGCTGGATCATGCAAGTGAGAAACAGTCGGTCGAACTCCGTGCCCTTCGCCGCCTTGAGCTGCGCCATCTGCTCCGCGCTCAACATCCCTGGCATCATCATGTCCGGCATCGGCATCTCGGCCATTGACACCTTCCTGCCGCCCATCTCGTGCTCGGCGTTGGGATCGGGGACCGTCTCGCGGCGCTCGCGCAGCCAGCGCTGCATGAATTCGATCTCATCCCGCTGGGCGACGTCGATCCGCGCGGCGAGAATCTGCACGTCGGAGCGCGCACCGTTCTTCGGCGCCCAGCTGGCCATCACGATGGCCTGCGCATGGTGGTGAATCATCCCCTGCATGAAGCGCACATCGGACGCCGTGTAGGGCATGCGTCCGCTGTCGGCTTTCGCTTGTTCGGCGGGCGTCTGCGCTCGAGCGGCGGGCGTGGCCTGCGCCGTTGCGGCACCGCTCCCCGCGAGCACGAGCAAGGCGAGCGTGATGCCCGCCACCGTCGACTGGGACCATATCATAGGAACACCTCGCTGTCGTGCTTCCAACGTATGGCTGGAATGTTCCGTTGAGAAGCAGCCCGTGTCGTCCCAAGAAGAGCGCCTTTGTCGTCCCGACCGGAGCGCGCAGCGCGACCGAGGGACCTGCTCTTTCTTGATTCTTCAATTCTTCAATTCTCCCAATTCGAGCCGTCAGTTCCGTACAGAGCTCGAGTCGCCACTGAGATCGACCCCGTCAATCCAGCGAGATGTTCAAGTTCTGAATATCAGAACAGAAGGCTGGAATCAAAGAATCGAAGGATTGACGGAATCGAACGTACCCGTGGGAGAGCTTTCAATCGCCGTACGCGATGGCAACCTCACCAGCACCCCACCATATTTGCCCGCATGCGAACTCCCTTTCTGCTGGGCGCACTCACGTTGATCGCCGGCACGGCCGCATGCAGCAGCAACGACACCTACACGCTGTATCGCAACGGTGCCGCGCAGGACACCCTGCGCATTCACGTCGCCACCTTCGACGCCGACGAAGAGGACGACAAGAACTACAACCACGACAACTGCGAGCAGGCGCGTGAGTTGTTCCAGCTGCATCCCGCGCAGCTATCGCGCTTCTGGTGCGAGAAGGGACGCTATCGGAAGAAGCCACCGAAATAGTGACCGCCGCAGCCAACTTCGTTCGCCGCGCGCTGGCTCCACTGCGACGCCTCTTCGCACGGTCCAATCGACAGCGCGACCCCTGGGAGCGGCTTCCGTACCACCTGCCGGCGAAGACGTTCGGGCGCGGCTCCATGCACCCGTTCCCGTGGTACTTCGAGGGCCAGAGCATCGTCGCCGTCGCCTGCGTCGACGACGTCTGCGACTTCCTCCTCGGCTGCGAGTACGTGCGCGATGCCGACCTCTTCAACGAGATCGACTTCTGGCAGCACCCGCGCACCTTCGAGCGCGTGCGTCAGGGCGACTGCGAGGACTACGCGCTCTGGGCGTGGCGGAAGCTCGTCGAGATGGGGATCGAGGCGGAACTGGTCGCCGGCGTGTGGCATCCTCCGAATGACGAGTCCGGCGGGCACGTCTGGGTGCGCTTCCGGCACGAAGGAATAGACTTCATTCTCGAGGCGGTCAGTCGCACACGTGAGAGCATGGTGCGAACATTCGAGGCGGCGAAGGCAGAGTATGTCCCCCACGCCGGCGTCGATCACCGCTTTCAGCTGTTCGCGTACAGCGGCTACCTTCACTCGCCAAACTGAACGGTCCTTGTCTCCGAACCGTATTCGATCATGAGAAAACTCGCTCTGTTGTTGGCGCTCGCATGTGTCTCCTGCTCGCGTCTCGAAGCCGCTCCCGATCCCGAGGTCGCGCGCTGGGAAAAGCAGGCCGCCCGCGTCACCATCACCCGCGACGACTGGGGCATCGCGCACATCCACGGCAAGACCGACGCGGACGTCGTCTTCGGTCTCCTGTACGCGCAGGCCGAGGACGACTTCAACCGCGTCGAGACGAACTACATCAACTCGATGGGCCGGCTCTCCGAGGCGGAAGGGCAGGCCGAGGTCTATCGCGATCTTCGCATGAAGCTGTTCATCGATCCGGACAGCATGAAGGCCAAGTACAAGACGAGCCCAGAGTGGCTCAAGACGCTGATGGTCGCGTACGCCGACGGCCTGAACTTCTATCTGTACAAGCATCCCGAGGTGAAGCCGCGCGTCATCAAGCGCTTCGAGCCGTGGATGGCGCTGACCTTCAGCGAAGGCAGCATCGGCGGCGACATCGAGAAGATCTCGACGCGCGATCTCGAGGCGTTCTACGGCAAGCGTCCGATGCCCGCGCCGGTACCCGAAACGAGCGGCGCGCCGAAGGAGCCGAGTGGCTCGAATGGCTTCGCGATCGCGCCGTCGAATACGGCGAACAAGCACGCGCTGCTCTGGATCAATCCGCATACGTCGTTCTTCTTCCGCTCCGAAGTGCAGATGGTGAGCGAGGAAGGATTGAACGCGTACGGCGCCGTCACGTGGGGACAGTTCTTCGTCTACCAGGGCTTCAACGACAAGGCCGGCTGGATGCACACGACGAGCGGCGTCGATGACGCCGACGAGTATCTCGAGACGGTGACGAAGAAGGGCGGCGACTACTACTACAAGTACGGCAACGGAGAGCGGAAGCTCTCGGCGACGAAGATCACCGTGCCCTTCAAGACACCGAGCGGCATGGACAGGAAGGAGTTCACCATCTACCGCTCGCATCACGGGCCTGTCGTCCGCGACCAGAACGGCAAGTGGGTGAGCATCCACATCATGACGGAGCCGGTGAAGGCACTCACGCAGAGCTATTCGCGCACGAAGGCGAAGAACTACGCGCAGTTCCGGAAGACGATGGACCTGCACACCAACTCGTCGAACAACACGATCTTCGCCGACGCGCAGGGCAACATCGCCTACTTCCACGCCAACTTCATCCCGAAGCGCGATCCGAAGTTCGACTGGAGCAAGCCGGTGGACGGCAGCGATCCCGCCACGGAGTGGAAGGGACTGCACGGCGTCGAGGAGAGCCCGCATCTCCTCAATCCGAAGTCCGGTTGGCTCTACAATACGAACAACTGGCCGTTCTCCGCGGCTGGGTCGAGCAGCCCGAAGCAGGCCGACTATCCGGCCTACATGGAGACCGGCACCGAGAACGCGCGCGGCATTCACGCCATTCGCGTCCTCGGCAACAAGAAGGACTTCACACCGGCGTCGCTCATCTCGGCGGCGTTCGACAGCTATCTCCCCGCCTTCGACGAGCTGATTCCGGCGCTCGCGTCGGCCTACGATCAAACGCCGGCGAGCAATCCCCTTCGCGCCAAGGTCGCGGAGCAGGTCGCGCTGCTGCGCGGGTGGGACAAGCGGTGGGCGGTGAGCTCCGTCCCGACGACGCTCGCGGTCTTCTGGGGCGACGAGCTCCAGCGCGTCGCCGCGCCGCGGGCAAGGGAAGAGGCCGTGGCCGTGGATACCTATATGGCCACTCGCACCACGCCCGAGCAGCGCCTGCAGGCGCTGGCGACAGCGTCGGACAGGCTCGCGGCGGACTTCGGCACCTGGAAGACGCCGTGGGGCGACATCAACCGCTTCCAGCGTCTCACGGGCGATATCGTCCAGCCGTTCAGCGATGCCGGGCCTAGTATCCCGGTGGGCTTCACGTCGTCGCGGTGGGGGTCGCTGGCGTCGTTCGGCGCCCGGGCCTACCGCGGCACGAAGAAGATGTACGGCACGAGCGGGAACAGCTTCCTGGCTGTCGTCGAGTTTGGCGACAGCGTGCGCGCCAAGGCCGTTTCCGCCGGTGGCGAAAGCGGGGATCCGAAGTCGCCCCACTTCAACGACCAGGCGGAGCGCTACGCCAAGGGGCAGTTGCGCGACGTCTACTTCTATCGCTCACAGCTCAAGGGTCACACGGAGCGGGAGTATCATCCGGGGAGCTGAGCTCCGACTCGCGAAATGCGAGTAAGTCTGGCACAATGCAATGAGTGCCTGAAAAATCGATCGGACGAAAGTTCTGAAGTCGGTCGGTCGAAATGTCGGAAGGGGCGATAACATCCGCCCCTTTAAAGACAGATTGACGGATGTTTCCGATGTGGGATTTGTGGCCCCGGCCCTGCTTTACAGTCGGGCGTCGCCACAGAAACACCGCTGCGCGACGGGGATTCGAGAGGAAGAATAAATCGTGGCTGCCGCCGCGATCTCGATTCACTCGGTCCCCGTCGCCAATCTCTCCCACGTCGAGCTCTGCTCGAAAGGCTCTGAAATGCGAATGCCGATGCAGGCGCGCTACGAAGTGTCGCTCAAGACTCTGATCGCGGGATTGGGAATAGCATTGCTCAGCGCGTGCTCTGGCAGCCCCACCGGCCCGACCGCACCGGCACAGCCGGCTCGCGCGTCGATCCAGCCGGTTGGCCGGAGCAACTTCACCGGCTACGTCGTCGCGGAGAATGACTCCACGGGCGGACGGGTGCAGACGATGGGACAGCAGATCCTTCGTCGCGTGCCGCCTGTCGACTCCCTCGCGAGCTCCCTGCAGTGACCACTTCGCCCTCCCACATGGACCGCTCCGGCTACATCATCGCCTCGAGCTGACCCTCTGCGCAGGATTGCTGGATATCGAACGCCCCTCGACGGTTGATCCGTCGAGGGGCGTTCTCTCATGCCCGAAGCCGTTCACGAGCCGAGAAACCGAGCGAGATACGGCGCCGTCCGACTCTCCTCCACGCCAGCCACGTCACGCGGCGGACCAGACGTCACCACGAGACCGCCCTCCTCGCCGGCGCCTGGCCCCATGTCGATCACCCAATCGCTCCCCGACACCACGCGCATGTCGTGCTCCACCACGATCACCGTGTTCCCCGCCTCCACGAGCCCATCGAGCTGCGTCATCAGCTTCTCGACGTCCGAGGGATGCAGTCCCGTCGTCGGCTCATCCAACACATAGAGCGTATTGCCGCGCGAGATCCGCTGCAGTTCCGTCGCCAGCTTGATGCGCTGCGCCTCGCCGCCGGAGAGCTCCGTCGCCGGCTGGCCGAGTCGCAGATAGCCCAGCCCGACCTGCCGCAATACATCGAGCGACCGCGCGAGATGCGGCTCATCCTCGAAGAACGACCACGCCGCATCCACCGTCATCCCCAGCACCTCGGCCACATGCTTCTCGCGATACCTGATCTCCAGTGTCTTCGCGTTGTAGCGCGCGCCATGACACGTGGGGCAGGGCGCATACACGCTCGGCAGGAAGAGCAGCTCGACGAACACGAACCCTTCGCCCTCACACGTCTCGCAACGCCCCTTGGCGACGTTGAACGAAAACCGCCCGGCATCGTAGTGCCGAGCGCGTGCGGCTTTCGTCGCCGCGAAGAGTTTGCGTACCGTGTCGAACAGGCCCGTATACGTCGCGAGGTTGGACCGCGGCGTCCGTCCGATCGGCTTCTGGTCCACGCGCACGAGCCGCTTGATCGACTCCATGCCGCCCGCGATTCGCCCGCCTGTCGTCTCCGGCTCCGCGCGCTCGAGCTCCTCGCCTTCTTCTGACTCCGTCGCGACGTCGTGGCCGAGCCGCTCCGCCACGAGCTCGACGAGCGCCTGACTCACGAGACTCGATTTCCCCGAGCCGGAGACACCCGTCACCGTCGTGAAGCAGCCGATCGGAAAATCGACGTCGAGCGCGTCGAGGTTGTTGCGCGTGACGGCCTCGAGGCGCAACCAACTCGTCGGCACGCGCGGCTCGCGATACGGAAACGGTTCCGTCTGGAAGAGGTGCTCGCGTGTCTTCGACGCCTCGACCTTCGCCAGCCCCGCCGGCGGACCGCTGTAGATGATGTGTCCACCCAACTCACCTGCCGCGGGGCCGACGTCCACGATCCAGTCCGCGCGACGAATGACGTCGAGCTCGTGCTCGACGACGAACAGCGAATTGCCCGACGCCTTGAGTCCGTCGAGCGCGACGAGCAACGCCTCCGTGTCGGCCGGATGCAGGCCCGCCGACGGTTCGTCGAGCACGTAGACGACGCCGAACAGGTTCGACCGCACCTGCGTCGCCAGCCGGAGCCGCTGCAACTCGCCGGGCGAGAGCGTCGGCGTGCTGCGCTCGAGTGCGAGGTAGCCGAGCCCGAGGTCGAGCAGCACGCTGATGCGTGCGATGAGATCCTGCGCGATGCGTTGCGCGACAATCGCCTTCTCCGGATGCTCGGCCTGCAGCCGCTTGAATCCTTTCGCGAGGCATTCCGCCGTGGGCCGCAGCATCTTCTCGAGGCGCGTGAGCGGCAGCCGCGACATCTCGGCGATATCGAGATCACAGAACGTCACCGAGAGCGATTCGGGACGCAGCCGCTTGCCGTCGCAGACGGGACACTCCGTGCTGATCATGTATCTCGCGACGCGCTTCTTGATCATCGGGCTCTGCGTGTTCGCGAAGGTGTGCATCACGAACCGCTTCGCACTCGAGAAATTGCCGAGGTAGCTCGGCTCTTCCTTGCGACGAATGGCGCGCTTCACCTCGTCCGATTCGTAGCCCGCATACACCGGCACCTGCGGCTGCTCGTCGGTGAAGAGCAACCATTGCCGATCCTTCTTCGGCAAGTCGCGCCATGGCGTGTCGATGTCGTAGCCGAGCGTGACGGTGATGTCCTTGAGATTCTGTCCGTGCCACGCCGGCGGCCACGCCGCGATCGCGCGCTCTCGAATGCTCTTCGTGTCATCCGGCACCATCGACTTCTCGGTGACATCATAGACGCGGCCGAGCCCATGACAGCGCGGACATGCGCCCTGTGGCGTGTTCGTCGAGAACGCCTCGGCTTCGAGATGCTCCTGGCCTCGCGGATAGTCGCCGGCGCGCGAGTAGAGCATGCGCAGCAGGTTGGAGAGCGTCGTAACGCTGCCCACCGATGAGCGAGATGTCGGCGATCCGCGCTGCTGCTGAAGTGCGACAGCGGGTGGCAGGCCATCGATCGCGTCGACCTCGGGGACGTCGAGTTGGTCGAACAGCCGCCGCGCATACGGCGATACCGACTCCAGGTAGCGCCGCTGCGCCTCGGCGTAGAGCGTACCGAACGCGAGCGACGACTTGCCGGAGCCTGACACGCCGGTGAAGACGACGAGCGCATCGCGCGGGATGTCGAGGTCGACGTTCTTGAGGTTGTGCTCGCGCGCGCCGCGTACGTGGACGAACCCCGTGGCATCCTTGTCGGCCGCCTTTCGCGAGTAGGGATTGTCGGTCTGCGCCATGGTTTCTCTGGGGTACGGTTTCCATATTGCGGCATGACCGATCAATTCATGCGCGCCGCCATCGAGGAGGCAGAGCAGGGGCTCCGCGAAGGCGGCATCCCGATCGGCTCGGTCATCGTGCACCGCGGATCGATACTCGGTCGAGGGCACAATCGGCGCGTGCAGCGCGGCAGTGTGGTGTTGCACGGGGAAATGGACGCACTCGAGAACGCTGGTCGGCAGCCCGCGTCCGTGTATCGCGAATGCACGCTGTATACCACGCTTTCCCCCTGCCCGATGTGCACCGGTGCGATTCTGTTGTACGGCATTCCGCGTGTGGTCGTCGGGGAAAACGGAACGTTTCAGGGCGACGAAGCGTTGCTGCGCTCGCGAGGCGTGATCGTGGACGTCGTCAATGACGCCGACTGTGTCGCGCTGATGACCTCGTTCATTGTGGCGAATCCGACGCTGTGGAACGAGGACATCGGGGAATGAACGCCGATTTCATCGTGGCGTTTGCTGCGCGCGACGGTTGTTCGGCGTGGGCGCCGGGCGAGTGTCTGCTATGTGTGTCGGCAGTTCCGCTGGAGCGGCCGGCCGGCGCCGGATGATCGGCGCGCCCGAGCCTCGGGGTTCCCAATTGCGCCTCATTCCAAATTTGGAATGAGGCGCCCCCAGGACACCCTCCCTCCTGGCCAAAACGCTTTTTTCACACTTGTCACGCGAAATGACGATGACCTTCACCACACTGATCTCCACCGGCGAACTCGCCGACCTACTGTCCGATCCCGCGTTCGGCATCGCCATGGTCGACTGTCGCTTCATGCTCGACGACGTCGAGTGGGGCCGTCGCGAGTATCTCGCGGGGCATGTCGCCGGTGCCGTGTACGCCGATCTCGATCGTGATCTCTCGAGCGCGAAGACCGGCACGAACGGGCGCCATCCGCTTCCGTCGCCCGAGGCGTTGCGAGAGGCTTTCTCGAGATTGGGCATCGGCGACGGCGTGCAGGTGATCGCCTACGATCAGGACAACGGGATGTACGCGAGCCGCCTGTGGTGGCTGCTCCGATGGATGGGCCATGACGCCGTTGCGGTGCTCGATGGCGGCTTCGCCAACTGGAAGGGTGAAGTGACTTCAGGCGAGGAGCATCGTTCGCCGCGCGAATTTGTCGGCGCGCCGCGCGACGACATGCTCGTCGCCGCCGACGCGGTGGCGAGCGCTGTCTGGCGGCTCGTCGATGCGCGCGCGCCGGAACGCTATCGCGGAGAGGTCGAGCCACTCGACAAGATGGCGGGGCACATTCCCGGTGCGGCGAATCACTTCTACAAGCTCAACCTCGATTCGGCAGGATTGTTCCTGCCGCCTGGTGAGCTTCGTGCGCATCTCGGTGCAGTCATCGGCGACGCATCGCCGGAGCAGGTCGTGAGCTACTGTGGATCGGGGGTCACCGGCTGTCACAACCTGCTCGCCCTCGAGCACGCGGGCTTGCATGGTGCGCGGCTGTACGCGGGCTCGTGGAGCGAGTGGTCGAGCGATCCGTCGCGGCCGGTGGCGAAGGGCTAGGCGAGGCGCGCGATCTCGACGCCGAGCCCGCGAATGCCTGCGCCGATGAGTGCGTGGTAGAGCCGACCACTGATGAGCATTTCGCGATGCGGAGGCGTTCCGCCGAGGTACTCGCGCGTCTCGACCACGTCCGCCGCGGGCGGCGTCGCGGTCGTCAGGCGCACCTCGGAGATGCGGTAGTATCCAAACCTGTCCCCCAGTGGGCAAAGGTACTCTGCATCGCGCTCAACATCAGGCAGCGCGCCGCCGGCAAAGCGCGTCCCGCCGAGCATGGATATCGGGTCAGCCGAGCTGCGCATCTCGAACCACGCCGGAGCCTTCCCCGCCGGCGCTCGGCGGAACTCGACGGGGACGAACACGGCGCCGATCGCTCCCGCGTCGCTGTATGCCGCGACAAAGTGGCTGGAGACGACGAACTCCCCGGTATGTCCGCGCACGATGTCCTTGATGCGCGGCAGCTTGCCGAGATGCACTCGCAGTGGGGACAGCTTCGTGACCCCGGCGCCACACACCGGGCACGCGGTCGCCGTGGTGTAGACCGTGCCGGCGCGATCGCCGGAGACCTCGCTCGACCACCCTACCGACAGCGCGAGCAGCGACGCATCTCGCAGCTCTCCCTTCGTGTATCGGCGGTGGTACGTCCAGCCGGTGTAGAGCGTCTTGCCCTCACGCCGCAGCGCCAACTGCCGTTGCTGAATGGCCGGCAATCGGGGGTCTGTTGTCGACAGCAGGACCTTGCGCGTGCTGTGGATTCCCAGCGCCGTGCCTTCGTCGGGGCCAAAGAGGCCATCCGCGCGGTCGAAGTCGACACGCAGCTCGAGAGTTTCACGCATGCATGCATGACGGCGGGGCTCGACGATCGGTCACCGTTGCCCCTCAACGAAACGCCGTCCCCTTCGTAAGTTGGATAGAGTGACCACCCTCTCCATTCGGCCCAATTGATGTCCCCATCACGTCGTTCCTTCCTGAAGACATCCGCCGCCGTTGCCGCCACCGCGGCCGTGGGCTCGCGGATCCTCAAAGCCGGTGAGGCCTTCGCCTCCGGCATTCCCTCCGCGGGCGATCCGGCCATCAGGGCGCTCATGCAGGTCGCGCTCGATGTCGCCAAGTCCGGCGGCGCGTCGTACTGCGACGTGCGCGTCTCGGCACGACGTCAGCAGAACGTCGGCACGCGCGACAAGATCGTCACCGGCGTCGGTGATACCGACACGTTCGGGATCGGCGTCCGCACGCTCGTCGACGGCGCGTGGGGTTTCGCCGCGACGAGCAACCTCACGAAGGATTCGATCGCCAACGTCACGCGTCTCGCGCTCGAGCAGGCCAAGGCCAATCGCGCCAGCCAACTCAAGCCCGTGATCCTCGCGCCGACCCCCGGCAACCAGATCGGTGAGTGGAAGAGTCCCATCAAGACCGACCCGTTCAGTGTCCCCATTCCCGACAAGGTCGCGCTGTTGCTCGCGGCGAATGAAGCCGCAGCGAAGGTGAAGGGCGTGCGCAACGTGACGTCGAGCATGTTCTTCCTCCGCGAGGAGAAGACACTCATGACGAGCGACGGCTCGTATCTCGTGCAGACCATCTATCGCACGTCGCCGTCGATGTCGATCACCGCGGTGTCCGACGATCGCACCGATTTCCAGACGCGCCAGAGCAACGACATCGCACCGATGGGACTCGGCTACGAGCACGTCATCAATGCAAAGCTTGCCGAGAATGCGACCATCTGGGCGAATGATGCGGTGGCGAAGTTGTCGGCAAAACCAGTGGAACCAGGCCGCTACGACCTGTTGCTGCATCCGAGCAACCTGTGGCTCACCGTGCACGAGACCATCGCGCATCCGACGGAGCTCGACCGCGCACTGGGCTTCGAGGCCAACTACGCCGGCACCAGCTTCGTCGCGCCGCCGGATCAGGTACTCGGCAAGCTGCAATTCGGCAGCAAGATCATGAACGTCGTCGGCGATCGCGATCAACCCGGCTCACTCGGCGCCATCGGCTGGGACGATGAGGCTGTGAAGCCGACGAAGTTCGACATCATCAAGAACGGCGTGTTCGTCGACTACCAGACGACGCGCGAGCAAGCGACAATGCTCACCGACTACTACAAGCGGATCGGCAAGCCGGTGAAGAGCTACGGTTGCTCATATGCGCAGAGCTGGGCCGACGTCCAGTTCCAGCGCATGCCGAACGTCTCGATCCAGCCCGGCAAGAACGACTACGTGTGGGAGGACATGATCTCCCAGATGGACAAGGGCATCGCGATCGTCGGCGACGGCAGCTTCTCGATCGACCAGCAGCGCTACAACGGCCAGTTCGCCGGCCAGGTGTTCTATGAGGTGAAGGGTGGCAAGATCGTCGGCATGCTGAAGGATGTGGCGTACCAGTTCAAGACGCCGCAGTTCTGGGGCTCGATGAAGGTCATTGGCGGCCCGCGCAGCTACTTCCTCGGCGGCGCCTTCGGCGACGCGAAGGGACAGCCCGGCCAGAGCAATTCCGTGAGCCACGGCTGCACGCCGTCGCTGTTCACGCAGGTCAACATCATCAACACGGGACGGAAAGCGTGAGCATCCTTGGACCCAGGTCGCTGTACGCGCCGGTGGAGATCCTCTCGCGTGCAGACGCCGAGGAGATCGCGAAGCGCGCGTTGAAGAATTCGCCGGCCGATGAGACGCGTGTGAGCATCAACAGCTCTGCGCGCGCCGATACGCGGTTTGCATTGAACCAGGTGACGACGAGCGGTGAGAATCGCGACACGTCGGTGACGATCACGGCGCTCGTGAACGGGCGCTCGGCGAGCGTCACGACCAACCGACTGGATGAGGCGTCGTTGACCGAAGCGGCGAGACAGGCGACAGAGATTGCCAAGCTCGTTCCGCCGAATCCCGAGCGGATGCCGGAACTCGGCGCGCAGGACTATCCGCCGACGAAGTCGCGGATCATCACGTTACCGTCGCCCGCCGAGCGTGCGCAGGCAGCGAAGTTGGTGACGGAGCAGGCGCGGAAGTCAGGGCTCATCGCGACCGGCTTCATCGAGTGTCGCGCCGGAGCGACTGCACTCGCGAACACGAAGGGCCTGTTCGCGTACGACTCGAGCGCCGTCGTCACGATGACGGCGACCGTGCGCACGGTCGACGGCTCCGGTAGCGGCTGGGCCTGCAGCGACGGTGACACCTTCGCCGACATCGATGCGCAGCGCGTTGGTGCGATCGCGGTGGACAAGGCGACCAAGTCGCAGAAGCCTGTCGCCGTCGAGCCGGGACGGTACGTGACGATCCTCGAGCCGACGGCCGCAGGCAACCTGATTCAGAACATCGTCGGTGCGATGCAGGCGCGCACGGCGGATGAAGGACGATCATTTTTCTCCAAGCCTGGCGGCGGCAACAAGCTCGGACTCAAGGTCGTGGACGAGCGGGTTACGCTGCTCACCGATCCCGAGGACAGCCCGAGCACCAACGGTGGCTATGATGGCGACGGCATGCCGCTCGAGAAGGTGGTGTGGATCGAGAACGGCGTCGTGAAGAACCTGAACTACGATCGGTTCTGGGCGCAGAAGCAGGGCGTGAAGCCGACGCGCGCGGGCGGTGGTGGTGGTGGCGGAGGAGGCGGCGGTGGCGGCTTTGCCGGTGGCGGTGGGAGAGCGTTAAGAATGCTCGGCGGAACTACGTCGACGGCCGACATGATCAAGAGCACGGAGCGTGGGATTCTCGTGACGCGGTTCTGGTACATCCGCGGCACGGATCCGCGGACGATCTCGTTTACGGGCCTGACGCGTGACGGGACGTTCCTGATCGAGAATGGGAAGATCACGCATCCGGTGAAGAACTTCCGGTTCAATGAGTCGCCGATCTTCTTCCTCAACAACCTCGAGGCGCTGGGGCCAGCGATTCGGATCAATGCGTCGGAAGCGTTGGGGGCAGGTGGGGCGACGTACATGCCGGCGTTGAAGGTGCGGGACTTTACGTTCAGCTCCTTGTCGGACGCAGTGTAGACGTTGTGCGTGGTTGCGGAGTCAAGGATGGAAGTGCAATCACAAGGTGCGAGTGAGCCCGTTCCGCTTTGCGGCGCATATTGCATGCTGCTCGGTGGAGTGCGCGTTGAAGGCAGCAGTTGCGAAGCAGATCAGAGAGCACGATTTCCCGGACAAGCAGCTGATCGTTGATAGCTATACTCACGATCTTTCGAAGCTGCTCAACTTGTCAGGACTACGTGCCGAGTTCGAGTCCAAAAGATCTTCTGATGCGGCGTTCAGCGTGAATTGGACGACCGCGAAGGATTGGTCGGAGGCGACGCGTTACTCGACAGCGATTGCGGAAGTAGTGGCACGTGATCTTCACGGCGCGATCACCGATCCCACCAGCGGGGTGCTTCCATGGTTGAAGACGCTATGGTAAAGGAGAGCCTCAGCGAGGAGATGGTTCGAGATGGCGCCGCTCTGATTCAGGAATTGGATCAGTCGGGGTCACCGGCGTCAGCTGCCGTATGGTTCTACTTTCCGGAAAGCCAACGCCTGGCGCTTGCTCATTGCGTTACCCGAAGTGGCGAGCGCGGGTCCGCGAAAAGCATATGCTACCGCTCAGCGGGCTCTCTCAGCCATGTCACGCGATGTTCGCTCCCTAGCTCTCGAAGATATTGCGATGGTATCGCCGAGCCATCCACTCTTGGGCCTCTTGAGAATGCTTGTCAAGACTGACGCTGGCATTGGCCGTATGCGTTTTAGCAGAAATGTCATCAACGGTCAGTTTATCGAGGATGCATTGGTTTACCGGATGACATAATTCTGCCACGCACAAGGTCGTTCTCGTAGGCGCCCGCTCCAAGTGGTTGTCGCTGACAAGTGAGGGCAGGCCGGCGCGACAACTGGCCGCCGCCCTCGACCTCACCGGCCGCGGTCGGGCGTCAACGGCATCCTGCGCCGAGGGAGCAGGAGCGTCGTCACGACGAGGATCGGCGTTACATTTCGCCTGCTTCCACAAGGACCTGCACTGTGACGGAATCGGCGGGAATCATCCTCCTGTATTGCATCGCCACCGTCGTCGCGATCGCGTCGCGTCGGCTGCGTGTGCCGTACACCTCGTCGCTGCTGATCGCCGGGATCGCGCTGGGCGCGATGCACGTTGCGTCGCTGCCACATTTGACACGCGATCTCCTGTTCGAGGTCTTTCTGCCGGGCCTGCTGTTCGAGGCGGCTTACCACCTCGAGGTGCACGAGCTGCGCGAGAATTCGTGGACGATTTCGTTGATGGCAGTGCCCGGGGTCGCGATCGCGATCGCCCTGACCGCATCGCTCCTGTATGCCGCAGCGCTACTGACAGGCGTGCACCTGGCATGGCAGACGGTGTTCATCTTCGGCGGCGTCATTGCCGCGACGGATCCTGTCGCAGTCACCGCGCTGTTCCGGCAGCTCGGCGCGCCGCGCCGCCTGCACGTACTCGTGGAGTCAGAGAGCCTGCTGAACGACGGCACGTCGATCGTGTTCCTCACGCTCATGCTCGCGTTCTTCGCGGGTGAGGCGACGTCGGCGGGCGCACTGGCGATGGGCTTCCTGCGGATAGCCGTCGGTGGCGCGGTGATCGGCGGTATCATCG
>JBDSML010000236.1:0-4769 GCA_039915865.1 Gemmatimonadaceae bacterium | reverse complement strand
ATCGCGCACCACTCGCAGGCGATCGTCATGTCCCGGATGGCCGAGTCCCACGGCGCCAATCCGCAAGTGCTCAAGCTCTCGAACAAGATCGATCAGTCGCAGTTGCCGGAGATTCGCATCATGCAGAACTGGCTCGAGCGCAACAAGCAGTTCGCACCCGATACCTCGTCGTGGCACCACGTGACGATGACGGGCATGCTCACGCCCGCACAACTCGAGCAACTCGACGCGGCCAGGGGGGTCGACTTCGACCGCGCGTACCTCCGCCTGATGATCATGCACCACGCCGGCGCGCTGAAGATGGTGGACGATCTCTTCAACACCTCGATGGCCGGCCAGGAAGTAGACGTAAACGTATTCGCGAATGACGTCTTCACGGCGCAAACCGTCGAGATCGGCATCATGCAGAGGTTGCTCACACAGCTGCCGGCGAAGTGAAATTGCCGCCGCCGTCGCCCGTACCACACCAGTCACCGGAGTTTGTACTGATGCGTAGTTCATGCAAGCTGATAGTCCTCATCGCGACCCTCGCCGCGCCGGCGCTGTTGCCGGCGCAGAGTTATCCGAGCGCCGCCGATCCGCGGAGCAACCTCAAGACGGGCCGCTTTGACGCCGGAGTCGCGGCAAGCAACATGCGCCTCGTGTCGTTCTCGCCAAAGCCGGCGCAGTTCGACACGGTGCGCGGATTGACGTTCATCAACTCCGACCTGGCGTTCGGCACCCACTACGCGTACCAGGGCAACTTCGCCGGCTTCACGATATGGGATGTGGCCAATCCCGCGAAGCCGGTGGTCATGTCGGTCGTGGACTGCATCACGTCGCAAGGCGACCCGACGATCGTCGGGAATTTGCTGTTCGTCTCCGCCGAGGGCGCGGGCAATCGCAACGACTGCGGCAAGGGCGGCGTGCAGGACCCGAAGGACCACATGACGGGCGTCCGCATCTACGACGTCTCCAACCCGCGCGCGCCGAAGCTGATCAAGAACGTGCAGACCTGCAAAGGCTCACACACGAACACCCTCGTCCCGAGCCCGACGGACGCCAAGATCGTCTACATCTACGTTTCTGGGGGGCAGGCTGCGCGGCCGGCCACGGAACTCGCCGGGTGCAACAACGGCACGGACCCCGCGGACCCCGCGAACTCGCTCTATCAGCTCGACATCATCAAGGTCTCGCTCGATCATCCCGAGCGGGCTGCGGTCATCCCCGGCGCGCGGATCTTCACGGGCCTCGACGGCTCTCCTGAGTGCATCACGTTCTGCGCTCCGGCCGACTCTCGCCGTCCGCGCCGTGCCGCGCCTGGCGCGGCGGAGACCCCGGTTGCCGCACCGTTGAACACCGGCCCGCGCAACTGCCACGACGTGACGGCATACCCCGCGATGCACCTGCTCGCCGCCGCGTGCTCCAGCCATGCCATCATGGTCGATATCTCGAACCCTGAGAAGCCGGTGCGGCTGTCCGCCCTGAGCGACACCAACAATTTCCAGGGCCGGCACACCGCCGGGTTCAGCAACGACGGCAGGAAGACGCTCTGGACCGATGAGTGGGGCGGTGGCACGGGCCCGATGTGCCAGGCCGGCAGCATCATGGAGCTGGGCGGCAACACGATCATCACCGCCAGCGCGGACAACAAGAAGCTGACCCAGCGTGCCTACTTCAAGCTTCCCACCGCGCAATCAGCGCAGGAGAACTGCGTCTCGCATAACGGGGGCCTCATCCCGGTGCCGGGCCGCGACCTCTACGTGCAGGGCTGGTACCAGGGTGGCGTGGACGTCATGGACTTCACGGACGTCGACCATCCCACCGAGATCGCGTACTACGATCGCGGTTCGATCGACGAGCCGGCCGATACGTCGAAGGCCAGCGAGCGCTCACGCTACACGATCGGCGGATCGTGGGGCGCGTACTACTGGAACGGAATGATCTACTCGTCGGAGCTCGACCGCGGGTTCGACGTCTACGAACTGACGCCAAGCGCGCACCTCTCGGCGAACGAGATCGCCGCGGCAAAGCTCGTGACGTTGAAGGAGTACAACCCACAGAGCCAGCCGAAGCTCGTCTGGCCGGCGGCGTTCCCCGTGGTGCGCTCCTACCTCGACCAGCTCGTGCGCAACGACGGACTCGCCGCCGATCGCACCACCGCGGTCGCAGCCGCGCTCGACGCGGCTGAGAAGAAGAACGGCGGTGCGCGGCGTGGGGCGCTCACCGCGCTGGCGAAACAGGTGGACGGCGACGCGAGCGGTGCCCGGGACGCGGCGCGCGTGCGCATGATGTCGAGCGAGATCAAGCGACTGGCAGCGGCTTCGAAGTAGCCGCGCAGCGCGTAGCGGCAAAACGAAAGGCGCCCGGATCCGGGCGCCTTTCGTTCGCTTACGCCGCCATGGTTCCGCTAACGGGCGCCGTCGCGGGTCCAGAGCACGAGCGCCCCACAGCGTGCCGCGTCGCGGAGCTCGGCCGGCACACTCGCAGGCCGCGCGTAGAGTTCGATCCCCGCCAGTTCCTCGGCGAAGATCTTGTCGAGGTCGGGTGGGTTGACGCCAGCGAGCGGATAGATCCGAACGCCGTCGCGGACCACCGCGGCATAGCAGGGCGTTGACGCGCCCGCCGGTGACCGCATGGCGAGTTGCGACTCTCCGCGCGCTCCGGGCACGATGAACGCGCCCGCATCCTTCATGATGAGATTGGCCAGCGGACGTCCGGAGGCAGCGTCGAGTTGGACGCGGGTGAAGAACTTACCCTGCCCCTTGGTCCGCCGACCATTGAACCCGACGAAGAGCAGGGCCGTCTGTTGTCCCTTCGCTTTCGCCGTGTCCGATGCCGGAATCGGGAGGAGTTCGAGCTGTATGGGCTGCTTGGCGTTCGCGCCGCTGATGAAGTTGTCGAAATACGCCTGGTAGCCTCGTGCGACGACCTCGATGATGTGCCCACCATCGAGCAGGTCGGGGATCCGCACGATGCCGGCGGAATCCGTGGTTCCGGCCTCGATGGTGTGATCGATCGTGACGGCCGCGCCACGGATGGACAGGGTGTCACCCGCCCGGTGCAGGCGGAGCGTCACTGCGCGGGTGTCCTGTGCTCCGGCCACAAGGGGGGACAGCATCGCGGCGCCGACAGACGCCAGCCAGAGAATTCGCACGATTCGCATGACGATCAGGTTCCAGTTGCGTGTGGGATTGGAGCCCCAACGTTAACGCGAGGCACGGGTCTTGGCGCGCGCGCAGTCAACGCCACGCGAAATCGCCCCCGCGGACCCCACGCTTCTCGAGATCGCGGGACTGCTCGGCCACTCGTCTACCGTGCCGACAGCGCCGTACGCTAACTTTATCCCCTTGGGCGTCCACCGCCCCTATTCTCTGCACAGTGATCCGTGGCACGACAGCAGGCGAAAGTTCGAGAACAGTCACAAAACTGATGTACCGTTGGGCAGGTGTCTGAGTGGTTGAAGGAACCGGTCTTGAAAACCGGCTCCACCAATCCTGAATGTTGGTGCGAATGCCGGGCTTTCTGATGTTTTCACAGGAGGAATGGCGCTACGCTCCGGGAACAGTGAACCGTTGTAAGCCTGTTTAAACCGGGCGAAACCCAGCTTCGGTTTCCCCACAGTCTCCCCACGCCAACGCTCTGATCGAGTGGGGAACGCATCCCAACGGTAGGAGAAGTGCCGGCTTCCGCGCGCTGGAAGGGCCGGTCGCAATCTCATGCGCGCGCCGCGACATGCCGAGCGATCCACACTTCTCTACCGTCGAGATCCGCACCGCGCGCATACGTGCTCATGACGACTCGTGGCGCTGCGCGTACTCGCTACGCACTCCTGGACGCGAGTAGGGCGACCAGGCAAGACCCGGCGACTCTGCCGACGCGACTGTTGCTTCGCCCAAGCGATGCGGGAAGGCCGCCACTGCAGCTGCTTTAGCAGAAGTGCATGGTGTAGACGTCGGACTTTTTCGAACCAGCCCCCATCCATCGGCAACGGGACGAGCCCGCGGAAAATGCTGGGCGAAACGGCGCGTTAAGGCGTCGCCTCAATATCCAGGAGCTGCTGAACCCACTGGTGGATGACGGCGTAGACGTGGGCGAGGGCGGGCTCCGACTCCTGATTGATCATCGCCGCGGCGTAAATGCTTAGCGCTTGGCGCCGCTGGTCATCCGATGACAATAGGTGATGGGCGAAAATACTCGCGTCCACGATATTCCCGCACGTCACCCGGGCCATCGCTTTGGCGTAGGCGCGCTGTGCATTCTTGAGCGCCTCTGCAGCCTCGTCTCCCACCGTCCCGCCTGGGCAGAACGTCGCCTCGTACTCGCACCATGCCACTGCAGCTTCGAGGCGCCAGACGATGCAGGACTCCATGGTGGCACCCGTCGGGGGCAAACGACGGGCGACCTCGATGGCTGCATCCCACACGCAGCGGTCAGTCAGGTCGGACACCGAGCCTGTCTTCAGCTCAGCGTTCGGGACCTGTATTTCTGCCCCGGTCATTTTCGGCTTGCGGGCCTTTTTCTGGGGTGACGTAATTTTGCAAGGTAAAGGCTGACACTGCGCAGCAGACGAACGGACGCTGCGTAGTCCGTGTGGGCTACAGTGTTGAAGTGATGGCGATACCGCCAACCACCCGGGAGTTCTACCTGCGGTGCTTCCCTCTGTTAGCACCGGCGTAAAATTGCTCAGAATCACCGGCCAAAATTGCACACTCGGAGCCCCGGTCCGCCGCCGGTTGTCCTGAGCCTCGACGTGGGCAGCCGCCCGGCCCTGCTGGCACATTCGCCTG
>JBDSML010000229.1:0-11806 GCA_039915865.1 Gemmatimonadaceae bacterium | reverse complement strand
CACTGCCCGTGGTCGTGGCCCGCGCGGTCGAACAGCTTTTCCGCTCACCGGCGCGGGTGAAGAACAGTCAGGAGCTGGCGCGGCTTGCGGGAATGGCACCCCGCTCGTTGTATCGGCACATGATGCCCGCGGGATTGCAGCCGCGGCACGTGATCGTCTGTGCGAGGTTGTTGCGGGCCTATACGCTGCTGCGAACGCCGGGAAGCCGGTTGAAGGAAATCACGAACAAGCTCGGATACTCGGACCCGGACACATTGAGCAACCTGCTGTATGAATGGACGGGACGTGCGCCGAAGGACATTCGTCGCGAAGTTCCCCCAGAGTTGTTCGTGCGGCTCCTCGCGGATCACCTGCGTCGCGTGGAGCCAGAGGGCGAGGCGGTTGAACCTGTATGACGTGGCTGTCGCGACGACGCGATCGTGCGAGGGAACGAAGCGAGATGAGCGAGACTGAGGGCGCAATGCTCCCGGAACGAACACGGGTCCTGGTGGTTGACGACGAGCCGGCAATCTGTCGTGCGCTGTCGATCGCGCTGTCGCGCGCCGGCTACGACGTGCTGACCGCACAGTCGGGCGACGCCGCGCTGTCGATGCTCGCGTCGGAGCGTGTGGACGTCATGGTCATCGACCTGCGCATTCCGGACACGCGCGGCGACGTCGTGTTCGAGCTCGCCGCCGCCACGCATCCGCACCTGCGCCATCGCACGCTGTTCATGACGGGCGACATCTCCGAGAAGGCGCACAAGCTGATCCTGTCGTGCAAGTGCCCGTCGGTGCGCAAGCCATTCGAGCTGCGTGAGCTGATCAGTGCCGTCGGGGCGCTCGCGCCGCAGCGCGGGCGCGACATCCGGGATCAAAGTGCCTGAACCGCGGGGGGCTTCGCTTACGGGGCGCTCGCTACGCTCGCTTACGGGTTGCTTCGCTTCGCTCGCTTAGGGCAGAGCATCGTAGTTGCCGTACGGCGTGCGCAGCACCGCCGCTCCGCTTTAGAGGGTCCAGCCTTTCAGCTTCGCGATCGTCTCTTCGAGCGCCCGACGCTCGTCCTCCCGGCTCGCTTCCGCCCAAAGACCTTCGTACGTCTGCACCGCGAGATCGAGCGCGAGCGGATCATGTTCGGCGCCGGCGAGACTCGCGGCGTTGTCGGCAAGCGCGGCCCGCGCGAGTTGATCGGCGGGAAAGCGCTGCGCGACCTGCTGCCATCGTTCGACTCGAGCGCGCGGATTGGATTCGCTCAACGACCAGAGGTGCCACGCGCCACGATTGTTCGCATCCGCGGCGATCGCGCGGCTAGCCAACGCTCCGACGACGTCTGCGCCGCGGCCCGTGAGCCAATACGCGTTGGCGAGAACCACCATGGACTGGGCGTCGGTCGGACGAGCCGCGACAACGCGCTCGTACACGGGTATCACCACTTCCGGCAAGTCGTGGTATGGGCCCGAGGCGGCGATCAATGCCTCCGGTTCGTTGGCAACGGAAAGGTCCTTCATGCGGTCGAGTAGTGCGGCGATGTCGCCTTGCTGCCGATACTTTTGTACGGCGTCCGCGAATGCGGCGCTCACATCGGGTTGAGGGGAAGAGATCATGGGCGAAAGTTACTCGGAGCCACCCAGCCGTGGAGTCGTGCCGGGCGCGGCGAACCAGCTCTCGGTCTCTGAACCGTCAGCCTCGCTGACGGTGGCGCGTGACCTCATCGCGCAGTTGCTGCCGGGCGTCGATGGCGAGCGTCTCGTCCGTGCCCTTCTCGCCGAGCGTGAGCCAATGGATGCGGAACACGCAGAGACGGCGCGGTATGACAGCGACAGCGAGGTCTCCGCGCGTGAGCTTCGTCGCGTGCGCGCGCAGTTCGTGCTCGGCGACGCGTCGCGCACGCTGCAGCACGCGTTCAACAATCCCCTCACAGCCCTCCTGGCCGAAACGCAGTTGTTGGAGCTGGAGCAGCTGCCGGACGAGCATCGCGCAGCGGTGCGCCGCATTCTCGAGCTGTGCCGGCGGCTCGTCACGCTGTCGCGGCGATTGAATGCGGGGGATCCGGCACAACAGGTAGGCTGAGGTGTAGGTGGTGGGTTAGGCGGTTGAAAGCAGGCCCTTCGAGTCGTTCGGCGCGACAAACATGGGGGCACGGAGTTCGCAAGCCTGAACTGGTGGGTTGCGCGAATCGTCGTCTGTGGCGATACTCGATGCGTCCGATCGGTCCGATTGCGTTTCGCATCCGACTCGTCGAGCAAAGACCCGCGGCAATCCCAGTGGCCCGTCTGTGACGGGAGCACGAGGCGATAGAGAAGCGCCGCGCCCTTTTAAGGATCAATCGTCTGGCCCCGCGTGTGGGTTCCGCGCCGGCGGACGTACGAGGCACAAAGCACTGAGTCGCGTCGCAACAGTCCGTCACATCTTCGATCCGAGTGGCTCGTCGCCACACGGCATGGACATGTGACATTCAGTCCGCGAAGTCGCGACGGAATCATCGAACGAGTAGGACGTGGGCACGCCGAGCGTGACTCGCGATCATTCACCCTGACCGACACAAGCTGCATGAACGAACGCCGGCGTCCCCCACGTCGCGGCCGCGGACCCCGCACCAATCGTCCGGACACCGAGAACGGTGGCGAGGACAATCCCTATCGCGAGTCACCTGCGTCCGCAGAGATCGACACCGAGCCGTCGGAGCGCGCCGCGGCACCTGAAGCGCCGCCGGAGCCGCGCGCTTCGCGCGAGACGGAAAAGCCTCCCGCCGATGACAGCGCGGGCGGCGGCGCGGACGCCGGCGAGGCGCCGGCCGCCAGCGCTGCCCCGACACCACCAGTCGAACGCACGCGACCCGACGGTCCATTCAACGGCGCGCACCCGCGCGAACAACACCAGAATGGACGTCGCGGGCGCCGCAATCGCGGCCGTGGGCGTCGTGAGCCTGGCCAGAGCACGACCGGCGAGCGTCCCGTCCAGAGCGCACCACCGGCGCCGATCGTCCTCGTCCCGACAGGCGAAACGGTGGGCTGGTTCGACCCGTCGCGCGACGGCGGCTTCATTCGCCGAGCGCAGGCGAGCTACCTCGCCGATGCGGGAGATGCGTATGTCCCGCCGCATCTCGTCCGTCAGTACACGCTGAGGAAGAGCGACGAAGTGCGCGGCACCACGGGACGCGACCAGCGCGGCCGCACGGCACTGATCGACGTCACCGAAATCAATGGAAGTGCGCCGGCCGATGCCGCGGGCAGGCCTGAGTTCAACACCCTCATCGCGACGTATCCGGAGCGGAAGCTCTCTCTCGAGACGGGTCGTCCGGCAAAGGCGGGCAACGAGCTCATTCGGCGCGCGATCGATCTCATCGCCCCGATCGGCTACGGCCAGCGCGCACTCATCGTCGCACCGGCACGCGCGGGCAAGACGACGTTGCTGCACGCGATCACGGAAGGCATCGCGCTCAATCATCCGGAGGCGAGCCTGCTCATCCTGCTCGTGGACGAGCGTCCCGAGGAAGTGAGCGAAGCGATTTCGTGGGAGGTCGGCGAAGTGATCGCGTCGAGCTTCGATCAGCCGGCAGCGCGCCACGTCGAAGTCACCGAGATGGTGCTCGAGCGTGCGCGTCGGCTTGTCGAGGCTGGCCGCGACGTGGTGATCGTACTCGACTCACTCACGCGCATGGCACGCGCGCACAACACGGCGGAGCGCGGCACGGGCCGCACGATGTCGGGGGGTCTCGATGCACAGGCGATGGCGAAGCCCAAGGCTTTCTTCGGATCGGCGCGCTCGGTTGCGGCGACGTCCGGCGGCGGCTCTTTGACGATCATCGCGACGGCGCTCGTGGAGACCGGCTCGCGGATGGACGACATCATCTTCGAGGAGTTCAAGGGTACCGGCAACTGCGAGATCAAGCTCGATCGCTCGCTCGCCGAAAAGCGCATTTATCCGGCGATCGACATCGCGACGAGTGGCACGCGTCGAGAGGAGAAGCTGTTCCGCGCCGACCAGCTGGAGCACGTGTACACGCTCCGACGCGGACTGGGCCAGATGCCGCCGCAGTCGGGGATGGAGTGGCTGATCAAGCGCATCGCCAACACGCCGAACAACGACACACTGCTTTCAGGACTCTGAACCACCCGTCATCGGTCCTCAGTTTTCCGTTGTAGAGTTTTCCTACCCGTTGTGCGCCAACCGTCGTCCGAGTGCGGACGACGAAACACGGAGTACGGGTAGGAAAACGCACAACGGACAACTGAGGACGGATGACGGGAGCTCTTGGCGTGGCCGTCCACCGCGAGACAGCGCTGAAAGCGCGGGCCCATCCTTTGCTATAGATTGGCCTGCCATGCATTTGCCTCGCCGTTACGGGCGTCTGGCGCTCGCCCTCGTGGTGAGCGCCTTTGCTGCGCCCGACCTTGCCGCCCAGTTCGCACGCAAAGCCCTCGAGCCGGCGCCCGAGGTGGCGGACGTCGTCTTCGAAGGCGCCACGAAGGCGATCGAGCTCACCGACCTTCAGCTCAGCATCTACACCGAGCCCACACGGTGCCGCAGCTTCGTGCTGACGCCGTTCTGCAAGTTCCTCCCGTACCGCGGCTTCGTCGAGCGACACTACTTCGACCGGCAGGAGTTCCAGCGCGACGTCCTCCGCATCCGCGTGTTCTACTACCGCGAAGGGTTTCGCGACGCCCAGGTGGACACGAGCATCGTGCGGCTGAACGAGAAGCAGGTGAAGGTGGTCTTCAAGATCACCGAAGGGCCGCCGACGATCGTCTCCGACCTCAACGTCGTGTACGACTCGACGCTGATCTCGCCCAAGAAGGTCCGGCAACTCACGCAGGTGGAGGTCGGAAAGCCATTCGACCTGTTCGAGATGGACTCGACACGCCTGATGTTCCAGAACGAGCTGTGGGAGCTCGGCTACGCTGACGCGCTGGTCGACACGTCATCCGTCATCAACGACACGACGCACACGGCGCGCGTGCAGATCCGGCTCGTGCCGAATCGGCTGACGACGGTGGGCACCATCGCGGTCGCGGGCACAGAACAGGTGACGGAGCGCACCGTGCTCAACTCGCTCGGCTTCCGCGAGGGCGACCTGTATCGCCGCAGCGCGGTGCTCGAGAGCCAACGGAATCTCTACGAGTCGAACCTGTTCAAGCTCGCGGCACTCGACGTGCCGACGACGTTCGACAGCGTGAAGACGGTGATTGTCGTGGTACGCGAGGCGCCGCTGCACGAAGCGCGCATCGGCGGCGGCTTCAACACCGTGGACTTCCTGCAGACCGAAGGGCGGTTCACGCACTACAACCTCCTCGGCGGCGCGCGGCGCCTGGACATCTCGGCGACGGCAGGCAACCTCGGGGCCGGCAGCTTGAACGGCAAGGGACTCTTCAGGCGTGTGCCCGTCGACAGCACGACAACGGGTGACGAGGCGGATTTTCTCCAGCCGACGTGGCAGGCGAGCATCGAGCTGAAGCAGCCGGCGTTTCTACAGCGGCCGCGGAATGCGCTGGCGATCGGCGCATTCGCGCAGCGGCGCGCGGTGCCATCGGTGGTGATCGATCGTGGCTATGGCGGCAACCTCACGTACACGCGCACGCTCGCCTTTCGCGCGCCGGCGAGCTTGTCGTACCGGTTCGAGGTGACGCGCGTCGAGGCCGGCGGTCCGTACTTCTGCGTCAACTTCGGCGTATGCGATACGACGACGATCAGTGCGCTGCGCGGACATCAGCGTCTGTCGCCAATACAGGCACAATTGCAGGTCGATCGGTCCGACCAGCCGCTCGCGCCGACGCGCGGCTACGTGGCACGCGCGGAGTTCGAGCACGCATCGTCGATCACGATCTCCGACTATCGCTACAACCGCGCCTACGCCGAGGGTGCGTTGTACTCGCGGCTCGGCCCGAAGGACGCGGTGCTGGCGACACATCTTCGCGTCGGTTTCGTGCGCCCGCTCGCCGGTGGCCCTGGCACGGCGGGCCAAGCCGTGCTGCATCCGCGCAAGCGCTTCTATGCGGGCGGCTCGCAATCGGTGCGCGGCTACGGCGAGAACCAGCTTGGCCCGCGGATCCTGACGTTGCCGCGTGGATTCCTGGCGAATGCGAAGACGGCCAGCGGAGCGCCCTGCGACATCGACTCCGATGCGATTTCGCTCTGCAACCCGAACAACTTGCTGGACTCCGCGGGGAAGGCCATCGGTGACGACAACTTCACGCCGCGACCGCTCGGCGGCACGTCGCTGATCGAGGCGAGCGTCGAGTATCGCTTTCCCCTGCCCTTCCTCGAGAACCTCGGCGGTGCGGTGTTCATCGACGGCGCGGCAGTGGGCGAGAAAGTGCTCGATCCCCTCGGTAACGTGCGCACACTGGCCGACCTGGTGCGCGGCACCGGCGCGATCACACCGGGCTTTGGTGTGCGCTACTACTCGTCGGTGGGACCGATTCGTGTCGACGTCGGCTTCAATCCCTCGCGCGCCGAGGACCTCGCGGTGGTGACGGAAGTCGTGCGGAACGGGAAGCTCGAGATCATTCCGCTCGAGACCCCGAAGCGCTTTTCTCCGGTGGGAACGTCGAGTGGAATTGGCAGCCTGCTCAATCGGTTCACGCTGCACCTCTCGATAGGCCAGGCCTACTGATGGTGCGCCGTCTCTTCCGCCTGCTCGTCGTGTTGAGCGTGGTGGCGATCCTTGCCGTCATCGCCACGTTCATCATCACGAACACGGACTTCGGAAGAGAGCGCGCGCGTCGCTTCGTGCTCGGCATCCTGCAGGGGCAGACGCACGGCATCGTGAAGATCGAGTCGATGCACGGCAACCTGCTGAGCGGCGCCACGCTCGTGAAGGTGACCATCGCCGACAGTGCGAACCGGCCGTTCCTCAAGGCGGATTCGATCGCGCTGCGCTACGTGCTGCGCAACTTCTTCAGCTCGCGTCTCGACTTCGCCGACGTGGTGCTTTATCACCCCGACGTGGTTGCCGCGCGCTATCCAGGCGGCGAGTGGAATTATCGCACGCTGTGGCCGTCGACGCCGCGGACACCGGGCGATACGACACATGGCTGGGGCTCGTGGGTGACGCTCACCAACGTCACCGTCGTCAACGGATTCGTCACGGTGCGGTCGCCGTGGCTGCCGCGTGCTGGTGTGTCCGCCCACGTGCGCGACAGCCTGATCAAGGACGCCTTGAGTGCGGGTTCGCGGCTCTACATCGCCGAAGTCCCGGGCGGCTACCAGAAGGTGGTGACGCTCGAGCGTGTGAACGCGAAGGCGCCACTCGTGCGCTGGGCCGACCCCAATTTCCCGACGCGGTACGTGAAGATCGCGTCGCTGAACATGGACGCGTTTCCCTTCCGTCCGCCCGCCGCCAAGGTCACGGCGATGACGGGCAACTTCGAGTTCAACGACGACTCGCTCTGGTGGAAGGGCGCGGCCGTGAAGATGCCGCAGTCGTCGCTCAAGGGTGACGGCGTCTACAACCTGAACAACGGCGACCTGAAGCTGAGCCTCGCGGCTGCACCCGCGCGGTTCGACGATTTTCACTGGCTGTACAAGGAATTTCCGAAAGAGGGGGGCGGCAACCTCGCGCTGTCCGTGCAGTGGACGGGAACGACGCAGGACTACGTCATTCGCGAGGCCGACGTGCGCACCGGGACGGCGCATCTCCTGGGTGACATCGGCGTGACGATCGCCGACACGGTCTTCTTCCACGACGCGAACGTTCGCTTCACCGGGTTGACGACGAAGTTGATCGAGACTGTTGCGCCAGGCAACAAGTCGCCGAGGCCGGGTGTGTTGAGCGGGCGCGCGAAGTTCAGCGGGACGCTCAAGCGACTGAACATCGCGAGCAGCGATGTCACGTTCGACGCGGGCGATCGCGGCACGAGTCGCGTGATCGCCGATGGCATCGTCGGTATCCGCGGGACGAAGAAGGTCGTCGTCAGCGCGCGGAACCTGCACGTGCGAATCGCACCACTGCAGATCGACATCGTGAAGCTGCTCTTCCCGCTGCTGCCGATCGGAGGGACGCTGACCGGCGTCGCGACGCTGAACGGCTCGGGCGATGCACAGCTCGTGGCGTCGGGTCTCGACATCGTGCATCAGGACGGCGACAACGTCTCACGTGCGGTGGGAAGGGCGTCGGTCCATACCACGGGCCGGCAAACGCTCGACCTCGACGTGCAGGCACGTCCGTTCGCGCTCGCCGAGCTGACGAAGTTTGCGCCGAAGCTGCCGTTGAAGGGCGTCGCGTACGGTCCGTTGAAGGCGCACGGTCCGATCGACGCGCTCGAGGTGGATACGCAGCTCCTCCTTCCCGGCGGCGGCCAGTTCGCACTGCGCGGGACGGTGGACTTCCTGTCGAAGGAGCTGGGCTACGACGTCGTCGCCGACGTGACGCGTCTCGACCTCAGCTGGGTGGTGTTGTTCGGACCGCGGACCTCGTTGAACGGCACGGGGCACGCGGCGGGTCGCGGCTTCCTTCCCGCGACGATGTACTCCGATGTCTCGCTCGACCTCGTGTCCTCGGCGATCGACACGATCGCCGTGGATTCGGTCTCGGTCCGCGCGAAGCTCGCGAATGGACTCGCGAATGTCGAGCGCGCGCGGGTGACCGGCTCCGGCGCCCATCTCGATGTGGCCGGCCAGATCGGGCTCGATTCGCTGCATGCCGGCGCGCTGACGTATTCGGTCGTCGTAGACACGCTGGCGAAGTTCGCGCGATTCATTCCTGGCGCGACAACGCCGGTGTCCGATTCGGCCGTCCAGCGTCCACGTCCGCGAGTGGCGTTCGAGGCACGGCGGCGGGCGCGTGCAGATTCGGCGCGGACGGCGGCGCGGACGGAAGTACTGCGCGCCATCGCCAACCTGCCGCCGGTGACGCTACGTGTGGCCAGCGACACGCCGCAAGCGATTCCGAAGAACCTGCTCGCCGGTACGTTGCGAGCGAAGGGAACGATCACCGGCTCCATCGACCGGTTCACCCTGGAGGGTGACGCATCGGGTGAGTCCCTCGTGGTGCAGGGCAATTCGGCGCGCCGCTTCGAGGCGACGTACAGCTGGATCGATGCGGGCACGAAGACGTCGAAGGTGACGACGAACCTGCGCGCCGACACCGTGAGCGCATTCGGCTTCGCGTTCGACAGCCTCTCGGCGGACCTCAGCTATCTGGCGCCCAGTGGCACCGTGAAGATCGGGGTTCGTCAGGGTTCGCTGCGCACCTATTCGCTCGAAGGCGACTTCACGCTCGACAAGGACCGCAACGAGCTGCGACTCAAGGACGTCGCGCTCCGCTTCGATTCGACGCTGTGGACGTCGACGCATGCGTCGACGATCCGCTTCGGCGCTTCGGGCATCGAGGTCGTGAACCTCGAGCTGACGAGTGGACCGGGCCGACGCATCTTCGCGAATGGACTGTTGCCCACGAAGGGCACGGCGAACTTCGACCTCGAGGTCACCGACTTCGCCGTGGAGAATGTCGCCGAGCTGTTGCAGAGCGACCTGCTGCTGAGGGGACGACTGAGCCTCGATGCGCACGTCTCGGGCACCTCGGAGGATCCGAGTATCGCGGGGAAGCTGGATTTCGTGCACGGGTTGTACAACGAGACCCCCGTACCCGAGGTGCATGGCACCTTCTCGTACGCGAACAACCAACTGACGACCGATGCCGCGGCGACGGACACGACGGGCAGGACGCTGGCAAGCATCAAGGGCACGTTGCCGATCAACCTTGCCTTGTCGGGTGTGACGGGCTCGCGCCTGCTCGACCTGCCGGTGAACGCGAAGCTGATGTCGGACAGCCTGCCGCTCGCGCTCATTCCGCAGTTCACGGATGCGGTGTCCGACGTCGGCGGTCGCGCACTGGGGAACGTCACGGTGGGCGGCACGCTGAAGAAGCCGGCACTCGAAGGCAACGTCACGCTGAGTGACGTGCACTTCAAGATCGTGAAGACCGGTGCGTTCTTCGAGCACGTGAACGGTGCGGTGCGCATGACGGGCGACACCGTGTACATCGATTCGATCGCCGGCGTGGCGGTCGGTCCCGTGGGTGTGCTCGGCACGATCGCCGTGGGCAACTGGCGCGAGCCATCGCTCGAGCTCGACCTGCGGGCGAGCGGTGCACAGCTGCTCAACAACGAGAGCGGGGACGTCTACACGGATGCCGCGCTCCATGTCTCGGGACCGGTCAACAGCCCATACGTCCATGGGAACGTGACCGTGCAGCATGGCGTGCTCTACATCCCGACGACGCACGGCAAGAAGGTCATCGGTGCCGGTGACCCGTCGCTGTTCAGCGTCGTCGACACGGCGATCAAGATCCAGCGCGAGCTGTTTCCCGCGGAGTCACCGCTGTTCCGCAACCTCCGGATGGACGTCGACGTCAACGTCCTGCGCAACACGTGGGTGCGCTCGCGCGACGCGAACGTGGAAGTCTTCACGGACGGACCGATGCAGATGAAGGTCGTCGGCGACGCGCTGACGCTCACCGGTGTCATCGACGCCGATCGCGGCGAATACACCTTCCTCAGCAAGCGCTTCCAGATCAAGCGTGGATCGGCGCTGTTCATCGGTACGCCGGACCTCAACCCCACGCTGCAGATCACGGCCGAGTATCAGGTGAAGCAGTCGAGTGGCGTGGCGACGAACATTCGGGTGTTGGTGGGTGGAACGCTGGAAGCGCCACGCATCTCGCTCGAGAGCGACGCACAGCCACCGCTCTCGCAGAGCGACCTGCTCAGCTATCTCGCGTTCGGCGACAAGTCGAGCACACTGCTTCAATTCAACCAGACGTCTCTCACGGCGTCGCAGGGAGGCAACCTGTTGAATGTGGCGGGCAGTCGTCTCGCCGGTATCGCGATTGGCGTCGCGCTCGACGAAGTGAAGGGCAGTGCGGCGCGGTCGCTCGGCGTCGACGTGCTCAACATCACGCCGGGCGACCTCCCGGTGTTCACGTCGAGCGGTGGCCAGTTCCTGAAGTCGACGGAGATCGAAGTCGGACGATACGTGAATCCGCGCACGTTCGTCTCGCTGGTCAGCACGCTGGGCGGCGCCACTGGCGCGTCGATCACGCACCGGACGGCGAAGGGGCTGCGATTCGACGTGAGCTTCAGTCCGCGCTACATCCTCGCGACGCCGACCTTGGCGGGCCAGTTCTATACGCCGACCGGCCAGTTCGGCGCCTTCATCATTCGCGAGTGGCGATTCTAGGGGACACGATCGTCCCCTGCCGAGGACAAGCCAGCGACGCTCGGCGCGAGACTCCAAATTGATAAGCTGTTCATTCGCGATGAGTTAGGGAGTGGGTCGCCGAGCGCTGGCAATTGGTATCGCGCATGCCTTGAGGTGAGACGCCACGTGCCTCGCGTGGCGCATCCTCGGGAGACATCCATGCGCATCGCGTCGTTCGCTCTGGCCGGCCTCGTGGCCAGCGCCGCTCTTTCCTTCGCTCCGGCAGACGCGCATGCGCAATCGCGAGCGGGGAGCCGTCCTTCCGTCGCGAGCAGTCCGCTCTTCGACATCACGCCGTATGCGGGCTACATCATGTTCGGCGATTTCCTTTCGGGCCCGCTCGGCACGTCGCTGCGCAATGCGCCGGCGCCGATCTACGGTGCGCAGCTCGGAATGAGGATCGCGCCGAACGTGTCGATGATCGGCAACCTTGCGACAGCGAACAGCGACATCAAGATCGGCGTGCCGATCCTGGGTGGGTTGTCGGTGGCGCACAGCTCGATGGTGATCTACGATGCGGGTCTTCAGCTGGACATCCCGGTGACGTCGGCCTACGGGGCGACGTTCTCGCCGTTCGTGCAGGCGGGGATCGGTGGGATGCATTACGACATCAGCCAGTCGCTCGTCTC
>JBDSML010000175.1:0-26677 GCA_039915865.1 Gemmatimonadaceae bacterium | reverse complement strand
CCGTCCCGAACTTGGTGGCATCGCGCGAGAAGTCTGTATCGGCAATGCGAATGGCCTCGAGCGCTCCCCTTCGCGGCGACATCGGAGCGTCGGCGACGACAGAATCCGCGACGACGGTGGGGAGTGCCATCGCCGGCGGCGGAGAACCGTATGTCTCGGCATAACCCGCGATGCGCCAGCCGGCGGCTTCCTTGCGCCAGAATGCGATGTATCGGTCAACGCGAAGCGCTGGCGCAGTGCCCTGCGCGATTCCGTAGATCGTGTAGCCGTACGTGAAGCCGCTCTTGAAGTCACTGCTCGCCTCGGCGCGCACGGGCTGCCACCGGACGCTCGCGTTGGTACCGAGTGATTCCGCCGACAGTACCGCGCGCGCCGCAAGCGATCCTCGCAGGATCGGCAACCCGCCGCGCAGGTACAGGACGTCGCTGGTAAAATTGCTCGTGAGCCCGTTGGCGAATCCCAGGTGCGCTACGGAATCGGCGCGGCCAAGATCCGCGCGGAGCAGTTCGTCGTGCGCCGCTTCAGCCTCGGACGACGGCGCGAGCAGTGCGGCGCCCGCGAAGGAATGTCCCGGCTGACCGCTACGGCAGCCGACAACGACAAGGATTGAAAATAGAACCGAACGAGTTCGCAGGAGCATGCGCCGTCGCACCGTTTGGACCTGGTTGAGCCCGTGATCTCCCCCTTCACTGTAACCCGGCGCGCGGGTCTTTCGCCACCGCTGGCGGGCGCGGCCGGACTGCGCCGGGAACGATGCACGCGCGAAGAGTGTAGGTTTCCTGCGACCCACGCCCTCCTTGGCGTGGCGCTGGCACTGCATCGGTCGTCCTTTGATCGACTCTACCACGTACTTCAAGCGGCCCACGCAAATCGGGCCGCGATTTTCTCGCCGTTGTGACGACTCCACGAAAACGCTCGACCCGACGCAGGGGACGCGGCACCGCCGCCACCCAACTGACGTCCACATCCACCAGCCGCACCGCCTACGCCGAAACCAAGCGGTGGCTCATCCAGCAGCATGGCGCCGTCTGCGCCTACTGCGGCCGTCGCGTCTCCGCGACGACGATCACTCTCGACCACGTCGCGCCTCGTCGGGGCCAGAGTGCGTACGACAGGCGCGACAACCTCGTGCTCGCCTGTGTCGACTGCAACGGCACGAAGGCTGACATGCCGATCCTGGCGTTCCTGCTCCGCAAGCGCGAACGCGCCTCGATGCTTCGGCGCTACGGCGCCCATCTGAGCCCGATGCTCGTGGATCTCATCCGTGCCCTCGCTCCCGATGGTGACGCGCCAATAGCCAGAGTGAAGGAGACGTTCGACGATCTCTCCACGGATGACGAATCTCCGTATCATGAGTCGCCGTACCGGGACTGAGCCCGATTCGACGCGCCGTACGCCTCGCGCCGCTCGCCCCACCAAGACGCTAGGTCGTGCGCTCGAAGTAGTATGCCTCGACGAACCACCGCCGCACACGCCGCAAGTCAGCTGCGTCAGCACGCGTCTCCAAAGCCGAGTGCTCGCCGAGGAACCGCCCCGCGAGCATGGTCTTCAACCGGACCATCGCCTCGATCGCCGGCACCCGCGCCGCACGCGCTTCGTGCGCAAACACGCGCACCGCTTCGCGCACGAGATTCGGAGCGTCGTCTTGCGCATCGACGTCCGGCGACCGTGCACGCACCGGTCGAGAGCGCGGCTCGGTGGACAACCGCGTCGGATTGGCGCGCCGCGCCGTTTCGCATAGACGCTCGAGCTCCGTCGCTGGCACGCTCTCCCAGGCGGTCGGATAGGGCGCGAGCCGACGCTTCCCGCTCTCACTGACGAACGCGAGCCAGCCACCTTCCAAGCCCGCCGACACACCGCGCGCCGCCTCCGAAGCGCGATGCACTTCGAAAACCTCCCACACCGTACCGGTCGAGTCCTCGAACGTCCGTGCGGCCACGTCGCCTTGGCGGATAGGGGAAGCACCGCACGAACCAGGGGATTTCGGCGGCGCACATGACGTGATGAAGCAAAGAGCGTTCCCTACTGAGCCTCGAGTCAGTCCTCCCGCGGCGCCATGCGGGCCACGGCATCATGGAGCGTCTTTGCCTGCCGCGCGAGCCTGTCGACGCGCGCCTTCACGATGAGCGACATCGGCGCCTGCGTCAGCGTGACGTCGATGCGTGGAAGATCGGCGGGTACTCGCACAGCCTCGAGCGCCGACGCGAGATCGTCGAGCAGCGGAAGCAACCGTTCCTTGACGGGAAGAAGTGTCGCGCGTGTGGTGCCGTCGTCCGCGTGCCGCGCGATGGCCAGCGCGGCCACGGACGCGGTGAATCGTCGCGTATACGCGAGGCACGTCAGCGCCGGCGCCAACGGCCGCTCGTCCCCGTGCGCCTCCGTGAGTGCACGCTGCAACGATTCCTCGGCATTCACCGTGGCGAGACCGACGACACGCCGAGCGGCGCGCATCGCGTCGCTCGAAGGCGCGTCGCGGTCGTCGAACCGGTCGATCACCACGCCCAGATACGCGGCGTTCGCGCGAATCGCCGTCGCTCCATAGGCAGGGAACCGCGTGCGCTCTGGGCTCGGCCACAGGAATCGCGCCCCCGCCAACGCCAGCGCGCCGCCCAGCAGCGTGTTGAGCACGCGCGTTTCCGCGAGACTCCAGTCACCCGCACTCGCCTCAGCCAGCAGCACGAACGTGGGCGTGAGGAAGACGGAGAACGCCGCGTAGTTCACTGGCAGCAACGCCACGCAGCACGCCACGAACACTGTCGCCATCACGAGGATGGCGCGCGGATCGTGAAAGTATGCGCCGAGTGCCGCAGCGATCAGCGCGCCGAGCACGGTGCCCAGCACACGCTGCACGGCTCGCGTCAACGTCACGCCGGCGTACGGCTGCAGGATGACGATCGCGGTAATCGTGAGCCAGTAACCGCGTTTCAGGTCGAGCACGTTCGTCACAGCGACGGCGATCGTCGTCACCACGGCCACGCGCAACGCAAACGCGACGATCAATGAGCCCGGTGAGAGAAGCGCGCGGATCATGTCCCAGATCGCATGCTCCTCCGGAACTTCCTCCGACGCGGGCGCCCGAACTGGCGGTGCAGCAGCGACGCCCTTCGTATCGGACTGGCCGCCGTTCAGCACCTCGAGCGTCACGGACGCAGCGCTCGCGAACTGCGCAGCGCGATCGAAAATGACCGCCGCCTGCTCATAGTGTGGATCGACGCTCGCGGACGGCATCGTGCGCATGATCGCGCGCAACGACTCGCCGCTCCACGCCACATCGACACGCGCAGGGGCGTTCTCGAGCACCACGCTGGATGCAATCGCCTGCGCCGTCACGACAAGGCCACGCATCAACCCGAGGCTCTCTTCGTGCAGCACGTCGTTGCGCACGGCACCGCGCAGCGTTTCGCCCAGGGCCACGACATGCGCGAAAATCTGATCGGCAGATTCCGCGAGGATCAGCAGGCGCTCGCCACGATCCACCTTTCCTGGACGGCCACGCCGCAGCTGCACCAGTACTGCACCAGCTTCCTCGAGCGCGGTGCGCACGCTCGTGATCGGCGTCGACGACGTGGACACTGGCCACTCCGTCGTCTGCTGCACCTGCACCGACGCGACGACGTGCTCGACGTACGTCGCGAGCGCGCTGTAGACGGTGGAGATGGCGAGGCGCGCGGGCCGGTACGGTCGAAGCGGCCACACGATGAGCGCGATGGCCATCGCCCACAGTCCGCCGAGGATCACGTAGCCCGCCCGCACCCCGATCTCCGCCGACCGTTCCGCGGGAATGGCGAGCGCCACGACGTACACCGTCAGCGATGCGCCGCCGACACTGATGCCTGGATTGCCCCACACACGGAGCAGGCAGCACACGAACGCGACGAGAAACGTCACGATCAGTTGCGGCAACAAGTGCCCCTGCGCGATCGTGCCGAGTGCCGCCGCGATCGCGCCGGTGACGAGCAGCGCTGACATCGTCTGGGCGCGTGCCTTGTATGATCCGCCCCTGTCCGACAGCGCGCCGTTGAACCCGCCGAAACTCATCCATGTCGCCGCGCCCGCGTAGCCGAGGTAATGACCGATCGCGAGTGGAACGACCGTCGCCAGCGAGGCGCGCATGCCGGCGGCGTACGCGGGACGCGCCGCAGACACCGTCGTCGCGGTGCGAAAAGTGTGGCGCGCGCGGCGGAAGCGTGGCATGACCCGAACTTACGACAGCGGCGATGACCGCGAGACACCATCCGGGCGCGGACGCCCGGATGGCCTTGTCGTCAGCCGATCGGCTTCAGCTTCGCAACGATCTCGTCGCGGCGTGACTCGAGAAACGGCGGAAGCACGACCTTCTCGCCGAGCGTCGACTCGCTTTCGTCGACACCGAACCCCGGTCCTTCGGACGCGATCTCGAACAGAATTCCATTCGGCTCGCGGAAGTACAGGCTGCGGAACCAGAATCGATCCACCTTGCCGCTGTTCGGAATCCCGAGCGTGCGCAACCGCTCGGCCCACGCGTCGTAGTCGGCGTCGGGTGTGCGGAACGCGACGTGATGCACACCTCCCGCTCCCTGTCGCGCTGCTGGTAGGCTCGGCTGCACGGCGACGTGCAACTCGGAACCCGCACCGCCCTGCCCCATCTCGTACACGTGTACGAGATGCGCGGGATTGTCCGGATGCGCGTACTGGCGCACGAGGCGCATGTTCATCGCCTTCTGGAGAATCGCGTCAATGCCATCGAGCGCGGGAACGCTGAGCATGATCGGCCCGAGACCGCGCACCTGATGCGCGGCTGGAACTGGACTGCGGTCCCATGGATGCGCTTCGCCCGCACCCTTGTCGTCGATGAGCGAGAGCCGCTGACCTTCCGGATCCTCGAAGTCGAGGGTCAGGCGGCCGTCGCGCTCGAGGACCTCACCGGCACTGACACCTTGCTCGCGCAGATGCGTCCTCCACCACGCGAGCGAGTCGGCTCCGCTTACGCGGAGGCTCGTTCGAGCAATTGAATTCGTACCGCGCCGCTCGGCGGGAACCGGCCAGTCGAAGAAGGTAATGTCAGTACCAGGTGTCCCCTTCGCGTCGGCATAGAAGAGGTGATACGCGCTGACATCGTCCTGATTGACGCTCCGCTTCACGAGCCGCATGCCGAGCGGACCCGTATAGAAGAGATGATTGTCCCGGATCTTTCCCGACACGGCGGTGAGGTGGTGAATGCCGATGAGGTCCATTTGTAATTACCCGCGGATGACCTGTGCGTCGATCTGGATCTTCACGTCGTGGCCGACGAGAACACCACCCGCCTCGAGCGCCTGATTCCAGGTGAGCCCGAAGTCGCGTCGATCGATCTTGCCTGAAGCGCTGAAGCCCATGCGCTCGTTGCCCCACGGGTCTATGCCCGTGCCTTCGTACGTGACGTCGAGCGTGACCGGGCGCGTGGTGCCGCGGATGGTCAGGTCGCCCGTCATGGTGAACTTCTCCTTGGTGCCATCGAGCTTCGTGCTCTTGAACGTCAGGGCTGGGAAGTTCTCGACATCGAGGAAGTCGCCGGAGCGGAGGTGCTGGTCGCGCTGCTCGGTGCGCGTGTCGATGCTCGCGGCCTTCATCGTCACGTCGACGGAGGCGCCGTCGAGCGACGGGCCGGGCACGGTGATCGTGCCGTCGAACTCGGCGAAACGGCCCTTGACGGTGGTGAACATCATGTGCTTCGCGGAAAACTCGACCGTCGAGTGCGAGGGGTCAAGCTTCCAGGTGGTGGCGAGCGGTGCGGCTGATGCGGACATGGTTTGGTGCCTCGGTAGAGTTGGTTTATTGCTAATTAACTTAGAACTGAGATATTCGTGCCAGATGATCGTGGTTCCCTGCCTTCGTGATTACTCGTCGAGCGGCGCGTCGGCGGCGAGCCCGAGCTTTCGCATCAGTTTCGTGGCCTCGGCCTGTTCCTGCCGATCGAGGCCAGAAAGAACACGCGCCATCACCTTCGCATGGGCCGGAAAGATGCGACGGATGAGCGTCGCGCCGGCCCGGGTGAGAGCCGCGTATCGCGCCCTGCGGTCATTTGGGCATTCCTGCCGCTCGACCAGACCCTTCGCCTCGAGCTTGTCGACGAGATACGTGATTCCGCCGCTGGTGACGAGGACCTTGCGTTGAATCTCGCCGAGCAGCAACGGGCCCTTGTGGTGCAGCACTTCGAGGATTCCAAACTCCATGCCCGTCAGGCCATGTCGAGCGATGTCGAGCTCGGCCTGACGGCTCACCGCGCCGTATGCCCGTGCCAGGACGACCCAGAGCCTGAGCGCGCCGTCCACGGCATCGCTGCTGGTGACGTCGGCGGCCCTTGGCCGTGGAGCTCGGGTGGTGGCGGTTTGGCGATTCATCTTAGAACTAAGATAATCACTCCGTGGCGCAATGCAACCCGCCGGTTGTCGTCTCGAACGAAGGGCCTGTGCTGCCGTCCCGAGCGAAGTCGAGGGTGAGCTGAGCTTCCGCGGTCTCACCAGAAGGGAGTGGTCTCCCAACGCGTCGTGATCCACGTGTCACCCGTGCATGTGCCCAACGGCGACGCCAGGCACCTCGTCGCGTACGGACGCTGGCTGATCGAACCGATGAGGACGACCGCCTGAATGGCGACCAGAAGCGTCGGCACCCATCTGTGTGTCATCCATCCGCGCTTCGTGTCACGACGCCACAGACGCCAGCCCACCAACAACAGCGTCGTCTCGACCAGCAACTCCACTTGCTCGACCCGCCCGAGGTTCACGCCTTCCGGACCATTGCTCCAGAGGGGCTTGCTCCCCGAAATCATGTCCAGCGCGACATGTGAAAGCACCACGGCCATCACGACGAGCACGGATGTGCGATCGCGAAGCGCGGCCCACGTGAGGGCGCCCGCACCAAGGGCGAGCGCGGCGCTCCACGGTAGCGCGTGCGAGTAGAGATTCGTCTGCTGCAACGACAGACCGAGCGCGGCAAGCAGTTCGCGCTGGATGTCCGGCGCGAACGTCGCGACGAGCAGCGCAAAGAGAGGAACGCGCCGCCACCGCGACGTCGCGGCAAACGCGACGCCGATGTGTCCGATGATCATTGGGCAAAGCTAGCGCGAGCGATGGCGTCCGCGCGCTACGCGACGCTATGCGCCCCCATGCGTCAGCACTGGACGCCGGCAGATCGGACAGGGACCGAGTCTCGGCGCTTCGCCGAACTCCACCACCACAGGACCCTTCACGATCGTGGCATGCTGTACCGTGTCATTCACGGTCACCGTCACGGTCGTCACCGAACCTTCGACTCGACCAACAAAGCGCGCCGGCATTGTTGGGCCAACGGCGATGGGATACGCCCGCAACAGGTAGCTGCCCGTCACGTCGAATCTTCCATTCGCATCGACGACGACGCGTCCGGAGACATCGCCATATGTGCAGCCGACATGCAGATGCATCGCGGTGTCGCCCACGATCATACCGGCGTCATCCCCACCCCAGGTGCCGAGGGGCAGCTTGCCGTCCGATGGCACGGGACTGACGCCCGACGACGAGCATGCCACGGCGGTGAGCACCATGGCGATGACGCTGAGCCTTGTCGCGTAGCGTGCTGGTGATGGAGAAAGCATCTCGGCGCTCCGCGGTTTTCATCGCCCAACTCCTGCCAGTGCATGAACGTCACTTTCGCGTTCCGGCGCGGGAATACCACATCGCAGGAGACGGAAGATACCTCGCATGGGGAAGAGGCTGCGAGCAGTCACGGCGACCTATGTGGCGTGCATCTCACACCAGCAGTCGGGAGGATGAGCTTCCGGCTCTGCTGCACTACGACACGAAGCCCGGCGACGCAGTAACGCGTTGCCGGGCTTCGCATCATTGCCCCTCCAGGGGTCGAACCTGGACTCTTCCGCTCCAGAGGCGGACGTGTTGCCAGTTACACCAAGGGGCAGCAAAAACCGCCTATTGTAATGCACCACAGGCGGGACCCTTGTAAAATAGCCGGAGTAGGATGTTGCTTCAACCCCCATTCAATTCACATTGCTGGAGTTCTTCTGACCCCAATTACGCCTCGCGCACGCTGGCGCACGACGACCCGCGTGCTCGGTCGGACGCTCCTGCTGCTGCCCCTGTTCGCCGTCGCGTGTCGAGAGAGCCTGTCCGGCTTTGGAGCCGGCCTGCGCGCTCGCGCGAGCGCCGAGCAGTTCTTCGGCGCTCTCGCGGATCGTCACGTCGACATCGTGCGCAATGCCAAGTACGAATACGCGCGGGTGCAGCTCTCGCGCGGCGCGCTGTCGCCGTCGAAGGTCTTCGACGATACGGCGTCATGGACCGGGATGTCTGGACCGGTGCGCATCCTCGAGACGTTCGGTTCGTTCTCCGACGATAAGTACGTGATGGCTTCGCGTCGGGGCGTTCCCGCACCGGCGAAACCGGCCGATGGACGCCACATCACGACGCTTAGCCGCCTCGCGGACGACCAGTATCGGTGGGACACCACCGTCGACTTCGCACTCAGCAACGCGCGCCCGAGCGACATCGCGCTCGTCATCTCGCGCCTGTTGACCGCCGGCGAAGGACTCAGCGAGCGCGACGCGCGTGCCGACATCCTCGCGTCAGCGCCGCGCACATCGGTCGCGTTGGCCGGCGCATTCTCGCTGGATTCGCTGCATCCGGTCCAACTGCCCGACGGCACGACGTCGGTGACGCTGGGCATCGCGGTCCACTCCGATCGTCTGAAGACGCGCTTTCCCGCCTTCGGCGACTACGTGCACCGCTACATCGATCCGGCGCGCTTTCACTTCGTCCTTGCCGACCGTAGCGGTGTCGGATACGTCGACGCGCAATACCGCGATCGCTTCCTCACCATTCGGGTACGGTCGCAAGGGCGGCATCTCGTACCCCTCGTTGGCCCGCCGAAACCAATCCCCGACACGCTCCTGGTGACGGCCGACTTTACGGTGAAGGTGAAGATGTTCACCGTCGGCTTCCACGATCTCTCGATGGAGTTCGTCAAATCGGCGCATTCCGAGCGCGAGCGCGACTGGACGGTGACGGCCCGCAAGGAGCCCAGCTGGAATCTGCCATTCATCACGGCTCGGCTGATCCGCGCGCCGCTCCGCTATCCGTTCAGCGGCGAGGGCGCGCTCTTCCGGATGGGACTACGCGCCGGGGAAGGAGACCAGCCGACGGTGCTCGTGCGCCAGACCCGCTTGGCCGTCCATGAGAGCGCGGTCCTCAAGTTCATCAATTCGCTGAGCAACACGGCGATGGACGATTTCGGGGCGCGTGTGGAGAAGGAGGAGAATCAGTGGCTCCACGAGTTGTTCCTCGCTCTTCGCGATGACGCCCGCTTGGCGCTCGCTCCCTGACTGCCCGGAAAATTCGAAACGCCGCGATCCCTTGGGATCGCGGCGTCTGTCTACTCAGGCACTTGGCCGAGCCGGGAACTTGCCACGCACGCCATCATTGGAACTCTCCGTCCTACCGAACGGCGGCGGGCAAAACTAGAAGCTGGCGAATATCGTGCCAACCGAATACATCATCGATGGAGCTGAGGGGGATCGAACCCCTGACCTCGCCGTTGCGAACGGCGCGCTCTCCCAGCTGAGCTACAGCCCCGCATTGTCGCGGGCTCGGGGCAGATGACTGCCGCGAACATGGGAAAATACAGGAGCGGCCCCGCAACCGTGCGGGGCCGCCGTTACTGTCTCAAATGTAACTGGGTGGGCGCTGGTGTCAACCGGTAAGGGCGGGTAGCGGCCGCACCCGACACGAGCGCAGCGAGCGTTGGTCACAAAGAGGGGAACAGGCAGCAGCCGCCAGACGTTCCGTCTCCATGACCCACCCTCTCGGTTCACCCTACGTCCGCGACCAGCTCTCGCTGCGCACCATTCCGCTCAACGAAAAGCGGCTCCAGCCAGACGGTGAATACATCCTCTACTGGATGCAGACGACGCAGCGCCTCGAGGACAATTGGGCGCTGCGGCTCGCGTCCCTCGAGGCGGACCGCATCGGCAAGCCGCTCATCATCCATCACGGCCTCGACCCGCACTACACCCACGCCTCGGCGCGCTTTCACACGTTCGTCATGCAGGGCGCGAAGGAGCTCGCCAACCGTGCCGAGGCGCTCGGACTGACATATCGCTTTGCCCTCCGGCGTCGCGTGCGCGACGACGCTCGCGTCATCGACCGGCTCGCGCGCAGGGCATGCATCGTCGTCACGGACTTGTTTCCCACCGCCGGCGTGGCCGAGCGGTCGGCGCGCGTCGCGTCTCGCGTCAACTGTCGCGTGCTGGCGGTCGACTCGGCGGGCGTCGTTCCCGCGGCGTCTTTTCATCGGGAGGAGTACGCAGCGCGCACCATCCGGCCGAAGATCGCGCGGCTGCTCGAGACGTCGCTCGAACGCGTAGACGATCGTGCACCCAAGCGCGCCACGCCGACGGCGCTGATGGCGTCGTTGGAGATCGACTGGCTCGACATCGCGCACTGCGACATCGAACGAGAAGTCGGTCGCTGCGAGGTCGACGCCACGGTCGGCCCCGTGAGTACGTTGGGCGGACTGACGGCGGCGCGCGCTCGTCTCGAGAACTTCGTCACCGACGGACTGCGCGACTACGCCGAGCGCCGGCGCAATCCCTCCGACGACTTCGGATCGAGCCGTCTCTCGGCCTACCTACACAACGGAATGATCTCGCCACTCGAGGTCGTCGAGGCCGCGCGCGCCAACGGCGACTCCACGCAGAGCGACTCGTTTCTCAACGAGCTGCTCACCTGGCGCGAGCTATCGCTGAATTTCTGCCTGCGCAATCCGCACCATGGCTCGCTCGCTGCATTGCCGGATTGGGTGCATCGCTCGATGCGCGCACACGCGGACGACGTGCGTGAGGTGACGTACACGCTCGAGGAACTCGAGGACGCCGCGACGCACGACGACATCTGGAATGCCGGACAACGCGAGCTCGTCGAGACAGGCCACATGCATAATGTCGTGCGCATGTTGTGGGGCAAGTCGGTGCTGACGTGGGCACCGACGTACGAGGACGCGCTGGCGTGGCTGGTCCACCTCAACAACAAGTACGCGCTGGACGGCCGGGATCCGAACAGTTACGCGGGCATTCAGTGGTGTTTCGGCAAGTTCGATCGGCCTTTTGCCGAGCGACCCGTGTGGGGCACGATTCGGCCGATGTCGTTGAAGCGTGCGCATGCCAAGTACGAGATGACCGGGTACCTCGAGCGATGGGGTCGCTGCGAAGCGCAACTCGCGCTATAACTTTCGCGGATGCTCCCACCCCCCGTCGAAGTCATCGCCGCCGCGCACCGCCTGCGCGGCGTCGTCACACGTACGCCACTCGTGCGCTCGAACGTCTTGAGCGCGATCGCCGGAGCCGACGTCTTTCTCAAATGCGAGAATGCGCAGGTCACCGGTTCATTCAAGCTGCGTGGCGCGTACAACGCGCTCGCCACACTGCCGACGGATGCGCGCGAGCGCGGCATCGTCGCATCGTCGGCGGGGAATCACGGACTCGGCATCGCGCATGCGGCGCGGCTCCTCGGCATGCGTGCTCGCATCTTCGTGCCATCCACCGCGCCGAAGGTGAAGCGTGACGGCATCATCGCGCTGGGCGCCGAAGTCGATGAGTCGCAACCGCACTACGATGCGGCGCATCATGCCGCACTGGCGTACGCGAAGGCGCAAGGCATGACGTTCGTCAATCCGTGCGCCGGCGACGCGTTGCTGTCCGGACAGGGAACGGTGGCCCTCGAGATTCTCGAGGAGCTACCCGGCGTGAAGACACTTGTCGTACCCGTCGGTGGCGGTGGCCTCGTCGGCGGCGTGGCGGCACTCGTGCGCGCCGTGGCGCCTGCCGTCCGCATCGTCGGCGCGCAGGGCGCGAACACGAACGCGATGGCTGCGTCGCTCGAGGTGGGTCATCGCGTCGATGTCGCGGTGCCGCCAACACTCGCCGACGGCCTCTCCGGTCAGATCGACGACGAAGGATTTCTGCTCGGCCAACTGTCGATCGACGAAATGCGGGTCGTCACCGAGGCGGAGATCGCCGGAGCGATCGCGTGGCTGGCGAAAGAGCACGCCGCGCGCGTCGAGGGCTCGGGCGCGTGCGGGATCGCCGCTGTACTTGGAGGACCGTCCGGCGAGTTCGAAGGGCCCATCGTCGTCATCGTCTCAGGCGGCAACATCGACGAGGCGCGCTGGTCTGCTATCGTGTCCTGACTGCGGTGCTACTTCCTGCAACCATCTCCCTTGTCATTCTTGCAGCCGATCGCCCCAGCCTCTCCGGCGCGCCGCGGATCGGCGCCAGCCATCACTTCCTTGTCGCCGATGGTGATCACCGCCGCGTAGCCCATGCGCAACTCGCCCGGCAGAGAGATGCGCTGAAACGCGTGGCCCTTCGCGTTCAGTTCGCGCAAGACCGATGGTGCGAAGCCATCCTCGATCTGGATCATGTAGTCGGTGCGAACATCGCCACGCTGCTGACCGATGAGGAAGCGTGGCAATTCGATCGCATGCTGCGCGTCGAGATGTTCGTCGATCACACCGGTGACCGCCGAGTAGACGGCGGACGTGATCCAGGCGTTGCCGGCGGCGGCGGCGGCAAGCACGGGACGTCGAGCCGATCCGTCGCCACGAAACACGATGGTGGGAGCGAGCGTGCTCCCATGCCGCGCGTTGGGAAGTCGAGCGCCGTACTCGTCGGGATCGCTGCCGAACGACGCGAGCTTGTCGTTGTAGAGGAAGCCGAGCCCCGGCGAGACATAGAAGTTGCCACCCCACGTGCCCAGCGTCTGCGTCACGCTCACGACGTTACCGTCAGCGTCGGCAGCGGCGAACGCCGTCGTGCCGGTGCGATGGCAGAATCGTTCAGTCGCAAATGCGTCGTGGTCGGAGCACAGCGATTCGACGTCGTCGCCGGCCGAGACCGACGAGACGCGAGTGCCCTGCTTCGCGCACGGCAAGCTGTCACCACGGATATCGGTTGGCGTCAGCGACTTCTGTGCGTTGAAGCAGCGCCAGCGTGACTTCGCAGTGTCCTTGCTGAGAAATGCATCGAGCTTGATCGGCCATAGCCCCGGATCGGCAATGCGTCCGCGCGTGGACGGCACGAGCTTCCACGCTTCGATCATGGCGTGCAGGCTCGATGCGTCTTCGCTGTACGGTTTGAGCGCGCTCTGCTGCTCGAGGAGGTTCAACTGCGCGACGAGCGTCGCGCCGCCGGAGACTGGCGGCGCACTCGAGTAGACAGTGTAGCCGCGATACATCCCCGATACCGGCTCCCGCTCGGCGGCATAGTAGCGCGACATGTCGGTGAGGCGCATGGCGTTGCCCTGGCCGCGCAGGTCGGCGACGAGGCGGCGGGCGATGGATCCGGCGTAGAACGATGACGCGCCGCTGTCAGCGATGGTCCGCAGGGTTCGCGCGAGATCGGGATTGCGCAGCGTGTCGCCGGCGCGAAGTGCCTCGCCCTTGGGAAAGAACAGCGCCTTGCTTCCCGCATACTTGAGGAAGTGTTCGCGTTCGGTGGCGAGGGTTGTCGCGAGTCCTTCGCTGACGACATAGCCCTCCTCCGCGGCGCGAATCGCCGGGGCGACGATCTGGGCCCACGTCACCTTCTTGCTACCGTACTTCTTCCAGGCCAATTCCATTCCTGCGAGTGTCCCGGGGACGTTGACGAGAATGGGCCCGTCGGGCGGAGTGCTGCCGCGACGCAGCAGCGCGCCGTTGGCAAGCGAGGCCTCCTCGGGCGCACGCGTCATGAACTCGATGAGCGCGGGACGATCCATCGTGCGCAGTCGCACGAGCATCTGCCCGTAACCGCCCAATCCGCTTGCATCCGGTTCGACGACGCCGAGTGCGAACGAGACGGCGACTGCGGCGTCGACGACATTGCCACCCTTGCGCAGCATCTCCAGTCCAGCGGCGGTCGCCACGGGATGTGCGCTCGAGACACCAGCGGTTCCCGTCGCCGGATCGCGCAGCGTCGGTCGTTCACGGAGCATGTCGTGCAGCAACTGCTCGAGCGCGTCGTCGCTCGTCGCCGCGAGCGCGCGATCCGCGTATGCAACGCGCAGCGCTTCCCAGCGCTCGTGACGTGACGGAGAGCTCCGAAAGTACAACGTGTCCATGCGCGTCCAGAATGCGGAGAATGCATCCGCGTTGCGGCGCTTGCGATCGAGCTGCGGAAGTGTCGATGCGAGTGCGCCAGCGTCTGGTGGTGCGGGCGCATCGACGAACCAGAGGCGACCGGCGCTGAAATCGTCGCGCAATTCCCGATCGCCGAGACGATCCGGATCGCCGTTGTAGCCGACGTCGGGTCCGGGCAGCTCGGCGAGTGCGAGCGTGCGACCGTCGGGTGACCATGCCGGTTCGGCGCGCTGCGCGTTAGCGAAGTTCACATACCGCGCATCGGGAGTGGTGATCCAAACGCCGGCGCGTCCGTTGCGCGTGGCGAATGCAATGCGATCGCCGCGCGGCGACCACGCGGGATGCTCGGCATCGCGATCTTCGACGATTACGCGATCGGAGTCGCCGACCACATATCGAATGCGCAGCCGAGTGCGGTCTTCGCGCGTGGCGCTGTACGCGACGCGATTTCCGTCGGGTGACCAGGCAGGCCAGCGCTCGGCGCCGTTCTCGCCGCGCGTGAAGCGACGCTCCACACCAGCGGCGGTGCGAATCCAGAGTTTTGTCTGGCCCGCGCGTCCCTTGGCGTAGAGGATGGACCCGTCCGGGGAAATGGACGGTTCTCCTTCGGGATCGTCGCCGCTCGTAATGCGCTCCGGTGTCGCAGCAGCTCCTGACGATCCGACCGCGACGCGGTAGATGTCGCCGTTGCCGGTGCTGCTGGACGTGTAGACGATCGATGCGCCATCAGCGGACCATGCGGGTTGGCGATCCCAGGCGGGACCGGACGTGAGCTGTATCCAGTGCGCGTCGTTGCCTGCGCCGGTGCGAACCCAGATGTCACCGCGAATGCTGACCGCGAGTCGTCCGTCGGCAGCGTAGGCGGGGCTTCGAGCGCCGATCGAAGCGGCGGAGTCACGCGGAACCATCGCTGGCGCGGCGAGCTGCGTGGCAACGAGGATGAGAGACGAGATCATCAGAAGAAAATGCGACAGCGCTCATCGCATGGCGAGTGCGTCAGGCGGCAAAATGGAAGCGGCACACCGGACCGGAGTCCGATGTGCCGCTTCGAATCGTCAGCCGATCAGTCGATGAACTGACTGACCGTTGCTACGGTCGCTCGACGTTGCGCTCGTCGCTCGACACGCCCCGCGCCTCGCCCCCCAGCGAGTTCCCGCTTGGGCGCTGCGGCTGGGCGCTCGCACGCTGTTGCTGTGCGGCGTTGCCACCCAGACCGACTTCGCGATCACCCTGAAAACGATTCTGGCTGGCGCTCGGCGAGGACGATTCGCTGGGCGTCTGGCCCTGCAGTCGAGCTGCGCGGTTTGCGCCGCGAGCTTCCCCACCACGGCGCCCGATGGCCGCCATGTGCTCACGATTCCGGCTCACCGTCACGCCGCCCTTGCGGCCGGCGGCGCGTGCTTCGCCAGAATCGAACTCGTGTGCCGTTCCCTTCTGGTGTGCTGCGCGACCGCCCTTGCTGGCGATCTCGCGCTGCTTATTGCGGTCCATGGATGCGAAGCCGCGGTTGCTGCGCCCACGCGGAGCAGACCCAGATTCAGGCGCGCTTTCATCGCGCGCTGCGTTCTCGCCGTTCGAAGGGCGTGCGGCGCGAGCGCTTTCGTTGGAAACTTCGCGCTGTCGCTCCCGATCTGCGCCAAAGCTGCGCTCTTCGTCGTTCGGTTTGATCGCCATTCCAGCTCCTCCTTGAAGAATTGAGGCCCTGCCGGGCCGCCTTGCCGTCTTTGTTTGCAACTTGCGGACCCGAGTGTACCAAGCGTGGATGCGGCAACTATTTGCGCGCCACGAGTCACACCGGGAACAAGGGGCAAGGCTCGGGCCGCTGGCGCTATATTTCGCCGCCATGTCGCTCTCAATTCGTCTTCTCGGTACCTCCGCTTCCCGACCAACGGTCGAGCGCAACGTCGCCTCTCTCGCACTCGTGCGCGAGGGCGAGACGCTGCTCTTCGACTGTGGAGAGGGTACACAGCGGCAGATGATGCGCTACGGCGTATCGTTCAGCCTGGAGGACATATTTTTCACGCATTTTCACGCGGACCATGTCATCGGCGTGATCGGACTGATGCGCACCATGTCTCTGCAGGGGCGTACCGAACCCCTCCGGTTCTGGGGCCCGCGCGGCGCGGTTCGCATGCTCAAGCGTGCCGAGGAGTTCGGGATGGACCGGTTGTCATTCCCGATCGAAATCGCCGAGCTCGAGCCGGAGCAGCGCATCGAGCGAACGGACTACGCGGTGCTGCCATATGCAGTCGACCATCGGGGCGCCCGCGCGCTGGGCTACGCCGTCATAGAGGAGGAGCGAAAAGGACGCTTCAACCCGGACCACGCACGAGCGTTGGGGATTCCCGAGGGTCCCCTGTGGGGCGAGATTCATCGTGGCCGTGCGGTGACGCTCGAGAACGGGCGAGTCATCGAGCCGTCTGAGCTCGTTGGCGCGCCGCGCTCGGGGCGAAAGGTCGTCTTCACGGGCGACACGCGACCCTGCGCGGCGACGATCGAGGCGGCACGCGACGCAGACGTCCTCGTGCACGAAGCAACGTTCGGCGATGAGGAGGCGGCACGCGCGGTCGAAACGGGCCACTCGACGGCGCGCGAGGCGGCGATGGTGGCTCGTGATGCTGGCGTCGGCACGCTGCTGCTGACCCACTTCTCCGCCCGGTATTCACGCGACGCGAGCGACCTCGGGAAAGAGGCGCGCCAGTGTTTCGAGCGTACGATCGTGGGAAAGGACGGGATGGAGCTCGACGTGCCGTACCGCGACGAGAACCCTCGCTAGCGTGGTTCGTCCGAGGCGATTGATGCGAGCGAGGCAACCGGCTCGAGCTTCAGCTATCAGCGTGAGCGTGAGCCTCCAGCAATCAGCATATCAGAGCTCGAGCTCGAGCTCGAGCTCAAGTTCGAGCTCAAGTTCGAGCTCAAGATCGAGCTCAAGTTCGAGCTCTAATGCTAGCTCTGGCCGAAGAGCGCGCTGTGGTGCGCTCAGCGCACGGTCTCGCGCTCACGCTCATTCTTCAAATTCCCGAGACTAGCGAGAAGCCAGTGGGTCGGGGCGGCTCACCGCCATCGAGCGCGCGAACAGGCGGGCGATGGCCGTCTGATCGAGCGAGTCGAGCACCTTGTCCGTCTGGAGCCGAGCGGTGACGCTGCGCGACTCGGGTCCGTTCGTGAGGACCCAGTTGTAGCGGTCGAGGCGCGAGCTGCGGCCATCGGGATGACGGAACATGATCATCGCGTTGCTGGAGCTCGGCGACTGGATGTCGACCCTCCAGACGGTGCCGTCGGGACCCGTGATGGACTTGCTGTTCTTCATGCGACCAGTGTCGGCGAAAGGGGCTGGCGTCCGGCAAATCCGGAGTCGAGCTCGTGCCAGAATTGTACGGAGGGTTCGCCGAGCTGCCAGCAGAGCAGCATAGGACGTCCGTCGAGCTCACTGGGAAAGTCGATCAGTCCGATGCGGCGGTCCTTCAACTGGATGCCAATGGACTCCAACTCTGCCTGAAAGGCGTCGATCTCCCGCGCGGTGCGCTGGATTTTCTTCTCGAGCGCGACGACGCGCGGATCCGGAAGTTCCGGGTGGGCGACGGAGGCGAGCAGGTCGAGCTCGACGATCGCCTCCTGCCAGCGCCGGTGTTCCCGAACGATGTCCTCGACAATGCGTCGCACGTAGGGCAGTGTGCGGTTCGCGTGGTCCACGGTGAAGAGCTGCATGCGCGAAACCTAATGCGATGGGGAGGCGAACAGCTGTTCGCGCCGGCGGATGGCCGTCTCGTTCATGAGGCGGTCGTCTTCGGTCTCGAGCGCGAGCGGGGGGACGGCGGCGGGATTTCCTTCCTCATCCAGATGAACGAACGTCAGCCAGCATTCGTTGGTGTGGCGACGTACGCCCGACGCGATGTTCTCGGCATACACGTTCGCAAGCACGGACATCGAGGTTCTGCCCACGCGGACCACGCGCGCGCGCACTTCGACCAGCTCGCCGACGCGAATCGGCTCCTTGAAGAGGATGCGATCGATCGACAACGTCGTGACTTGCCCGCTGGCGTGGCGCATCGCGCTGAGCGCCGCGCAGCGATCCACCATGCTCATGATGATGCCCCCGAAGACGGATGGAACGCGGAGGCTGTTGGCCTGGTGCGGCATCATGAGGTCGGCGACGATCGCTTCGGACGCGCCCGGCGTGCGCAGCTTGGTGATCTCCGTCATCGAGCGCGCGAGGTGAGGAAGAGCCGATGCTTCCCGCCCAGTATCGCCACTCGGCTGTCGGCGCCGTAGCCGGCGGCCTCGCTGAAGGCGCGCGCGAGCGCGTGACGTGTGTCGCCGTCGAGCGCGGGGCGGTCGAGCCAGTAGATGCGAGTGGCGGGGCCGGAGACGTGCCCCACCTTCCATTCGCGTGACGTGCTGTCGCGAAGGGCGAGGCTGGCGTCTCCGATGGAGTCGTACCGCACGACGACCGCGTAGCCGTTGTGGCGCCAGACTTCGCGCGAGCCTTCGGCAAAGGTCGTCGGGAGCGAGGCTGCGACATCGCGCCACCAGATCGGCTCGGAGATGCGAATTGGCGTCAGCGGGAGAAGCTGTCCGTCGTCGCCCTCGCCGGAGCCAGGGAGCGCATACGCAATGGCGGGCGTGCCGTCGATGGTCGTGATCGCGAAGCTGCGTGCATCGAAGGGATGGTGCGATGGCGCGCCCATCGCCCGGACGCTGTTCTCCACCTCCGCAGCCTGCCGGCCGGCGACGTCGGCGAGGGTGGCCGTGCGCCCGGTGCGGAGGTCGAGGACACCGCGGCGGCTGCTGTGCCAGAGCGGCTCGCGATCGCGCTCGACGTCGGTGTGCAGGGAGTAGGAAACGAACGGGCCGTGCGCGGCGCCCAGGTCCAGCGTTGCTGTCGCGCGGAGTTCGGCGTCCCCGTCGGGCTCCTCGTCGGCGTCCAACGGGTGATCGTCGGGGTGCGTCTTCGCGTACTCGCGGGCGATCTGCGGCAGTAGACTGTCGGTGAAAACGATCACCGAGTCGCCAGTGCGGAGGTCGCGGCGGTAGACGCTCTGCCCAATGAGATCGGCGCCCTGGAAGGAGTGGTCGTCGTCGACGACGTACAATTCGAAAAAGCGGCCGCCATAGCGTGCCAGCTCGAGCGGAGCGCCGCGCGATCGAATTCCTGCGGAGTCGCTGGTCACCCAGAATGCGGAGTCGCCCGCGGCGAGCACGAACTCGGCGGCGGGAGGCGCGGGCGTGGCGCCGGTGGACTTGACGACGTCGCCGCACGCCACGAAAACCGGGAGGGCGAAGAGAAGTGCGCGACAGAGGAACGACTGGTGCATGTGTCTGGAATATAGTGCAGTAGATTTCCCCGAACCTCATACCCCGATTCGCCGTGTCCGCACGTCATTCGATTCTTCTCGCCATCGCCCTGGTCGCCGCCTGCAGCACGTCGGATCGCGCACCGAACCCGCCGAATCCGCCGAGCGCGCAGAGTTCTGCGTCCGCCGGGCCTTCAGTGCCGGTCGTCCAAACGGCGAGGCCGGCGATGACACCAGCAGATACCGTGAAGCCGGCTGCCGGGACGAATCGGACCGTCGCCCAGATCGACGTCGAGAAAGAATTCCCGATTGTGCGAGCGCTGTACGTGAATCGCTTCGCGGGCCAGAGCACGAAGCGCATGAAGCAGCTCATCCAGATCGCCGACGAGACGGAGATCAATGCCCTCGTCATCGACATGAAGGATGAATTCGGGTTGAACTACACGCCGGCGAATCCCGAGTTCAGGAAAAATGCGGGGACGTCGGGGACGATTCGCAACCTTCCCGCCCTGCTCGACACGTTGCGCGCACACAAGATCCTTCCGATCGCGCGCCTCGTGGTGTTCAAGGATTCCGTGACCGCACGCGTGCATCCCGAGTGGACGATCCGTCGCCAGGATGGATCGGTGTGGCGCGACAAGAAGGGGCTCGCCTGGGTGAATCCATATCATCACGAGTTGTGGGACTACAACATCGGGCTGGCGGAGGAGCTCGCGAAGATGGGCTTCGGCGAGATCCAGTTCGATTACATCCGCTTCCCCGAGCCATATCCCTCGCTGCCGACGCAGGTCTTCCCGGACAGCAAGGGAGTGGCGAAGCCGGACGTGCTGGCGTCGTTCCTGAAGGACGCCAATGCCCGTCTCGACAAGCTCGGCGCGCGCACGACTGCTGACATTTTCGGCCTGGTCACCACCGTGGGCGGGCCATTGGAAGTGGGACAGTGGTGGGAGAAGCTGGCGCCCGTGACGGACGTGCTGCTGCCGATGGTGTATCCATCGCACTACCCGCGTGGGTCGTTCAACATTCCGTCGCCGAACGCGGATCCGTATCAGATCATCAAGATCGCGCTGACGAAGGCGAAGGAGCGCGACGCGAAGCTCGGCGTGAAGACGCCGGAGCACATTCGCCCCTATCTGCAGGCCTTCACGCTGGGATCACCGCACTACGGTCCGGAGCAGCTCAACGCGCAGAAGAAGGCGACGTACGATTCCGGGTACGACGGCTGGGTGCTGTGGAGTCCAGGCTCGAAATACGAAGAATTTCTTCCGGCGTTCGAGAAGACACTGGTGTCGCGGAAGAAGTAGGCGTGGTTGGTGGCTCGACCGTGGCTGGTCAGTAGAGCCAGAGCAGGAACTGTTTAACTGCCTAACTACTGTTTGACTGCCTAACTACGGAACGCAGAAGGACGCAGGCTGCGCCACGCAGAAGGCCGCAGTAACGACGGCTATTGCAGCTTCGCCTTTTGGTTTCGGGTACAGCGTCTTTCTGTGTTGGCGAAGCCTGTGCCGCGCGCGCAGCGCGCACTGCGTTGCGTAGTTCCGTAGTTCCGTAGTTGAACGCCGCACGCCTCGACTACGAACGAGACAGTTCTCGCACGCCGGTGACCAGCCGCTCGACCTCATCGGCGCTCGTGTAGCAGGCTGCACCAGCCCGCACGAAGCCATCCTCGCCGCGGCCGAGCCGGTCGGCGACTGTCTTTGCGTAGAAGTCGCCGTTGGAGGCATACACGCCGCGGCCGATGAGATGGCGTGCCACGGCTTCCGTGCTGTAGCCGCGCAACGTGAACGACACCGTCGGCGTGCGCGGAGTGCCCGGCGGCGGGCCGTAGATCGTCACGCCATCGATTGCGATGAGGCCGTCCCATAGCCGAGTGAGCAATGCGTCGCCTCGCTCGTGCAGCGACGCGAACGCGCGGGCGAGCTGCTCGCGGCGCGAGCCGCCATCACCGCCGATGCTGGCGATGTAGTTCACCGCGGCCCCAGCGCCGACGATGCCCTCGTGATTCTGCGTGCCCGTCTCGAGTTTTTCTGGTGCCGCCTCCGGTGCTGGCACCAACTTCGGAATGTCGATCGCGTCGACAATCTGGCGCCGGCCGAACAGCACGCCTGCGTGCGGCCCGTAGAACTTGTACGACGAGCACGCGAGGAAGTCGCAGCCAATGGCTTGCACATCGAGCAGTGTGTGCGGGGCATAGTGCACGGCGTCGATGAACGACAGCGCACCAGCCGCACGCGCCATCTCGCACACAGCACGAACGTCGGTGATGGTGCCGAGGGCATTCGATGCAGCGCCGATGGCGACGAGCCGTGTGCGCTTGCCGATGGCTGCGGCGATCGCGTCCTGCTCGTGACGAAAAGTGGTGGTGTTCAGCGGAATCGTCCGCACCACGAGCCCGCGGTCGCGCGCGATCGCATGCCACGGCGCCACGTTCGCGTGGTGATCGAGTTCGGTCACGACGATCTCGTCGCCCTCCTTCCAGTCCCGGGCGAGTCCGCGCGACAGGTGGAAGGCGATCGTCGTCATGTTGTTGCCGAACGAGACATCCGCTGGCGTCGCGTTGAACAGGTCGGCGAACGCGGCGCGAGACTCCTCGAGCATCGCATCGGTCTCGGCGCTCGTCGGATAGACCCAGTGGGTGTTCGCGTTGTGATGCAACAGGTAGTCGGTCATCGCGTCGGCGACGGCGCGGGGAACCTGCGTTCCGCCCGGGCCGTCGAAGTACGCGACGTCGTGCCCGCCCTCGCACCGCTGGAGCGCGGGGAAGTCGGCGCGAATGGACTCCAGTGCGCGCGTCATGCGATCTCCTGGCCGGCCCACTGCTCCAACACCTTCACGGCCTCGACGTGATCGGCCTCTTCACCGAGGGCGTTGTGCGCGACGCGCATGAGATCGGCGGTAATCTGGATGAGCGGCGATGGTACCTTGAGCTCGCGCGCCATGCCGGCGGCGATGTCGATGTCCTTGTCGAGCAGGGCAACCTTGAAGGTCCGCGGGAACGCTCGACCGAGGACACGCTCGGGGAACAGGTTCATCGAGGCGTTCGACCGGCCGCTGGACGCATTGATCACGTCGAGGGCGACGTCCGGCTTCACGCCGAGTCTTGACAGTGCGACGAGCCCCTCGCCAAGACTCCAGATGTGAATGGCGAGCATTGCCTGATTGACGGCCTTCACCGCGTCGCCGGCGCCGACGTCGCCACAGTGGACGATCTTCTTCGCAAATGCGTCGAGTGTCGGACGTACGCGCTCGAGCAGCACCGCGTCTCCGCCGACCATCACGGTGAGTGTCCCCGACTCGGCGCCTTTCACGCCACCGCTGACGGGAGCGTCGAGGTAGCCGGCGCTCTTCTCGGCCAGCCGTTCGGCGATGCGACGCGACGTTGCGGGGTCTCCCGAGGTACAGTCGACGAGCACCATGTTGGCCGACATCGCCGCGAGCAAACCGTCGTCGCCATCGAGTAAGGATTCGACGTCGGCCGAGATGGGCAGGCAGGTGATGACGACGTCGGCGCCGCGGGCGGCATCGGCCGGTGTGAGCGCGTGGCGAGCGCCATGCTCTGCGGCGAACGTGGCGGCCTTGTCGGCGGTACGATTCCACACGGCGAGGGCAATGCCGGACGACTTGGCGAGGCATGCGGCCATCGGACGACCGATGGCGCCGAGACCGAGAAACGCGACGGAGGGCATGCTGACAGGTGAGAGGGGCGAGGTGATATTGCGACTATGATAACGCATCTCCGAATCGATGGCATGACCTGCCAGCATTGTGTGAACGCGGTGTTCACGGCGCTCACACCCGTCCCTGGCATCACGTCGGCTGACGTGTCGATCGGCGCCGCCGTGATCGAGCACGACGGGCGCGCGACGGTCGACGCATTGCGCGAGGCCATCGCCGAGAGTGGGTATGAGGTGACATCGGTGAACGAGGACAGGCGACGGTTGCCTATCGTGTAACCGTGGGCCTACTTTGACGGGCTCACGCCCGTATCGCCGTAGTCGAGGACGTGCCATGACGCCATCCCGTCGCAATCCCGAGGAGCGTCCCGTCGGCGCGCTGCTCGCTCCCGATATCATCGCGCTGCTCGAGGAATCGCCGTCCCAGATTGCGGCGGAAACCGAGGAGCTGCATCCGGCCGATCTCGCGGACGTCGCGGAAGCGATGCCATTCGAGCAGATCCCGGTGTTCCTGGCGGCGCTGCCGCAAGATCGCGCGGCGGCGGTGCTGGAGTATCTCGAGGAGGAGCTTCGCGCCGAGGTGCTCGAGGCGATGAGCCCCGAGACGGCGGCCGCGCTCGTGAGCGCGATGACGCCGGACGAGCGGGCCGACGTGCTCGAGGAACTCGACGAAGAGCACGCCGAAGAGATCGTCGACGAGATGCCGGAGCAGCAGCGACTCGAGACGGAGGCGCTCAGGCAGTTCGATCCGGACACTGCGGGCGGCCTGATGACGACGGAGTTCGTCTCGGACTCCGCGAACACGACGGTGGAAGAAGCGTTGCGCAAGGTTCGCGTCATCGCGCGGAGTGGAAAGCGGGAGGCCATCTACGCGATTTATACCACGGACGAGGGCGGACGCCTGGCTGGTGTTCTGTCGCTGCGTGAGCTGCTCGCGGCGCCCGAGGGTGCGAAGCTGAGCGACGTCGCCTGGACGGAAGTACAGAGCGTGAGCCCGAGCGCGGACCGCGAGGAAGTGGCGCGCGTGATTTCGAACTACGATCTCGTGGTCGTGCCGGTCGTGAGCGAATCGAACCACGTCATGGGCGTCATCACGGTCGACGACGTCATCGACGCGATCCAGGAAGAGCAGACGGAGGATGTGCAGAAGTTCGGCGGTATGGAGGCGCTGGACGATCCATACATGCAGATCGGATTTCTCCAGATGCTGAAGAAGCGCGGGGGCTGGCTGAGCATCCTGCTCATCAGCGAGATGTTCACCACCGTCGCGATGCAGCACTACGACGGGGAGCTGAAGAAGGTGGCGCCGCTGGTGCTGTTCATCCCACTCGTCATGAGTGCCGGCGGAAACTCCGGATCGCAGGCGACGTCGTTGATCACGCGCGCAATGGCACTGCGCGAGCTGTCGATCCGGGACTGGTGGCGCGTGGCACTGCGCGAGCTGCCCACCGGATTGGCCCTTGGCGCGTTCCTCGGCCTCATCGGCGTGGTGCGCATCGCGCTGTGGCAGAAGCTTGGCCTCTTCAACTACGATCCGCACTGGCAGCTGATCGCGGCCACGGTTGGACTGTCACTCATCGGCATCGTGACCTTCGGGTCGCTCGCTGGATCGATGCTTCCGTTCATCCTCCGCCGCGTCGGCTTCGATCCAGCGAGTGCTTCTGCGCCGCTCGTCGCGACGCTCGTGGATGTCGGCGGGTTGGTCATCTATTTCACGGTCGCGCTGCTCGTGCTTGGCGGAACGCTGTTGTGAGCGACCCGCACCGCTCGACCTCGCGAGCGACGCTGCTCGTCGTCTTCAGCGCGTGTTGTTTCGGTTCGATCCCGATTCTCATCACGCTGGCGATCGGCAGTGGCGCGCGGTTGATCGATGCGCTGGTGTGGCGCTACGCAATCGCGGCCTTGCTGCTCGTGATCGTGAGCGGCGTCGGTGCCACGCGGAAGGCTGGCAGCCGCGCGCTCCCGCTGCTCGTGCTCGCAGGAGGCGGCCAGGCGGCGATTGCATTCGTGAGTCTTTCTGCGCTCAAGTACATCCCTGCGGCGTCGCTCACCTTCCTGTTCTACACGTATCCGGCGTGGATCGCGGCGATTGCGGCTGCTCGCGGGACCGAGCCGCTCACAGGGCCGCGCGTGGCAGCGCTGGCGTTGTCGCTCGCCGGGCTGGCGCTGATGGTCGGAATGCGGGGCGCTGGCGGGCTGCATCCGATCGGCGTCGTGCTCGCGCTCTCTGCGGCGCTGCTCTACGCGGTCTACATCCCGATGATCAACCACCTCGGGCGGGATCTTTCACCGGCGGTGACGTCTTCATATGCGTCCGCCGGTGCGGCCATTGTGCTCGGGGCGGCGTCGCTCTTCCAGGGTGGGCCGCAATTCGTCCTCGCGCCGATCGCATGGTTGTCGATCGGCACGCTCGCAGTGTTGTGCACTGTGTTTGCGTTCATCGCCTTCTTGCGCGGGCTCGCGGCGATCGGTCCGGTGCGCACGGGGATCGTCAGCACGGTGGAACCGTTCTGGACGGCGCTCCTCGGCAGCGTGGTGCTTGGGCAGCAACTCGGGCCGAGGACGTTGATCGGCGGTGTGTTGATTGCGGCGGCCGTGATCGTGATACAGGTCGGGCATCGTCAGAACGGAAAAGCGTGACTGACGGATAGAATTGAAGAATTGAAGAATCGAATCTGACAATGCATGGTGGCTCGCGCCAAGGACTGGTTTGCAGCCGCTGCTTGGAGATGCACCAAGCTATTTGCGCAGCGATCAATTCTTCCAATTCTTCAATTCTTGAAATTCTAGCCGGTTGGTTCCGTCGTTCCAGGTACGGATTGGACGCCGGAAGAGCAGGTCCCTCGACTTCGCTCGGGACGACAATCTAGGAGCCCCTTGGAAACACTGCATCTGACAATCGAAGGCATGACGTGCGAGCACTGTGTGCGCGCCGTGAAGGATCGTCTCGACAAGACGGAAGGAGTGGAAGTCGAGCGAGTGGTGATCGGGTCAGCCGAGGTGCGCTACGATCCAAGCGCAACGAACGCCGAAGCGCTCGCGGACATCATTGCCGATGAGGGCTACACGGCGTTCTCATCCTGAGCTGACCCACGAGCTCGCTGACGTCAGCATGGTCTGTGCGGTGTACTGCGTTTGCGCGGTTCAACAGTGGAACGCGCTGCGACTCACCCGCAGGGAGCTCAACCATGTATTTCTCACGTCGTCTCATTCCCGCGCTCGGCATTCTCATCGCCGCCAGCGCATGCGCCTCGCTGAACAAGAAGGAAACCGGCGCCATCATCGGCGCGGCAGCAGGCGGAGCAGCCGGAGCAGCCGTCGGTAACGCGAACGGCTCGACAGCGAAGGGCGCCATCATCGGCGCAGCCGTCGGTGGCGCTGCCGGGGCCATCATCGGCCACCAGATGGACCAGCAGGCCAAGGACATCGAGGCCGCCGTCCCCGGCGCCACGGTGGAGCGCGTGGGCGAGGGCATTGCGGTGTCGTTCCCCTCGGGCATCCTGTTCCCGTACAACAGCAGCCAGGTGATGCCGGCCGGCCGTGAGAACCTCGGCCGCCTTGCGGGAATCCTGCAGCGCAACGCCGGCA
>JBDSML010000123.1:0-3982 GCA_039915865.1 Gemmatimonadaceae bacterium | reverse complement strand
ACGCTTCGACCGCATACTGATCGTACGCGGTGACGAAGATCGTCGCCGGCATCGCCTCCGCGCCCACTTCGCGCACCACGTCGAGCCCTGTCTTGCCGGGCATCTGCACGTCGAGAAACACGAGGTCGGGATGTTCGGCGCGAATGGCCGTGACGGCCTCGAATCCGTCGCTCGCACTCAGGATCTCCGCGACGCCGGACTCGCGGCGCAGCAGGTCTTCCAGTCGAATGCGGTTGAGTGGCTCGTCGTCGACGACGAGCACGCGCAGCGGTGCGTTGCCGCCACTCAGCGAATCAGCCATGCACGACCTCCATCGGCGCCGCGGAGTGCAGCGGGAGCGACACCTCGGCCACGGCTCCGCCTCCCGGCGCCGCGGCGAGGGAGAAATGCTGCTTCGTTCCATAGAGCTCCGCCAGACGTGCGCGCGTGTTGCGAAGCCCGACACCGGTGCCTGCGGGTGTGGCGCCGTCGAGCGAGCGTGCCGGCGCGCCAAGTCCCGCGCCGTTGTCGGTCACGCGCAGCACGAGCATGTCGTCGTGGAGGAGCGTCTCGACACGAATGCGCCCGCCCTCACGCTGTCGCTCGATGCCGTGCTTGATCGCGTTCTCGACGAGCGGCTGGAGGATGAGCGTCGGTACGAGCGCGTCAAGGGTCGCCGGGTCTGCCTGAATATCCGTCTCGAGACGACCCTGAAAGCGCACCTGCATGATGTCGAGATATTGCTCGAGCAGCGCGAGCTCCTGGCGCAGCGTGATCTCCGGCGATTGCGCGCCCTCGATGCTGAAGCGCAGCAGCCCGCCGAGTCGTGAGATCATTCGTCGCACGCCACGTGGATCGCGCTCGACGAGTGACGAGATGACGTTCAGCGTGTTGAAGAGAAAGTGCGGATCGAGCTGGCGTCGCAGCGCATCGAGGCGCGCTTCGGCGAGCTGTCGCTCGAGGCGAACCGTCTGTTCGCGTCGCGCGCGATAGCGAACGGAGTAGGCACGTGCGATGCCGGCCGCGATCACGCCGAAGTAGATGACGACCGCATTGAGGATGCCGAACCAGAATGGTGGCTGCCGATTGCCGCGGCCGCCGCGTCCCGAATTCGATGACGGTGCGCTGAAGATGGAGCGTGTCTCGGCGCCCAGCACGCCGACGAGGACCACGACGACGAGACCAACGACGCCGAAGACGAGGAGCTGCTGGCGTCGAGACACGCGATCCGTCGAGTAGTTCGCGGCGAGCCAGAACAGCGGCGCGGTGAGCAGCGCCCAGCAGATGGAGTCGATGACGGGGACGACGAGCCAGCCGCTCTGGAAGTTGGTCGGGCCAGGGCGGCCCATGGCGTCGAACAAGCGGTTGGCGAACTGCAGCAGCGCGAACGCCGCCCAAAACGCGACGATGGTCGCGATCTCACGCCGGTTGAGCGGCAGGTTGTCGGCGGCGTGGTCGTTCGTGTGGACTTCCATGGGAGGAGCTTACCCGGCTCGCGCCCTTCGGCGGTAGAGGGAAAGGCACCAACGGTCGTGTGGGCATCATGAACCGCATACTCGCGATTCGAGTCGTTGGGGAGGTTTGCCGAACGCACGAAGACGATTGGACTGCCTGACGGCTAATGCTGTTGCTGTTGCTGTTGCTGTTGCTGTTGCTGTTGCTCTTGCGGCGCTCTCCGCACGCGCGGCGAGGCACTGCCGCTTCCACTCATGCCCCGCGGAGCGCGGTTCATGACGCGCGCGGGCGGCTCGGAACAGGCCGGACCACAGCACGGATCGGTGCGGGTATCCTGTGTGAGCCGGACCAACGGTTCACCCACTGCTCGCCATCGAGGACACTCATGAACAGGAGAACACGTATCATCGTCGCCGCACTGACGGCGACCTCACTCGGCGCCGCGCTGTGGGTCCACCAGCGGGCCGACGCGAGCAGCACGCCGCAGTATCGTCTCGGCAGCGTCGAGCGCGGAAGCATTCGCGCGACCGTCTCGGCGACCGGCACGCTCGGCGCCGTGCGCACGGTCGAAGTCGGCACGCAGGTCTCCGGACAGATCTCGGCGATTTACGTCGACTTCAACGACCATGTAAAGAAGGGCCAACTCATCGCCCGCATCGACCCCACGCTGCAGCAGCAGGCCGTGCAGGACGCACAGGCTGGTGTCGCGCGCGCGCAGGCTCCGTTGACGCAGGCCAAGCTCGAGTACGATCGCAACAAGTCGCTGCACGACCAGAAGATCGTCACCGACGTCGAGTTCAACGCCGCCGTGTCGACGTATGCAATCGCGAAGGCGAACTACACCTCGGCCGACATCAGCCTGCAGAAGGCTCGGCAAAATCTGTCATATACGAACATCTACTCGCCCATCGACGGCGTGGTCGTCGAGCGCGCGATGGACGTCGGCCAGACCGTCGCGGCGAGTCTCTCGGCGCCGAAGCTGTTCGTCATCGCGAACGATCTGTCGCAGATGCAGATCCTCGCGAATGTCGACGAGAGCGACATCGGGCTCATCACGCCCGGACAGGATGTGTCGTTCTCGGTGCAGTCATACAAGGACAGGCAGTTCAGCGGCACGGTGAAGCAGGTGCGCCTCAACTCGACGACGGTGAACAACGTCGTGAGCTACTCCGCGATCATCACCGTGCAGAACGCTGATGGAAAGTTGCTGCCGGGCATGACGGCGACGGCGAAGTTCGTCACGGGCAGCGCGAACAGCGTGCTTACCGTGCCGACGACAGCGCTGCGCTTCACGCCGCCGGCAGGCAGCGTTCCGGTGGACACCTCGGCAAGACCGGCACGGCTGGCTGGCGCACAGCGTCCGGAAGGCGCAGCGCGGCCGGCTGGCGGAACACGGCCCGCTGGTGCTGGTGCCCGCGGAACCATCTGGACCGTCGATGCGACCGGCGCGCTGAAGAAGCATTTCGTGAAGACGGGTCTCACCGATGGCTCGCGCACGCAGATCGACAGCGAGGATCTCGCGGCCGGCTCGGCCATCGTGCTCGGTACGTCGCAGGCTGGCGCGGCAACGGCCGCGTCGGCGACGAAGAATCCGCTCCAGCCCACGACCGGTGGCGGTGGTCGTGGTCCTGGCGGTCCCTTCTAGATCGCGAGGACACGGACATGACGACGAGCATGAAGACCATGAACAATCCCGTGATTCGCCTTGCCGGCGTGAAGAAGGTCTACCGCATGGGCACGAACGAAGTGTTCGCGCTGCGCGGCATCGACCTCACCATCGAGCGCGGCGAGATGCTCGCGGTCATGGGCACCTCGGGTTCGGGGAAGTCTACGCTGATGAACATCCTCGGGTGCCTCGACATTCCGACGGCGGGCAACTATACGCTCGACGGCCGGCAGGTGAACGGGTTGAGCAAGAACGATCTCGCCGATCTCCGCAACGAGAAGCTCGGCTTCATCTTCCAGGGCTTCAACCTGTTGCCGCGCACGTCGGCGGTGGACAACGTCGAGCTGCCGTTGCTCTATCGCCGCGGCACGTCGGTGGGCGACAGCCGTCGTCGCGCCGAGGAGGCGCTGGCGAAGGTCGGACTCGGCGATCGGCTGGATCATCACTCGGGCGAGTTGTCCGGCGGACAGCAGCAGCGCGTGGCGATTGCGCGCGCCATGGTGACGCAGCCCACGCTGCTGCTCGCCGACGAGCCCACGGGTAATCTCGACACGCGCACGTCGATCGAGGTGATGGCGCTCTTTCAGGAGCTCAACGACCAGGGCATCACGATCCTCATCGTCACGCACGAGCACGACATCGCACAGTACGCGAAGCGCATCGTCGAAGTGCGCGACGGTCACATCATTCGCGATCACCCAGTCGTCGGCCGGCGCATTGCCACCGACGATCTCACCAGTGTCGAGAGCCTCGACGCGGTGGAGGAGGCAGCATGAAGAACAGCATCCTGCTCAAGATGTCGCTGCAGAGCATCCTCAAGAACAAGATGCGCACGCTGCTCACGATGCTCGGCATCGTCATCGGCGTGGGTGCGGTGATCGT
>JBDSML010000117.1:0-12300 GCA_039915865.1 Gemmatimonadaceae bacterium | reverse complement strand
CCACGGTCGAGGAGGGCTCTCGCGCGCATGGCTCGGGAGTGTGGCTGATCGGCTGATCCGAGCGCGGCCTTCGCCGGTGCTGCTCGTGCGTCCCGACTCCGACAGGCCGCAGCAGGCGAAATGGCCTCCGGCACGCGTGTTGGTGCCGCTGGACTCGACGCCGCTGTCCGAAGAGGTATTTCCTCCGCTGGCGGAGCTCGTCGGCCCCGGCGGGACCGAATTCGTGCTTCTGAGGGTCGTCGAACCTTTCCCTCCGCTCGAACCGTTTCCCGATGTCGCCATCATGGTCGACCGCGCAGCCACTCAGGCTGCGCTGGATGCGGCGAATGCCGAGCACTTCAAGGCGGCCGGGGACTATCTCGAGGGAACCGCGGCACGTCTGCGGCAGAATGGTATGCGGGTGCGTACTCACGTTGCCGCACACTCCTCTGCGGCGCGCGCCGTTCTCGAGTACGCGAACGAGACCGGCGTCGATCTCATCGCGCTGGCAACGCACGGCCGCGCCGCGCTCGCGCGGGCGTTCATGGGCAGTGTGGCGGACAAGGTGATGCGCGGGGCGACTGTGCCAGTGCTGATCGTTCCACCGCCGCGAACGGCGGCTACTGCCGAAACCGATTAGGGGATTCCCGTTCGCTTGGCGGCCCCTCCGTACCCCGCCTTCGCGCAGGGCCACGTTACCAAGGAATCGCCCACGGCTTGGATGGAGAGCCTCAGGCGCGTTGAGACGGACACCACGTTGCATCGCACCGCGCGAGCCTCGGCAGAACGGTAGCGGGCATTCAGGACAGAAGTGTGTCGAGCTAAGAGCGACACACTTCAATTTCCCAGACGCCAATTGAAGGTCACCACCGCATCACTTTATTCCTTGGATTTGTTGACGGTGGGTGGCCGGTCTGGATGCGGATTCGACACAGGCGATACGTCTGTCCCAGACGGGAGCATATCAGCCGAGAATTCCGGCCATTCACCGCGGTGTACCGTATGCTCTGCTGCTTCGCGCTGGTCGGAACTCACGCGTGGCTCGCCAGACTTCCCACCGTATCCACTTTCATGGATCCACTGGCGATCAACGAGCGCATCCGATTCGGTATGCTCGGCCGCCGCGTCAGCTGGTGGGACATGAGCTCCCGTCTTAGACCCCTGCTCGTCCTGCGCTCGCGTGCCAGCGGCATGAGGCCCTGCCGCTGATGTGCCGCCGATTCCGGTGAGACCCTTCCGCCCGCTCGCGCCGTTCGCCATCTCGCTGGCTATCGCGGCGTCCTCGACGGGCTTCTGTCCGTTCTTGTGCGTTTGGGCTTCGGAACTTCCAGGGTTGACTGTCATGGACGGCTCGTGGTGGAAAGTGAAGGTTCGTGGTCACACATCTGCATCGCGACGGTTGCGACCAGGAGAGGGACGCTCGCGTTCAAGCATACAACGGGGCGTCAATGACTTCTGACGTATCCTGCACGGTATACAGTGTTCCTGAGTCGCCGCTGAAGATTGCATGAGAGCTAAACCGAGTGTACCAAAGACTGAGTCGTCTGAAACGTCTGGTCGAGCGCCTGAAGCCATCATGATGTTCATGGCTGGCCTCAAGGGACGACGCTATTGTTCAGCTGGCAGACCGTGGCGCTCGGCGTCCTCACGATTCAGTGTTCTCGCGATTCTAGTGTTCTTTAGATAACTACGGGCTTCAAACGAGCAGGAATCGGCGATCATCGTTGCGCCGATGCTGTGATCGCGCTGAGAATGCCCACGAAGTCGTCAACGTTCAGACTTGCGCCACCGACGAGTGCGCCGCCCACCTCCGGCAGCGAGAGGATCTCGCGCGCATTTCCGGGGTTGACTGATCCGCCGTAGAGAATGCGGATCGACCGGCTGATGTCGCCGAGTGTCGCCGCGAGTTCCTGCCGGATATGCGCATGCATCTCCACGATTTCACCTGGCGTCGGTGTCCGTCCGCTGCCGATCGCCCAGAGCGGTTCATAGGCGATCGCGACGGAGACGATGTCTCGAGGCACGCTCCCGGCGATCTGAGCCCCGACCGCGGACAAGGCCTTGCCCTCCGTGCGTTGCTGGTCCGTCTCGCCAACGGCGATGATGGCCAGCAGCCCCGCGCGCCGCGCGGCGCTTGCCTTCGCTGCCACCAGGGCGTCGGTCTCGCCGTGATGCTGGCGGCGTTCGGAATGGCCGACGATGACGGCGGAGGCGCCCGCATCGCGCAGCATCTCCGCGCTGACATCTCCCGTGAACGGGCCGGCGATGTCCCAATGGCAGTCCTGTCCTCCGACGGCGATGCGGCCCGACGCTGTTTGCGCGGCGCGCGCGAGCAGCGTGGCAGGGGGGCAGATCATCACGTCGGCCGGCGGCGTCGTCGCATTCACGGAGGCGGCGATGCGCTCAATCTCGCGCAGCTGCAGCGCCGAGCCGTGCATCTTCCAGTTGCCAGCGATCAGCGGCCGCATGGGTTCCAGGTTGTCGGAGTTTCGGCGCGGGCACACGCACATCCGCCTACCGGGATGGATGGCTCCGGTTCGCGTCTTTACAGAGCGCCGTCGGCGGCATGCGGAGCATCATTGGTTGTTCATCTCCACCCCTGGCTATCCACCCCCGGTAGCGGTCGCCATCACGCAAGACGTCATTGATGTTGTCGCGGTGTTGAACCCTCTCAGAGCGTCCATGGCTCCGCGAGTGCGGTCGGACTCCCACCCACAACCGCAACGCAATACACGATTGGCAGTACGCGTCCAACCGCACGAGCGCGACTGGATTGACGGTGTCAATGCACGCGTCGCTTGAGCAGCGCTCCGGCCGCGACGGCTATTGTTCCCACCAGTCCGACAGCGAGCAGCGTGTCTCCAATCAAGCGATGCCATCCTGATGTGGTCCCCAGCAACGCGCCCGCGATGAGCAGCGCCGCGGAGGTTACGCCACCCGTGAGCCGCTCGATATCGCGACCGGCCGCCGCAGCGGCGGTTTCGAGATCTGGTACGCGCACGCGCCCCAGTTCACCCTTCGCGATGCGTCGTAATGTCAGCCGCACATCATGCGGCGCGTCGGCCAGCAACTGCTCGAGGTCGCGAGCCACCTGCTTGCCATGAGCGAGAAGCCGTCGTCCCGTGAAGCGCGATGCGGCAATGCGCGGGATCTCTTCCTTGAACAGCGCGACGATGCTGACCGCGGGATCGAGCCGTTTGAGGAGCGCTTCTGTGATGAGAACGGCACGCGTCAGCAGAAGGATCTCGCCGGGATTCCGGAGCCTGTGCTGACCGCCGACCTTGAGCAACGCTTCCAGTGTTGCGCCGATGGAGATTTCGGCGAGCGGCTGATCGTGTACTCTTCGTACCACCGGCTTGAGGTCTGCGGCGAGTGCGTCCCGATCAACGTCAACAGCTGCCATGCCCATCTCGATGTACGCTTCGGCTGCCGCGCTCGCGTCGCCGCCGACCGTTGCCTCCAGAACCTCTCCAAGGGCGGTGCGCAGCTGGTCGTCGATTTCCCCGATCATGCCGAAATCGTGGAGGCACAATCGACTATCTGGAAGCACGTACAGGTTCCCGGGGTGCGGATCGGCATGGAACAAGCCGGTCTCGAATACCTGATGCAGCGCCAGCTTCGCCACCGCCCGAGCCAGGCGATGCCTCGATTCCGGATGCGCATCGGCGTAGTTGTCGATGCGTTCGCCGGGAGAGAACTCTTCGACGAGCACGCCGCGGGTGCTGAACTCGGTGATCGGCGCGGGAATCCAGAGCTCCGGAGTGTCCACGAGGGAGGCGCGGAATCGGGCGATCGTGTGTGCCTCGAGAGCCAAATCCATCTCGCGCGTGAGAGAGTCGCGGAACTCGCGCACCATCCCGGGAAGGTCCAGTCCGCGCAGCGTTGGTTGCAGCCGCTCCAGCCAGCCCGCGACGTGCGCGAGTGTGGGAATGTCGGCCGCCACACGCGACTCCACATCGGGACGACGGACCTTGACGATGACATGTCGCCCGTCGTGAAGCTCGGCCGTGTGCACCTGCGCGATCGTCGCTGCGGCCATCGGCGCCTCGTCGATAGACGCGAACAGCTCCGCCAACGGCTGCCCTAACTCCCGTTCGATCGCGTCACGAATCGCAGTGAACTCGACTGGGGGCAGTCGATCGGTGAGCTTCTCAAGCTCCGCGATATAGGACGGCGGAAGAAGATCGCGCCGAAGGGCGAGCACCTGCCCGAACTTCAAATACACCACGCCAAGCTCCTCCAGCGCCTCCCTCACCTGCACCGGCGATGGAAGGTGACCTCTGCCCCGAAGCGCACCGAGGAAGCTATGTCGCGCGAGAACGCGCAGCACCCGCGTGACGCCTGAACCCCGCGATGGAGGACTGCTCACGATGGTTGCGCTGTGCACCATCTCAGACTTCATTCCGCGCGGTCGTTCCACGATTGCCTTCGTCGGCTGTCAAAGGATGCCCGCGAGCGCGCTTGCGCCGCGTTCGCGCAGCCGCATCCAGCGTGACCGGCGCCGAAATGCCTCGAGGTGAATCTCCTCGGACAGACGGAGGTCGGTCAGGAACACGGACTCCATCACTGCACCCACCGCCGCGTCGCGCGTCACGAGCGCGACTTCGCTGTTGTAGGCGAACGACCGGTTGTCGAAGTTCATCGTGCCGATGGACGTCCACACGCCATCGGCGACGAACGTCTTGGCGTGAAGCGTCGTGGGCTGGTACTCATAGATGCGGACGCCACCCGCAAGGAGCGTCTCGTAGCGGCTGCGGCCCGCGAGCCACGTGGATTCGACATCCGACCGGCTGCCGTTGGTGAGCACCCGCACGTCGACGCCACGTCGGGCGGCGCGCACGAGCAGCTCGACGAAGTCCGCCTGCGGGATGAAATAGGAGTTGGTGATGTAGAGGCGCTGTCGCGCGCTGGCGATGGACATGGCGATGAGGCGTTCCGCAAGGGTGCTTCCACTGAGCGCGGGACTGTATGCGAGGGCCGCCAGCGCACCAGCCTGCGGCAAGGCTGGAGCTGATTCGGTCGCACGAAGCCCAGATCCTTCGTGGATCTCGCCGGTTGTCTCGGCCCACTTGGCGACGAACGTGGCTTGCAGTTGCGCGACGACGGGACCCTCGAACCGCGTGTTGGTCTCGCGCCATTCACCTCGGCGCCTTCCGCCCCCGAGCCACTTGTCCGCGAGGCCGAAGCCGCCGGTGTAGCCGATCTCAGCGTCGATCACGATCCCACGGATGTGCGAGCGGTGATTCGCGCGATCGAGCGCGTACCAGCGGATCGGCCCGAACTCGGCCACGCGCACGCCGGAGGCGCGAAGCGTGTCGAGGAGTGGCGCCGGTGTCGTCTGGGCACCGAATGCGTCATAGAGAAAGAAGACCGGCACGCCGGCGCGCGCGCGCTCGGCGAGGATGCGGACGGTGCTGTCGATGACGGCTCCAGGCCCTGCGTAGTACATCTGCACCGTGATCGAGCGTCGCGCCGCGCGCAGGTCGTGCCAGAGCCGCGGAAAGATCTCATCACCATTCAACAGGACCTCGACGCTATTGCCCGCGGTGAACCGTGCTCCCGTGACGAGCTCGAGCGCGGTATCGAATGCCGGGCCGTCGAGCGCGGATGCCCGGTCGGTGGCGTCTTCCTTCATTACGATGCGGACGAGCGGACCGCGGAAGACGTGTGGCAGGCCGACAAGCGCGAAGATGAGGAGCGGCGCGACAAGGAGCGTCACGAGGACCGCCCCAATGATCCGCCACCGCCACTGCCGGCGATGCTGCATTCGCGGTGCGGCAGTCCGTGGCAGACCCGCCGTGCGAGCCGTCATCCGCTACGCCGAAGCGACAGAAGCACCACACCGAGACGAGTGCGTGCGCGGACCAGAGGAGGGAACGAGAATCGAGTTCGTCAGCTTCAGCTCCTAGGGCAGTGACTCGAGAAGCATACCGGCACTCCCTGAAAGCTGGCTGAGCGTCGCGTGAGGCCTGGGTCCGGTCCACACCCGGACGAAGTTCTCAGGCGGGCCTCAGGGCGCCACGAAGCCGTGCCGCAAAGACCAGTAACTGCGCCGTACCGTTCGGGCAACACGGGCGTTTGGGTTGCCGGCGACATAGTTCAGCGAGACCCCAGCTCCCGTTCAGCTTCGAGGGCTACACTGCATCCAGCGCATGCAGCCAGGACACGACGGACGTGGGACGCCGGCGCAGCCGGCCGCGAGCATTCCGGGCGATCAGATGCAGAGTGCAAAGAGGAGCAGCGGCATGAGCGGCTACGTCGGGCACATCGACAGCGTCACCATAGAGAACCCCAACTTCCGGCGTGTGCTGTTCACTGGACCGCACATGCAGCTGGTCGTGATGAGCGTCGAACCCGGAGAGGACATCGGCAGGGAGCGACATCCGGCGCTCGACCAGTTCTTTCGCGTCGAGCAGGGAGAGGGCGAGGTGGTGTTCAACGACACCGAACATCACGTGCTTCATGACGGTGATGCGATCCTTGTACCGGCAGGGACGTGGCATAACGTGATCAACACGTCGTCGTCAATTCCGCTGAAGCTGTACACCCTGTACGCTCCGCCCAACCACGCTGACAAGGCGGTGCACAGGACCAAGGCCGATGCGGAAGCGGCCGAGCCATCTGTGCGACCCGCCGCACTGTAGATGGTGTAGAGGCGCTCCGGATGGCGTCGCATGGTTCACGTCGTCGATCCCGACGATCCAGATTGCGGGGCGGCTGACGCCGGGAGCAGGAGCGAGAACGTCGCACCACCGCCGTCGGTCTCTCGTACCCGCACGTCGCCGCCGAGCAGCCGCGCAACGCGCCGCGCGATGGAGAGTCCCACACCGGTGCCCTGCGCGAGCGAACGCGTTGTTGGAATGCGGACGTGACGTCAACAGGAAACATTGCGGATGGCGGATGAACCCAGGGTCTCGAAGGGACGCTGATGAGGCAGGCGTCGCACGCATCGGCGTCTCGGAAGCCGCACGCGTCGCGACGTCACGTCGAGTCACCGTTGGCCGTCGACTCGCGAGCGGTGAGCGTGCGCGACGGTACGCCAAGGCGATGATTCGCGACGTTGATGCGAGTAGCGTCGATTCCGCGCGCGTACTCACGCCGACTGTCAGCCGTGATCCACCCGAGGCCCAGCAACGTCACGGCGACGCCCGTCCACTCGATCGCGCCGAGCCGCTCCCCGTACAGTGCCGCTGCCAGTCCGAGGCCGAGCACCGGTACGAGAAACAGATACAGCGTGAGGCGGCCAACCTCATCGCGCTGGAGGATCCAATACCAAAGCGCCGTGGTGAAGGCCGTGCCGACCAGCGCGAGGAACGCGAGGAGGGCGGCGAACCGCGTGCCCCACAGTATGGACGCGTCGCGCTCGATCCAGGTCGAGAGGGCAAGCAGGGACAGCCCGCCAAGAAGAAGCTGCCAGCCGGCCACTCGTAGAATGTCGCTGCCGACGTCCAGTCGTTTGATGACGATGCTCTCCGTCGCCGAGCCGACGGCGACTAGAAGCGGGAGAACGGCGCCTAACAGCCCGGCGCCGGACGGCCTGGTGATTGCCGGATAGGCAATGAGGCTCACTCCCGCGAAGCCGAGCACGAGCGCGATCAGCTTGGCCTGCGTGACTCGCTCTCGGAGCGCCGCGGCGCCGAGGAGGATGGCGAACAGCGGCGTGGTATTGCCAAGGACCGACGCGATGCCGGCACCGGTGCGGCCAGGGCTCAGGAACATGGCGCCGTAGGTAGCGGCGCTGAGCGCCGCCAGCAGCAGGATGCCCGGCCAGCGCTGTGGCGTGGGGAGCAAGGACTTATGCGATGCCGCCAGCAGAAGCAGGAGCGCTGCCCCGGCGACCGCGGCCCGGAGACCGGCGAAGCGGAGGGGCGGCGCGAGTGGAAGACCGGCTTTGATGGTCACGTAGCACAGCGCGTACACGACCGCGATGAGCAACACGAGCAGTATGCGGCGCTGCGGCGTCATTGACCTGCCATCGTTCGCGCGATGACGCACGGCCAACGTGCGTGCGGGAGGCATCCAACAAGCTTTGCGCGGCGTCCTGAACGTGCGCTGAGGCGCACATGAAGACCGGACCGCGCCGAAGCGCGCAGGCAGGGAGCGCTGCACAAGTTTCAGTTCGGACTCAGGCGTCCTTCAGCGCAAGGCGCGTGTGTTCGCGATGGACGCGCGGCGAGGCGGTCGCCATACGCAGTCCCTTTGCCCGAGAGGACATCGTGAACATGGAAACGAGAGCGTCAGGAACCAATCATCACGTGCGAAAGAATCCCTGATGGAGTCCTCGAGCGCGATCGAAATCCACATTCACAATCTTGCCGAGTTGTTCAATCCCCTGGATCCCTCACCGCTGCACGCAAGGGCGCTCGCTTCAAGCGCGGAGCGCTACCTCATCCGCTGCGCCGCCGCATGAGGGCTAACGCGTCGCTGCACCTGCGCGTCCATTGTCCGGCGTCGCTACAGGCCCACGAAGCCGAGATCAGCGACGGCATTCACGAACATTTTCGCCGCTCGCACGCGCTCGGTCAGCGCAAATTCAAGCGGCGCCTGCGCATGGGAGCCGGGGCACTCGCCGGTGGCGTGATTGTCCTCGCACTCAGTGTCGGTCTTCGAGGATTGCTCCGCGATGCGACCGGGGCGCGGGCTCGGCGCGGGATTCGCCGAGGGCCTGCTGATCCTCGGCTGGGTTGCAATGTGGCGTCCGATCGAAATCCTGCTGTACGAGCACTGGGAGCGCCATCTCGACCACGGACTACTCGACCGGCTGGCTGGTATCCCGTTGACTACTCCATTCGCAACGATGCCACACCGCATGCGTGATCGGATCGGTGAAGCGTCAGACCTTCCCCGGCTACCAGGGCGCGGCGCTCGCTCACGACGCAATCACTGATGGGGCATGAGTCGGTGGCAGCGTTCAGCCTCGTGGCACTGTTTGTCCTCGCGATACCCGTGGCATGCATTGCGTGGACCGTCACGCACGAGGAGATCTTTCGCGAACCGCGCGAATGGTGTGCCAAGAGGAGCAAGTCGGCGCGGGGTCTTTTACAGCGAAAGTTCTTCTACGTCTTCACGTGCGAGTACTGCTTCAGTCACTACGTGACGGCCGCACTGCTGGTCGTCACGCGGTACCGGCTGTTCTTCGACGACTGGCGCGGTTACGCGATCGCGGGGTTCTCGCTCGTCTGGATCGCGAATGTCTATATGAGCCTGTTCGGCCGTTTGCGTCTCGACATCAAGTACGAAGGCGTCGAGATCGCCACGGAGCAGGAAACGCTGGCATCGCGGAAGGCCCTGGGCGCTGGTGCGAGCGAGACGTCCGGCGTCCGAGAGCATCACCGCTGAGTGGCCGACGGCCACGGTTCACCGTTCAGCCGGGACTCATGCCCGGCTCAGCTTGGCCGTTTACGCTGCGTGCGCGGGACCGCCGTAGCGCAACCGATAGTGGGTCGATGGATTCGAACCGTCTGGGGTGGCGAGGCGTTCATCCCGCCGACTCGACAACCGGCAGCGGCCAGAAATATCAACATGATGAGGGGTAGGTATGACATCGACGAGGGACGCGCCGTTTGCCGCGGAACTGGGAGTGATCGGACTCGGCGTCATGGGCGAGAACCTCGCGCTGAACGTCACCGATCATGGCTTCCGCGTGGTACTCTGGGATCGGACCGAGGCAAAGGTCGCCAGCTTGATCCAACGGAGCGAACCGAATCGATCGTGGATCGGAACGGGAACGCTGGAGAAGTTTGTTGCCGCCCTCGAACATCCGCGCCGCATCCTGCTCATGATCAAGGCGGGCGACCCTGTGGACGAGATGCTCGAGAAGCTCACGCCGCTGCTGGCGCCCGGCGACGTCGTCATCGACGGCGGCAATTCCTTCTTCGCCGATACACAACGTCGCGAAGCAACGATGCGCGAGCGCGGTGTGCTCTTCGTCGGCATGGGAGTGTCCGGCGGCGAGGAGGGGGCGCGGCACGGCCCGTCGCTGATGCCCGGTGGTGCCAGACCGGCTTATGACCACCTGCAGCCGATCCTCGAAGCCATCGCCGCGAAGACCGACTCGGGACCGAGCGTCACGTATGTCGGCCCGGATGGCGCCGGCCATTTCGTGAAGATGGTGCACAACGGCATCGAGTACGGTGTCATGCAGTTGATTGCCGAAGCGTACGATCTCCTGAAGCGTGTGCTGGGTCTCACGGCGGCGGAGAGCGCGAACCTCTTCGTCGAGTGGAACCGTGGGCCGATGGAATCGTACCTGATCGAGATCACGTCGCAGGTGCTTACCGTGCGCGATCCGGAGACCGGAAAGCCACTGGTGGAGATGATCCTCGATCAGGCGGGGCAGAAGGGCACCGGCAAGTGGACCGCGCAAGTCGCACTCGACCTCGGCGTACCCATCCCGACGATCGCATCGGCAATCGATGCGCGCGTGCTGTCCAGCATGAAGGCTGAGCGGGTGGCGGCCAGCGCGCAGATCACGAGCGCCACGACGCCGCGCGCGGCAGGCGATACGAAAGATCTCGTGTCAGCGATCCGCGACGCACTGGCCGCCGCCACCATCTGTTCGTACGCGCAGGGCATGGCGCTGTTGCGCGCCGGATCGGCCGAGTACCAGTGGTCGGTGAATATGCGGGAAATCGCGCGCATCTGGAAAGGCGGCTGCATCATTCGCGCGCGACTCCTCAATACCATCATGCAGGCGTTCGAGCGCGCCCCCGAACTGACGAACCTTCTGCTTGACGCAGCGATTCAACCGCAGGTGATGCAGGCGGAGCAGGGATGGCGCCGTACCGTGGAGTTGGCGGTAGCGCACGGAATACCCGTGGCCGCACTATCCGCATCGCTCTCGTATTTCGATAGCTACCGCACCGCGACACTGCCACAGAATCTCACGCAGGCCCAGCGTGACTATTTCGGCGCACACACGTACCAACGCATCGATCGGCCGGACGCTGGCTCTGTGCACTCGGACTGGCCGACGCTCATCGCAGCCGCCACGACGAGTTCCGTAGAGTGAGCGCCATCGTGCATGCCTCGCCATCGGAGAAGCTGGTCCGGCCCGCGATGCGCGAAGCTGACCCGTGCACCATCATCATCTTCGGTGCGACCGGCGATCTCACACGCCGGAAGCTCCTGCCGGCGCTATATGAGCTTTACGGCGCCGGCGGGATGAATAGCCATTGTGACATCCTCGGCACCGGCCGGACGCGCCTCACCAACGAACAGTTCCGCGGGCGCGCGCGTGATGCGTTCACCGAAGCAGAGGATTCGTTTGACGCGAACGACGCGCGCTGGCGCGCGTTCGAGCAGCAACTCTCGTACATCCGTGGCGACCCCAGCGAGGCCGGTCTCTATTCACGTCTCGTCGCCGAGCTGGAGGCGCGTCGGGACGAGGGCGGTACCCCAAACTACCTGTTCTACATCGCGACACCGTCGTCACTCGCGCGGCCGATTGTAGAAGGTCTTGGTGCGTCAGGTCTAGCGAAGAACGAGCTGGGCTGGACGCGCATCGTGATCGAGAAGCCGTTTGGGCACGATCTCCAGTCGGGCAAGGAGCTCAATCGCGTGGTGAACGGTGTGTTCGCTGAGAACGCGATCTTCCGCATCGACCACTATCTGGGGAAGGAGACGGTTCAGAATATCCTGGTCTTTCGTTTCGCCAACACGATGCTCGAACCGGTGTGGAACCGGAACTACATCGAGTATGTGGAGATCACGGCCGCCGAGACGTTGGGCGTGGGGTCGCGGGCCGCTTTCTATGAGGAGACCGGCGCGCTACGCGACATGGTGACGAATCACCTGTTGCAACTCCTTACCCTGACGGCCATGGAACCGCCGGTGGCCCTCGATGCGGATGCACTGCGCGATCAACAGGTGCAGTTGCTGCACGCGATGCGCCCCATGACCGTCGAGGAGGTGACGCAGCGGACGGTCCGCGGGCAATACGGTGCGGGAGCGATTGGCGGGCAGCCGGTCGTCGCGTATCGCGCGGAAGCGGGCGTGCCGTCGAGCTCCGACACGGACACGTACGCCGCCATCGACTTCCGCATCGACAACTGGCGCTGGGAAGGAGTGCCATTTTACGTGCGCACGGGCAAGCGTCTGGCGATCCGGCGCACCGAAGTGGTGGTACACTTCAAGCGCACGCCACAGGCACTCTTCGCGCGCGCGCCTCGGCAGGACATCGAAAACAATCAGATCACCATGCGAATCCAGCCGGACGAGGGAATCACCATCGGCTTCGCGGCGAAGCGGCCGGGCGACGAGTTGCGAGCAATCGCCGTGGAGGCGGACTTCTCGTATGCGGAGAGTTTTGAGGGGAAGATG
>JBDSML010000076.1:0-8168 GCA_039915865.1 Gemmatimonadaceae bacterium | reverse complement strand
GCGTGCGTCGTCCGGACGCAGCCGCGCCAGCGCCACGGCGGCATGCGCTGCCGCGTGCCACGAGACGCCGTTCGGTGCGCGCCGCGCAGCGTTCGCCGGTAATGCGTCCATCCATTCGCGCAGCGTCGTCGCGATGACGTCGTCGCCCGCGCACGAATTGGTGACGAGATCGGCCGCCCGGAATCGCACTGGCCACGCACTGTCAGCGAGCGCCACGTGAAGGCTGTTGCAGTCGCTCTTCGGCGTGAGCGCGCGGAGGCGCAACCGCCACGCCGGTTCGGGGTACACCGGAGGCGGCGGAAGCGGCGGCAGTGAATCACGCGCGGCGAACTTCGGGTCGCCGATGCGGCCCTTCGCACGCTGCGCAATCACCCGGACTCGTCCGTCGACGTGACGAAGTCCCTCGGCAAGCGCGGCGTCGGTGGAATCGCGGCGGTCTTCCGCGAGCAGGATTCGTCCCACGAGGGCCGAATCGACAGCAGTCAGCGTGCGGCCCTGTGCGGGCAGCAGGCAGGGGAGCAGCACGAGTCCGGCAATCAGTTGCAGTCGCATGCGTCGAATCATAGTATCGCTCGGCCCACTTCTCACGTGAGGAATTTCCATGCGTCGCCCCTTTGGTTCGGCAGTGACACTCGCTGCGATCGTGCTCGTCCCGCACGTTGCCGTTTCGCAACAGATGGAAACTTCGCGCAGCGTGGCTGGTGGCGGCATCGCCATTCCCGGGTGGATGGGCAAGATCGACGCGAACGAGGAAAAAAACGGACAGGTGCTGAACAACTCGAAGCTCGCGAGGGACGGCAATGACCTGCACGTCACGACTGGTCCGGCGGTGGCCTACTGGAATCCGGGCAACGTCGCGAGTGGCAACTATACAGTGAAAGCGACGTTCAAGGAGCCGAAGTACATGTCGCTCAACAGCCATCCGCATCCGTACGGCATCATGATCGGCGGCAACGACATGGGCACCGCCGACCAGAGCTACATGTACTGCGCGGCGTACGGCAATGGCAACTTCATCGTGCGCGGCTTCGGGCCGACGCCGTTCCAGCTCAATGGACGCGGTGCGGCCGCCCCGTCGGTCAACAAGGCCGCGGGCGTTGGTGAGCCGGTGCAGCAGGCCATCGCCATTTCCGTGAAGGGCGACAAGGTCGAGTGCTCGATCAATGGTGCGGTTGTGGCCTCCTACGACAAGGCGTCGATCGTCGGTCCGGGCAAGCTCAAGTCCACGGACGGCGTGTATGGCGTCCGCTTCGCGCACAACACGGAAGCGATGGTGTCGGGCCTCATGCTGATGAAGGACAAGTGACCTGATCGCCATTCGCCTGAATAGACTTGAGGGATGGTCGACGAGTCGCTTCAGGACGAATGGCTGTGGGGTTGGGACGACACACCGGGCATCGTCTCGGTGTGGGCAGAGGCGGGCGGCCTGGCCACGGTGTGGCGAAGGTCGCCCGCTTCTGGTGAGCTGATCCGCGAGCAATCTCGCTTTCGTCCCTGGCTGCTGCTCGACCGGCTCGACGACCTTCAACATCTCGGCAGCGCCCTCGCGCCCGACGGAACGACGAACGCGCTCGTCACCTACCGCGAGCTCGACGGACCGGGTCGTCTCCGTTACCTCGTCAGCGCCGACGACGGACGGACGCTGTCGGCCGCTGTGCTCCAGGGCGCGGAGCATCGCTTGGGGCAGCGCTTCTCCCACCTGAAAGAGCTCGGCGCGGAGTCGGTGCTCTCGCTCTCGCCCGAGGAGCAATACCTCACGGCGACCGGCCGCACCTACTTTCGCGACCTCACGTACGATCAACTGCATCGGCTGCAGTTCGACCTCGAGACAACGGGCCTCGACCCGCGCTACAACCGCGTCTTCATGATCGCGGTGCGGTATCCGGATGGCACCAACGAAGTGCTCGAGGCAATCGGCGAGGGCGATGCGGCCGAAGCGGACTTGATTCGTCGCCTCGTGGCAAGGGTGAAGGCGGCGGATCCTGACGTGATCGAGAATCACAATCTCCACGGCTTCGACCTTCCCTTCCTCGATCGACGCGCGCGCCATCTGCGCATTCCACTGTCGCTCGGCCGAATCGACTTGCCGCACCTGCGCCAGCGCGCCGCACGACGCGGCGCGAAGAGTGAGGACGACGAGACGCGCCGCATTCGCCTGATCGCACCTGGCCGTGAGCTGATCGACACGCTCGACGCGGTGCGTCGTTACGACTTCTCGAGCCGAGACTTGCCGGGCCATGGCCTGAAGGCGGTGGCGCGACATTTCGGGATCTCGGGTCCGGAGCGCGAGCTCATTCGCGGCGACTTGATCTACACGACGTTCCGCACCGACCCCGATCGCGTGCGTCGCTACGCCACCGCGGACGTCGACGAAGTCGCGGCGCTCTCGCGCATGCTCGGCGGCGCCGCATTCGCGCTCGCGCGGATGGCGCCACGGCGGTACGAACGATTGGCGGACGCCGGCGCCGCCACGGGAGTAATCGACCCGCTGCTCGTGCGCGCGTACCTACGCTCCTGCATGGCGCTGCCCGCGCACGAGGAGGGCGACGGCACGCCGCACAGCGGCGCCGCGCTGCACCTGTTCGCGACGGGTGTCGCGCATCGCGTCGTGAAGGCGGACGTCGCGAGCCTGTACCCGTCGCTGATGCGTGCCTATCGCATCGGTCCGGTACGCGACCGGCTCGGCGCACTGCTCGCGCTAGTCGATCGACTCGTCGTGCAACGTCTCGCCGCGAAGGCGAGTGCCAAGGCGGCGCCGGCTGGATCGGCGGAGCGATACACGCACGAGGCGATGTCGGCGGCGATGAAGCTCGTCGTCAACTCGGCCTATGGCTATCTCGCCGCGGGTGGTGGTCTCACGCGCTTTGCCGACGTACACGCCGCGAACGAGGTGACGCGTCGTGGTCGCGAGACGCTCGACATGATGTGTCGTGAGTTGGCGTCGCGCGGCGTGACGCTGCTGGAAGCGGACACGGATGGCGTCTACTTCGCGGTGCCGGCGTCGTGGACGGAGGCGGATGAGCGGCGCGTGGTGGCCGAGGTGGCGGCACTGTTGCCGCCGCTGGTGCAGCTCGAGTTCGAGGGACGGTACGCGGCAATGCTGTCGCATGAGCCGAAGAACTATGCGCTGCTCGGCTATGATGGTTCGCTGGTGTTGCGCGGCGTGGCATTCCGGTCGAGTCGTGCGGAGCCGTTTGGAGATGCGTTCTTGCGGCTGGCGGTTGCGCGCCTGCTGGTCGACGACATCGCCGGCATGCAGGAGGCGTATCTCACGACGCTGAGTGCGCTGCGTCGGCGCGAGCTGTCGACGTTCGAGGTGTCATCGCGCGTGCGCATGACGAAGACCCCGGAAGAGTATCTGGAGCTGCGGGAGAGCCGGCGAGAGCTCACGTATGAAGCCATGCTCGCGAGTGGCCGCACGACGTGGAGCGTCGGTGACAGGGTCCGCGTGTATCGCACGAAGTCCGGCGCCGGTGGCGTCGTGCAGGAGGCAGATGATGCGGCGCCGGATGCTGTCGACCGTCGCGACTACGACATCGACTACTATGCACGGATACTGCGCGACACGTATGCATCACGGTTGGCGAAGGCGTTCACGCCGGGGGACTTTGCGTCGCTGTTCGCCGATCCGGATCAGTTCTCGTTGTTCACTCCGCCGATCAGCAGCATGCGGAGCGTGCTCCACTCGCAGGATACCTGATCCGCGTACAGTTCCGTGGAACCTGCGACTTCGCACCCTCGTATGGACGGATGGGTCGACGTTGCGCCAATGTGGCGAGCCCGCTTTGCCGGCATTTCATCGGAGGATCGATGCGCACTCTCTGGACGCTTGCCAAGGTCATCATCGGGCTCGCCATTGCGATTCCGCTGGGAATCGCCGCGCTCGCGTTAACGCTGGGCATCCTCGGCGGGCTGCTTGGCCTCGCCGTGCTGGCGCTCAAGCTCGCGTGCGTTGGCTTCATCGCATATGGGGTGTTCCGGGTCGCGCGGGCACTCTTCGGCCGTCCCTCGACGCCACAGGCACAGGTCCGGCGCGAATTGCGGCCGGCCGATCCATACTTCGACGCGGCGATGCGGGAGCTCGACATGGAGATGGGCGTCAACAGCCGGCGCGTGTAGGTCTCGTTGGGAGCTCGGCTCAAGGCGTCGCGTCGCCTTGCTGCACGATAAGGGGCGACGTTGGCCAGGCACGATGCCGCCAGCGTCGCCCCCCGTGTTTCAGCCTCCTGGCGGACCAGCCCGCCCGGCAGGTTACCGACGGGCCGGGCATCCCAATCGTCATCTGCGTTGCGCGGCCGCTGGCAGCGCCCAAGGCACGACGCGTGATGCCGGCCTGACGGCCGACCCGCCCTCACATGCGAACGAACGCGCAGCCGCTATTCTGCGCTCGGGCAAGCCCGAAGATACCGGAAGGCACAGCGAAAGCGCCGGTCACGAATCCGTCGCGTAACTCCTCGTGGACCGCTTCGGAGGCAATTCCCATTTTGGTGGCGAGCCGCTTGGAAAGGTGCCCGAGAGCAAAGTCGCATACGAGAACAATTGCGCCACGCTCCACGAGATCCGCGAGTGTGGGCATGACTATGCCCGGCGCGGGACTTGGCGCGCGATGCCAGAACGGGTTGCGCGTAGCCGGTTGCTGCGTGGTCGGATCCTTGACGTTGTACTCGACGCCCAACGAATATCGTTCCCACACCTTGTCCCCGAGTGCGGCGCCGACAGCCTGGGTGCGGATGTTGAGTACGACTCGCGCCTCATATGGTAGTGACCCGTACGCGGCAGCGCAGTTGTCGAGATAGCGCTCGGCGATCTCCAGCACGATTGGATCGGCTGGATCTCCCAGACCAGGCCAGTCGAACACCGCCCGATCCGATGCGCGCTGGAGCGTCCGCATCCAGCCGAGATCCCACGCCGTACCGGTGGCGGCACCGGCTGCAGCGCCAGCCGAGTGCGCCGCACTTGCTGACGGTGGCATACACGCCGTGAGTGTGATGACGGAGGCGAGCCGGCCGACATCGGTGATGAAATCGCGGCGCGAACCAGATTCAGAATCGATCTTCATCGACAGCCTCCTCGAGAAAGTCGTGTGCAGGGAAACGCCTTCGGTTCAGCTGCGACGAGTAGCTGAGCGAGTGACGCGAGCAATCTTCAAATCGCCAGACCCGCTTACCGTTGTCTTCCTGTTAATTAATACTTAGGTATTGACCTTAGTGTTATCCGGTGATAGAATCGTCTGGACAGTTCGGGTCACCCAACCAGTCGAACGGTGTTGCCATGGTTCAATCTGCGGTCGCTGACGGTGTTTTTCATGCCCTGTCCAATTCGACTCGGCGGAAAGTCCTCGAGCAACTGTCCGTCGGGCCAGCCACCGTCGGCGAGCTGGCAGCGCCGTTCGACATGAAGCTCCCCTCGTTCGTGCAGCACCTCTCGGTGCTCGAACAGAGCCGACTGGTGAAGTCGAAGAAGCGAGGGCGGGTGCGGACGTACGAGATCGCACCCGAACGGTTCAAGGTCGTTGAAGACTGGCTGGCCGAGCGGCGTCAGTTGTGGGAAGCCCGATTGGATCGGTTCGACGAATACGTCAAACAACTCAAGGAGAAGGAGTCAACATCATGAACAAGCCCTTCACGATCAATCCGAAACTTGATTTCGCGCTCGAACGGTTCATCGATGCTCCCAGGCAGCTCGTCTGGGAAGCGTTGACGAAACCAGAGCATCTCAAGGAGTGGTACATGCCCAGAGCCTGGGGTCGTGTTGCGAAGTGCGAATTGGACGTGCGACCGGGCGGCATGTTCAGCATCGACATTGCAACCGAAGGGGGTCAGGCGTCGCCCAACCTTGGCTGTTTCCTGGACGTCATTCCGATGGAGCGACTCGTCTGGACTTCGATGTTGTTTCCCGACTATCGCCCGGCGGTCTTTGACGACATCCCGATCACAGCCATTGTCTCGATGGAAACTGTGGGCACCGGAACGCGCTACGTTTTCACCGCGCTGCATCGGAATGAAGCTGACTTCGAGACAAATAAGGTGTCGGGCTTTCTACAGGGGACCGAGATCGCCCTCGATCAGTTGGTGGCGCATGTGCAGTCGATGAAATAGCTCGGGGCGACGGGCGGCGGGCGGCGCTCGTCACCTTGCGTTTTGCTGCCGCCGCTCAGTCCTGCTTCACCCGAAGATTCACGATGGATTCGTGCGGCCGCCGGGGAACTCATACACAGCTTCATTCGTGACTGGCATGTACATACGATATGTACACGCCAGCCCGACGTGCGCGGCGCCGGGCGCCACAAGACCGAATGCGCGTTCGCGATGCCGACGGGGGGCGAACACGATGCTCGCCAACAGCCCCGTCAGCTGCATCGCCTCGGTAGCCGCCTGTTCAACAGCGCTCAGACCTGATAGATGGCCCAGCAGCAAATGCCGGTGACGAGGAGCCAGTACGAACGGGTGACCGTCAGGTACCAAGGCAGGAGACGCCGCCCCTGCACATCGTAATTCGCCGCGTCCCGCCGCGCCGCAGCCGCCGCCCGCGTGAACGCCATCGCCCGACCTGGGTCCGGCTTGTCGATGCGGTGCTCGACCATCTTCGACGTGAACACGATGCGCGCCTGGCCGAGCACGAACCACAGAGCGACCACACCGAGAGTATAAGCAGATGTCATGGCAGATTGTTGGTATGCGGCTTGGATGTCGGGCGCATCGTCTCAACATCACCCGCGGGACCCGAGTCGCTCGGCCACGTAGGCACTCGATGTGGTGCTGTGGTGCTCGCCTGCGCTCGAAAGGACGATGATCGTCACCCCAGACGCCAGTTGCCGAATGATCGCGGTATGCCCGTCATCCCCGCTTCCCGAGTACATGACCTCGGCCACTTTACCGTGCGACGTGTAGACCCTCGCGCCGTACCCGTACGAGATATCAAACCGCCGCTCGTGGCGCACCAGCACCTGCGGCGTATCGATCGCAGCGAACTCTCGCGTACCGCCACGCTGCGAGGTCGTGCGCCCTGGAACGAACACATCGCGCTCGGCGTGCTCACGAACGCTTGACTTTCGAGACAGTTGCTAACGCCCAAGTTCTGCTGCAAGCGAATCAAATAGAATGCGGCGACGGAGCCGCCGCCACCTTAGATCGCTTCACTGCAGCAACGCACGTTAGCTGGCGCGCGGTATAGCCCGGGTACATGGGTAACAGAATAGTCCGGGAACATAGGTAACACTCCAACTAACCTGCACGACGACCCCTTGTCAGCGAGGTCCGTCGATGCCGTGGAACGAGAATGGTCCTATGGACGAACGATTGCAGTTCGTACGCGATGCCGCCAGCGATCGCTTCACGATGTGCGAGCTGTGCGCGCGGTATGGTGTCAGCCGGCGGGTCGGGTACAAGTGGATCGCGCGCTACGACGCGGAGGGACGCGCCGGCCTGGCCAATCGCAGCCGCGCGCCGCATCACTGCCCGCATGCCATCGCGCCGAAGCTCGCCGAGCTGCTCGTCGCCGCGCACGAAGCCCATCCCCATTGGGGTGCGCGGAAACTCCTGAAGGTGATGTCGGACAAGCACCCGCGGATCACCGAGTGGCCGGTGGCGAGTACCGTCGCGGATCTCTTGGCGCGCCGCGGCCTGGTGCAGCACCGCCAGCGTCGGCGCGTGTCGACGCATCCAGGCGTCGTCCGCGCCACGTCGGATGCGCCGAATGACTTATGGAGCGCGGACTGCAAAGGCCAGTTCCGCACGGGGGATGGGCAGTACTGTTTCCCGCTCACGATCGCCGATCACCAGACCCGCTTTCTGCTCGCAAGTCACGGCGTGCTGTCGACGCCAACGGTCACCGCGCGGCCCGTCTTCGAACGCGCCTTTCGCGCGTACGGCTTGCCCGTGGCGCTCCGCACGGATAACGGCGTGCCCTTCGCCACGCAGGCCATCCACGGCCTCTCGTACCTCACCGTCTGGTGGATGCGACTCGGCATCGTGCACCAACGCAGTCGGCCGGGCTGTCCACAGGACAACGGCGGCCACGAGCGCATGCATCGCACGTTCAAGCGCGAGGCGATCAAGCCGGTGCGGCACACCTGTCGCCAGCAGCAGCGCAACTTCGATGGCTTCCAGCAGGAGTACAACACGGAGCGTCCGCACGAAGCACTGGGGCAAGAGACGCCGGCCTCGCGC
>JBDSML010000031.1:0-6890 GCA_039915865.1 Gemmatimonadaceae bacterium | reverse complement strand
CCGCGGAGTCGTTCGTCTCGAGTTCGTTCAGGACATGGTGGCCAGTGGCTGGCCATGACGACTATCCGTCGTGGGCGTTCTCCACGATGGCGAATGAAACGACGTCGGGCTTTGCGGACTTCGGGCAGCTCGAGCCGTCCGCAGAGCCGCGTACCGCGTGGAACAACAGTCCGGTCAACGCGCGCGCGACCGTGAGTGAGACGCCGTGGTATGGACTCTATCGCACCATCTCGTCGGTGAACGACGCGCTGATCGCGATCGACGGTGGGCTCGTCGTGGTGGATCCCACGCGCACCGCGCGCACGAAGGCAGTCGGCAAGTTCATGCAGGCCGTGTCTCACGCGCATCTCGCGTTCTACTTCGACTCCGCCTTCGTGGTGGACGAGAAGTTGAAGCTCGACACGGTCACGACGCCGCAGCTCAAGCCGTATCCCGACGTGTCCGCGGCGGCGCTCACCCAGCTCGATGCGGCGATCGGCTATGCGCAGGCGGGACCCGCGTTCACGCTGCCGGTGGACAACTGGTTGTTCCAGGCAATGACGCGTGACGACCTCGTGAAGCTCGCCAACTCGTATTACGCACGCACGTTGGCGTATACGCCACGGACGCGAGTGGAGCGTGCGGCGGTGAACTGGACGGAGGTGATCAAGCGTGTCGACGCGGGCATCGTCACCGACTTCGCACCGGTGGCGCAAACGGACATCCTCTGGGATGACTGGAAGCGTCTCGTCGCGCGCGTGCGCACAGGTCCGCCGAGCGATTACGGGCGTCCGAGCTACTGGGTGCTGGGTCCTGCAGACTCGACGAATGGCTTCGTGAATTGGGCGGCGTTGCCGGTCGACAATCGCGTTGCGTTCCAGCTTCGCACGAAGGATCGTCGCATCCAGGGCACGACGGGTCCGGCGTCGGTGGGCAAGTACTTCGGCTACAATGCGTCCAACATCTTCGCAGCCTCGCGCGGTTCGTATCGCTACTCGCATTACTACTACAAGCGCGATGGTGTCGGCAACACGTGGACGACCGGTCCGCAGCCGGCACTGACCGTGACGGAGATGCGCCTGCTCAAGGCCGAGGCGCTCATTCGTCTCGGGCGCGCGTCGGAGGCCGTGCCGCTCATCAACGTCACGCGCGTGGCGAACGGTGAGCTGCCACCGGTGACGATCGATGGCCCACCCGATGTCGCGGGCTGCGTACCGCGCAAGCTCAATGGTGCGTGCGGCAGTCTCTGGGACGCGCTGCGTTATGAAAAGCGGATCGAAGGACTCGGCAACAATGGTGTCGTTGCATTCTTCGATGCGCGCGGTTGGCAGTCACTTCCCGCCAACACGTTCGTGCAGTTGCCGGTGCCCGGCCGTGAGCTCGCGGTGTTGCAGCGTCCACTGTACTCCTATGGTGGTCCTGGTGGCGGCAGCAGCGCACCAGCGCCGGATCAGGAACGGTGCCCCGTTGCACTGAACCGCTGCCAGTGATCGCTCTTCGCTGATAGCATTGACGAGATACAGCACAGGCCTCACGCGATGTTCGCGTGGGGCCTGTTTTCGTTCTGCGATGACGCGATGATGAGACGTTTGACGTTATAGCGGGCTGTTTTACGCAATGGAAGACGGATGCATCACACGGCGTGTGTGTGTTGCATCACACTCCGATTTCTCGGCCCACGCTTTGCTCGATGACGATTTGGCCGGCACTGAATTCGCCGATTGAACCATCTGCCAAGCGAACCATGACGCATCGCCTCCTGGATTCGGGCCGCACCACTCCTCTCACCGACACGACGCACCATCGCGGTGCGGTGCAGGATGAAGAACGTCGCGCTTACGTCGCGACCATCGCCTGCCTTGCCGACGCCGTCCAGGCGAAAGACCCGTACACGCACGGACACTGTGAGCGCGTGTCGCATTACGCGCGAGCGGCGGCCGAGCGACTCGGTCTCTCCGACGCGGAGTTGCGTGTGACGTGTTACGCCGCGCTGTTGCACGATGTGGGAAAGATCGGCGTGAGCGACAATGTGTTGAACAAGCCAGGACCGCTGCTGCCCCATGAGCGCAAGGCCGTGGAAGCGCACGTGCGGATCGGACATGATCTCCTCAACGGTGTTGCTGCATTGCGCGAGGTTGCGTCGGCTGTGTTGTATCATAACGAGCGCTACGATGGCCACGGTTATCCGGAGGGTCTCGCCGGCGATCGCATTCCGATGGCGTCGCGCATCGTCGCCGTTGTCGACGCCTACTGCGCGATGCTCGACGAGCGCAGTTACAAGCAGGCGTATCCACCGGAGCGCGCGCGCGCCGAGTTGATCCGGTGTTCCGGCACACAATTCGATCCGAAGGTCGTTCCCGCCGTGCTGCGCGCGATCGATGAAGTCGACGCCGAAGTGGCGGAGGAGGCGCATGCCGGAGCGACCTACCGGGCGGGATTTGATATCCTGCCGCCGCTGCGGATAGGGTAGCATCGGGTTTGGCGGGTGCGTACGGCTGAGCTTGCGACCCTGAAGTGTGATCTGGGGTACAAATCTCCATGCGACACTCGACGACATTTCTCACGCTCTTCGCGCTATCCGCGCCTGCGCTCGCTGGGGCGTCCGGACTCAGCGGTTCGCCGGAGTCCATGATGCACCAGCATGCGATCGCCGTGCAGGAGGACTATTCGTTCTTCCGTACGTCGGCCGATGTGCGCAAGCAGGAGGCGGCGGGACGACTGGTACCGGTCGTCAGTGGCGCCGACTTCGCGCTGAGCAACGTGTCGTTCCCGAGCACGCGACCCGAAGTGCTGTCGTTCATCGCGCACCTCGCGGCGGAATACCACGCCGCCACGGGCACGCGCCTCGTGATCACGAGCCTCACGCGGCCGACGACGCTGCAGCCAGCGAATGCGCACAAGCTCTCGGTGCATCCGGCCGGGATGGCGGTCGATTTTCGGGTTCCCGCCGATGCGACGAGTCGCGCATGGCTGGAGAAGGCGTTGCTCGCCATGGAACGGGACGGCCTGATCGACGTCACGCGAGAGAAGAAGCCCGCGCACTATCATGTCGCGGTGTTCGCGGAGCCGTTCCTCGCCTATGCGGCGAAGCTCGACGCAGCGAGCGTCGTCCTGGAGAACAAGCGGCGCGCGGCGGTTGCACGTGCAGTGGCATTCAACGCGTCCACTGATGCGCCGGCGCCGGACACGAATGGTGCGCCTGTGCTGCTCGCCGGGTTGTCGCTGCTCGCGGTGTCGGTGCCCGTAACGCGGCGCGTGCGGAGTCGGCGGAAGGTGGCGTCGTAGTCGACTCAGCGTAGCGACCGGATATCCACCGGCTGCATGTCGGCATAGTCCTGATTCTCGCCGCCCATCGCCCAGCAGAACGCGTAGCTCGACGTCCCGCAGCCGGCGTGAATCGACCAACCCGGCGACAGCGCGACTTCCCCGTCGCGGACGATGAGGTGTCGGGTTTCGGCGGGCTCTCCCATCTGGTGAAAGACGACCGCGCCGGCTGGAATGTCGAAGTAGAGATACACTTCGGTGCGCCGATCATGCGTGTGCGCCGGCATCGTGTTCCAGACACTGCCTGGCTCGAGCGTCGTTGCACCCATCACGAGCTGCGCGCTTTGAATCCCCGCGGCGTGGATGTAACGCGCGATGCGACGACGGTTCGCCTGCTCGATCGAGCCAAGCTCGCCCGACTGCACGTCTCCGGCTGACGCGCGCGACGTGGGATACGTCGCCTGTGCGGGGTAGCTGACGAGGTAGAATCGCGCCGGTTGCGAGGCGTCGTCGCTCTCGAACACGACGTCGCGACTCCCGCGTCCAACGTAGACGAGATCCTTCTTCCCGAGCGGGAATCCAACGCCGTTGACGGTGACCGTGCCGCTTCCGCCGATGTTGAGCACACCGAGCTCGCGTCGCTCGCAGAAGTATTCGGAGCGCAGATCCTGTGGTGCCTCGAGCTTCAGTGGCGCGGTCGTCGGTACGGCGCCGCCGAGCACGACGCGATCGAGATCGATGCGCTGGAGGTTGACGGCGCCGTCCTCAAAGAGCCCCTGCACCAGGAAGCTGGCGCGGAGCTCATCGGTGGTCATCGTCCTGGTGCGTATGGCGTCCGGGAGAAAGCGCATTGTCTCCATGCTTGAGTGTGACAGTCGTTCAGCGCGCCATCCAGCCACCGTCCACCACGAGCACGTGTCCATTCACGTAGTCGCTCGCGCGCGACGACAGGAACACCACTGCACCCGCAAGATCGCCCGGCTCACCCCACCGGCCGGCAGGAATGCGAACACCGATCTGCTCGGACCGCAGGGGATCGTGCTGCAGCTGCTCCGTGTTGTCGGTGCGGAAGTAGCCCGGCGCGATTGCATTCACCTGCACGCCCGAGCGTCCCCACTCGTTCGCGAACGCCTTGGTCAGTCCGGCCACGGCGTGCTTGCTCGCCGTGTATGCCGGCACCGTGATGCCGCCGCTGAACGACAACAGTGACGCGACGTTGACGATCTTTCCCTTCTGTCGTGCGATCATCGCCTTGCCGAAGAACTGGCAGAGGAGGAAGGGTGCATCGAGATTCGTGCGCAGCACGACGTCCCACTCCTCGAGTGTGTAGTCGACAGCGGGCCGGCGTCGAATGGTGCCCGCGTTGTTGACGAGGATGTCGATCTGTCCGGCCGCGTGCTCGGCATCGGCAGCCATCTTCGAGACGGCGGACCTGTCACCGAGATCGGCGACGACTTCCCATGCCTGGCGGCCGAGGGCGCGAATGGCGGCGATGGTGTCGTCTGCGCCGCCGGTGTGGGACGTTGCGCAGACGACGTCAGCGCCGGCGCCGGCGAGGGCTTCGGCCATCGCCTTGCCGAGGCCGCGGCTTGCGCCCGTCACCAAGGCGCGTTGGCCGCGGAGGGAGAAGAGGGCCTCTGTTGAATTCACTGGTCGGTGTCGAGCGGAAGGGCAGGTCCCTCGACTGCGCTCGGGACGACATCCTCACTCATACGGCCTTGCCGTTGATCGTCACGCGATCGTAGGTCAATCCTCGCACATTCTCGAGGACGCTGGCATTCGCGACATCATTGAACTGGCAATCGGTCAGACGGACGTCGACGATCGACGCGTTCGGAAACGCGCGGAGGAAGAGCGCGTGCTTGCTCTTGCGACTCGACACCCGCTCGACATTGATGTCGCGCACGACGGGCAGGAACGGACCCTTGGCACCCTCTTCGTAGTTGAAGTCGACGTGGACGACGGCATCCGCGACCTGGCCGACGGTGACGTCACGCATGAAGATGTGTTCGAGCGTTCCACCGCGCATCGCATTCGTCTTGAGCCTGAGCGCGCGGTCGAGATTCGGGCTGTCCATCATGCACTTCTCGGTGAAGACCCACCGTACGTCGCCGGAGATCTCGCTGCCGATCGTGACGCCGCCGTGTCCGTCCTTCATCACGCAGTCGCGGATGATCACATTTTCCGTCGCCACGTGGAGGCGACGTCCGTCGGCGTTGCGCCCTGACTTGATCGCGATGCAGTCGTCGCCCGTATCGAACTCGCAGCCTTCGATCAGCACGTCGCGGCACGACTCGGGATCGCAGCCATCGTTGTTCGGGCCGTGAGAGCGAATTTTCACGCGACGGACGGTGACGTTCGTCGACAGCACGGGATGGATCTCCCACATCGGCGAGTTCACGATGCGGACGTCCTCGATGAGGACGTTGCGGCAGCGGTACATCTGGATGAACTGCGGCCGCAGGTACGACTCGTCGGCAAAGATGCGATTCGCCACGGATATCCCGTCCTCGCCCGCCTTCATCAGTGCGTTGCGCGCCGGCGCCTGCTTGCCGCCCTTCCAGGGCCACCAGTTGGCGTCGTCGGCCTGGCCGTCGAGCGTGCCGGTACCGGAGACTGCCACGTTCTCCTGGCCGAAGGCGTAGATGAGTGGCGAGTAGCCCATCATCTCGGTGCCCTCCCACCGCGTGAAGACTGCAGGGAGATACGCGCGCGGATCGCGACTGAAGAGAATGGTTGCACCATCCTGCACGTGGAGATTCACGTTGCTGCGCAGGTGGATTGGTCCGGTGAGAAAGCGTCCGGCCGGCACGACGACGCGGCCACCACCCGCGGCGTTGCACGCGCCGATCGCCGAATGAAATGCCGTCGAGCAGTCCGTCGTTCCGTCGCCGCGCGCACCGTACGTCGCGATGCTGAAGTCGCGACTGGGGAAATCTGGCGGAACGATCCGGCTGAGAATTCCCGGAACGCGATCCCAGCCGCTCGCGTCGCCACTCAGGACAAACGCGTTGGTGCGTGGCATGCATGCACCCATCGCGCCGATGATACTCGGCGCGATGATCATCCCACTCGCATTCGCCGCTAGCGTTTGGAGAAAGCTGCGGCGTGACGTCACCCCTCCACTCCGTCGAACTTGGCTGGCTCCAACCGGGGCACGATCAAGTGGATGCACGCCAGCGCCACCAGGTAGATCAACCCGCAGAACATGAAGATGTAGCGATACGCCGTTGGATCCTGCTGCAGCATGTAGCCCACGGTGCGCTGGAAGATCACGCCGCCCATGGCCCCGGCGAATCCCCCGAACCCGATGATCGACGCAACGGCGCGCCGAGGAAACATGTCGCTGGCGAGTGTATAGAGGTTGGCCGACCACCACTGATGCGCCGCAGCTGCGAGACTCACCAGCAGCACGGCCGCCCACATGCCCGACACCTGCGGCGCGAACATCGTCGGCACGATGAGCAGCGCCGCGAGGAGCATCGTGATCTTTCGCGCACGGTTCAGCGGCATGCCCGTTTTCATCAGCCCGCCCGACAACCATCCGCCGCCGACCGATCCGACGTCGGCGATCATGTAGATCACGATCAGCGGCATCGTCAGTCCGCCGAGCTGCACACCGAAGCGCGAGTCGAGAAACTTCGGCA
>JBDSML010000227.1:0-8135 GCA_039915865.1 Gemmatimonadaceae bacterium | reverse complement strand
GCCGGCAGACGCGCCGCCGATGTTCGCGCCCTTTCGGCTGCGTGAGATGACGCTCGAGAATCGCATCGTCGTCGCGCCGATGGACATGTACAGCGCCACGGACGGCACGCCGAACGACTTCCATCTCGTCCACCTCGGCGCACGCGCACTGGGCGGCGCAGCGCTGGTGATGACGGAGATGGTATGCGTCTCGCCGGAAGGGCGCATCACGCTCGGCTGCACAGGCCTGTACACGAGTGAACACGCTGCGGGCTGGCGGCGCGTCGTCGACTTCGTGCACGCGTGGTCGCCGGCGAAGATGTGTCTTCAGCTCGGCCACTCCGGGCGAAAGGGCTCTACCAGGTTGCCGTGGGAAGGCGCCGACCTTCCCCTGGGCGACGACGATTGGCCCACGATCGGCCCGTCGCCGATTGCGTATGCGGCGTCGCTGACGGCGCCGCGCGAGATGACACGTGCCGACATGGCTCAGGTGCGCGACGACTTCCTTCGCGCGACGCGGATGGCCGTCGACTGCGGCTTCGACATGCTGGAGCTGCACGCGGCGCACGGCTACCTGGTGTCGAGCTTCCTGACGCCGGTGAGCAACCAGCGAACCGATGACTACGGTGGGTCGCTGGAGAATCGTCTTCGCTTTCCACTCGAGCTGTTCTCGGCCATGCGCGAGGTGTGGCCCGCCTCGCGCCCGATGTCGGTGCGCGTCTCGGCCACCGATTGGGTGGAGGATGGACTGACGCCCGAGGAGTCGGTGGCGGTGGGGCGTGCGTTCGTGGAGGCGGGTGCGGACATCATTCACGTCTCCACGGGCCAGACGACGACTGAGGCGCAACCCGTGTTCGGTCGTCTGTATCAGACACCGTACAGCGACCGCATTCGCAACGAGGCACATGTGCCGACGATCGCCGTCGGCAATGTGACGGATCCCGACCAGGTGAACGGCATCATCGCGGCGGGGCGTGCGGACCTGGTGGCGATTGGACGTCCGCACCTGAGTGACCCGCATTGGGTCCTGCACGCTGCAGCAACACTCGGCTACAAGGCGAAGCGGTGGCCGAGGCAATACTACCTGGGAAAGGTCCAGCTGGAACGAGAATTGGAAAAGCAAAAGCTGTAATGGTCTTCCATACTGCTATCAAGGGAAAATGCCACTCGACCGTACTCTGGAAGGCCAACACGCCATCATCACTGGCGGTAGCCGAGGCATTGGCGCCGCGATAGCGACTGCGCTCGCGGCCAGGGGAGCAAGCGTCACGCTCATGGCGCGCACGCTCGGCGATCTGCGGTCGCACGCCGCCGCGCTGCAGCAATTCGGCGGACCAGTCCAGGTGGTCGAGTGCAGCGTTGCCGATGAGGCCAGCGTCGCGCGCGCGTTCGAGCGCGCCGAGTCGGGGCTTGGTGCGGCACAGATTCTCGTCAACAACGCAGGGACCGCCAAGAGCGCCAAGTTCGCTGCGACGTCACGTGCGATGTGGGACCAGATGATCGGGGTGAATCTCACGGGGACATATCTCTGCACGGCGCGGGCGATGCCGGCGATGATTGCCGCCGGAAAGGGACGCGTCGTCAATATCGCGTCGACCGCAGGACTGCGCGGATACAAGACGATGACCGCCTACTGCGCCGCGAAGCATGGTGTGATCGGCTTTACCCGCGCGCTCGCGCTCGAGACGGCGAAGGCCGGTGTGACGGTGAATGCAGTCTGCCCGGGTTATACCGATACTGACCTCACGGACTCCGCCGTCGAGAATATCGTGAATGCACTGGGCAAGACACCGACGGAGGCACGCGAGATGCTGGTCAGCATCATTCCGCGGGGTGTGATGACGAGCCCCGACGAGGTGGCATCGGCGGTCGCGTGGCTCTGCGCGCCGACATCGGGCGCGATCACGGGAATCGCGTTGCCTGTTGCCGGAGGAGAAGTCGCATGACGACGACGCGCACGAATGCCGCTCGACGCACACGCACCGCACTCGTTCCGCATGACTCGTTGCGCGTGTGGCTGCGTCTCCTCGCCTGCACGACTGCGGTCGAGGGAGCAGTGCGCAGCCGTCTCCGCGACGAATTCGCCATCACCTTGCCGCGGTTCGACGTGCTCGCACAGCTGGCCGCCGCCGCTCGCGACGATGTGCAGGGTCTCACGATGAGCGAGCTGTCGCGCCGGCTCATGGTGACGAACGGCAACCTCACGGGCCTCATCGAGCGTCTGGTGCAGGAAGGGCTCGTGAGCCGAGCCGCGTCGGCCACCGATCGCCGTACGCAGATCGTGCGACTCAGTGCGGCGGGTCGTCGCGCATTGCTCGCGATGGCGCCGCGGCACGAACAGTGGATCGATGAGATGTTCGAGGAGCTGTCCGTCGATGACCGAACGCAGCTCTACACATTGCTCGGCAAGCTGCGCACGTCCGTGAAACGCTCGCTCGAGGAAACCGAGTCGTGACCGACACGCATACCGCGGCGAGCATCGCGCCGAAGCACTTTGCCTGGCGCGTCGAGGATCGCGTCGCCGTGATCACGCTGAACCGGCCAGAGCGGAAGAATCCGCTGACGCTCGAGTCGTATCGCGAGCTCACCGACACGTTTCTCGCCCTCCAGCGCGTGCGTGACATCCGCGCCGTGGTGCTCACGGGTGCGGGCGAGAACTTCTGCAGCGGCGGCGACGTGCACGATATCATCGGCCCGCTCGTCCGCATGAAGAACGACGGCGATCACGCGGGACTCCACGCCTTCACCCAGATGACGGGCGACCTCGTGAAGTCGATGCGCGCGTGTCCACAGCCGATCGTCGCGGCGGTCGACGGCATCTGCGTCGGTGCTGGTGCCATTCTCGCCATGGCGAGCGACCTTCGCCTTGGGACGGCCCGCAGCAAGGTGGCGTTCCTCTTCGTGCGCGTCGGCCTCTCGGGTGCGGACATGGGCGCGTGTGCGATCCTTCCGCGCATCATCGGCCAGGGTCGCGCGAGCGAGTTGCTCTTTCTCGGGCGCAGCATCGACGGCACAGAGGCCGAGCGGTGGGGCTTCTACAATCGTGTGTGTACCCCTGACGCACTGCTCGCCGACGCGATGGAGATGGCGTCCACGCTGGCGCACGGTCCCTCGGCATCCCACGCGGTGACCAAGCGCTGCCTGCACGACGAGTGGTCGATGGACGTCGACAGCGCCATCGATTTCGAGGCGGCGCGACAGGCGGAGTGCATGCAGGGCGAAGACTTCGAGCGCGCGTACCGCGCCTTCGTCGAAAAGCGGAAGCCAGTCTTCGAGGGGAATTAGATGTCGCAGCCCATGACGACGCCGGACTCGCTCTTCCTCGCGTTCCAGCTCGCACTCGCTGGACGCTATTCGATCGACCGCGAGCTCGGTCGCGGCGGCATGGGCGTCGTGTACCTCGCGCGCGAAGTACACCTCGATCGCCTCGTCGCGATCAAGCTGCTGCCGCCCGAGAAGTCGGTGCTGCCGACACTTCGCGACAGGTTTCTTCGCGAGGCCCGACTCGCGGCGAAGCTCTCGCACCCGCACATCATCCCGATCCATTCGGTCGACGAAGTGGATGGCTTCGTCTTCTACGTCATGGCATTCGTCGATGGCGAGACGCTCGCGCAACGCGTGCGCAGCCGTGGCCCAGTGTCCGCCTCCGAGGGCGCGCGCGTACTGCGCGAGGTCGCATGGGCGCTCGCCTACGCACACGCGCAAGGGCTCGTGCATCGCGACGTGAAGCCCGACAACATCCTCATCGAGTTCTCGAGCGGGCGCGCGCTCGTCGCCGACTTCGGCATCGCCGCCGCTGCGGGAGATGCTGCGGGCGACGGCGTCAGTGGCACGCCCGAGTTCATGAGCCCCGAACAGGCACTCGGCGGCGACATCGACGCACGCTCCGACTTGTATGGACTGGGTGCGACGGCATTCTATGCATTCTCGGGACGCTTTCCCTTCGAGGGACGCAGCGCGACGGAGATTCTGGCCAAGCAGGTGACGGAAGCGCCGCCGCCGATCGCGTCGCTCGGGATTGCACTGCCCAGGAAACTCGGACACCTGATAGACCGGTGCCTCGCCAAGGATCCGGCGAAGCGTCCGCTCAATGCCGATGCGCTCGCCGAGCAACTTGGCGTCGCGATGGACCAGCGTCGTGAATTGCCCGCCGCGCTCCGCGCGTTCGTGAAGCGCAATGGACGCATGGATGGCGGCGGCACGCTGCTCACGGCGGGCGCGCTCCTCACCGCGGCCACGACCATCGGCGCGATCTTCGGCGCGCCGCCGGGCTGGACCACCCTTGCCGTCGGCGTCGCGCTCGCACCCTTCGCCTTTGCGGTGCAGTCGGCGCGAAAGCTGTTGAAGCTCGGCTTTGCACACGCCGATCTTGGTCCAGCGTTCCGCGCCGAGATCGAAAATTCGCGCGAAGAGCATGCGGTCGGCCGCGGCATCGGGCGATCGTCCGTGGAATGGACGCTCTCGCGCATCGCCCGGGTGACGGCGTCGTTCACGGCGATCTCGGTGCCGGTCATCGCCATCAGCAGCGCGGTCGGCCGTTGGCAGGAGCTCGCCCAGGTGGCCACACCGATCACTGGCACCGCCGCCGTCATCGCCGTGTTCTCGGGGACGTGTTACCTCGCCGTCCTGCAAACGCGGCGAGATGTCGACACGGAGTTCTGGTCGACGGTGTGGAATGGACGCATCGGCACGCTCGCATTTGCGGTCGCCCGCAAGCTGCGCGGCAGTCAACCGGTCAGCACCGCGATGACGCATCGCGCCACCGAGCTGTCGCTTGGCATGGCGGCCGAGCAGCTGTTCGAGAGCCTGCCGAGGGAGTCGCGGCAGGCCATCGGTGACTTGCCGGCGCTGCTGCACCGGTTGCAGCGCGACGCACAGACCCTCCGCGCGCGCCACGATGAGCTGCAGGAGGCGCTCGGCAACTCCGGCATTGCCGACCAGTCCGACGACTACGAATCACTCCGCGTCGAACGCGACCTCGTTCACGACAAGCTTGGCGACGCCGTCGGTGCGCTCGAGACGATTCGGTTGAACCTCCTCCGCCTGCACGCCGGTTCCGCGACGGTGGAAGGACTCACCACGCATATCGGGCTGGCCGTCGAAGTGTCTGCCGAAGTCGAGCGGATGATCGCCGCGCGCGACGAAGTGGAAACGCGATTGCGCTTTCCGCGCTCGATCGAACTCACACCAGTGTAGCGCATGGATCGAACGCGAACGGCATCACAGGGTGTGGGCGCAGCGGGCGCGTTCGATGCGCGCGCTGAAGCGGCGCTGCCGGTGCGCGTCGACGATCGGTCGGGCATGGCCGCGCCGGGGAAGTCGCGAGCACAGCGTTCGTGGCTGGGCATCGCTGCACGCGTTGTGCGTGACGCGGCCGTCGCGGTGGCGTTCATGACGCTGGTGCCGATCGTGATCGTCGGCGTCAGGGGCGCAAATGCCTGGGGCAACGGCAACTTCGGCAACAGCACTCGCGCGAAGCTGGCGCTCGTGGAGGTCTCGCGCCCGCTATCGGTGCCGACGGATCCAACCATTACGCCGATGCAGGCTGGGTTGGCGTACAACGCGTTGCAGCCGTTACGTGAGTCGAGCGCGTTTCCGCTCATTGACGTGCCATCGCGTCCGGACCAGAGTTGGCAGAACGTCCCGCTCACGCCGGACATGTTCGTCAACCGGATGATGACCTTCGGTTTCCGTGGTCCGTCGAGCGTCGCGATTCAGGAAGCAGTCAAGGGCGGATTCACGCCGAAGGAGACGGCCTATCTGCGAACGCTGGCAATGGCGCCAGCGTGGAAAGCGTTCGATCTCGTGGCGCGCGCGCCGGCGGTGGACATCCTCGGTGGGTCGTTCAAGATCCCTTTCCCGGCAGATGTAAACCCGAACGCGATGCGGACGGACTACAAGGCGTTGAAGGAGCTTGCCTACGCGTCAGTGTCTCGCGCGGCCTATCACCTGTCGATCGGCCAGCGCGATTCGGCGGAAGCGGCCCTTCGTTCAATCGTGTCGTTTGGCTTCGCGATGATCGACAACGGACACACCTCGATGGACGAGTTCATGGGCAACGTCACCGTCGCCGTGGGCCGCGACGCATTGCGGAGATTCTATGCGGTTACCAACGACCCGCGCTCGTCGATGCCGGCACTGGCGCCGCAGCCAAAGTTTGGCGTGCAGCTGACGAACAACCGGATATCCGTGGATGAGATGCGAAAATTCCTCATCGCCGAAGCGGCCAATCCCAACGAACACCTCGGCATGCGATACGAGGCAGTGCGGCTGCTCTCGGCGTCATCGTGCACCAACGTGACGGAGTTGATGTTCGGCAGCAACAGTGACGTCACTGACGCCATCCGGCGCGCGCGCATCGATCTCGCGCGCTATCCATCCGAGAAGGCGTTGATCGACCTCCTTGCCAAGCCGCAAGAGCCGCGCATGGACGAGATCAGGTACGCCCCGATTCAGGCGCTCGCGGTGAGCAGCGCGACGGTCGCCGGCGTCGTGCTCCACAATCCACGATTGGCGGCCTGCACGCGCATGGTCGCCGACTACTACGGCGGCCCGTGGTGACGAGCCCGTTCGACTGGCCCTTCTTCACGGACGCGCATCGTACCCTCGCGTCCGAGCTGCGCACGTGGTCGCAACACGAGCTCGCGCATGCGCACGAAACCACCGACGTCGACGCCGATTGTCGCGCGCTGGTAAAACAGCTCGGGAGTGCGGGCTGGCTGCGCTACACAGTGCCCGCAGAATACGGCGGCATGCACGACGCGCTCGACGTCCGCTCACTCTGCATCGCGCGCGAAACGCTGTCGCGCGTCTCCGGACTCGCCGACTTCGCGTTCGCCATGCAGGGATTGGGTGTCGGTCCGATTTCGCTGTTCGGATCGTCGGCGCTCAAGGCGAAATACCTGCCGCGGATCGCCACGGGAGACGCCATCGGCGCCTTCGCCATCTCGGAAGCCGATGCCGGTTCGGACATCGGCGCCATGCGCACGATGGCGCGCCTCGATCGCGGCGAATACGTCATCAATGGCGAAAAGACCTGGATCTCCAACGGCGGCATCGCCGACGTCTACGTCGTCTTCTGTCGCCTCGACAGCGCCGCGCGCGACTTCATCGCGCTCGTCGTCGAGCCAGGAGACACGGGGTTTTCCATCGGCGAACGCATTTCAACGATCGCTCCGCATCCGCTCGCGACGCTGCACTTCGACGAGTGCCGTGTCCCGGTCAGCCGCGTCATCGGCGAGGCAGGTCGGGGCCTGCGTGTCGCGCTGGGCACGCTCGACGTCTTTCGCTCGACCGTCGGCGCCGCGGCACTCGGCATGGCGCGCCGCGCGCTCGACGAGACGCTCGCCCACGTGACGACGCGTGAGATGTTCGGCCAGCTGCTGCAGGACTTCCAGCTCACGCAGGCCAGGCTCGCCACGATGGCGACGTCCATCGACGCCAGCGCGCTGCTCGTCTACCGCGCCGCATGGACGCGCGACAACGGCGCCGAGCGGATCACGCGCGAGGCCGCGATGGCGAAGATGTTCGCCACCGAATCCGCGCAGCATGTCATCGACGACGCCGTTCAGCTCCTCGGCGGACGCGGCGTCGTGGCAGGACATCCCGTCGAGCGCCTCTACCGCGAGATCCGCGCGCTCCGGATCTACGAGGGCACCACGGAAGTGCAGCAACTCGTGATCGCCGCGCAGGTGCTCGCCGAGTACGCGAGGGGAGGTGGCACGCATGAGTGAACCAGGCGTGCGCAGTGGCCACGTCGACACGTTCTGCGCCGACCACCTGCCGCCGGCCGAATTGCTGCCGGTGTGCGAATGGGACGCGATTCCCGAGCTGGCGTATCCGGATCGCCTCAATTGCGCGGTCACGCTGCTCGACGAACGGGTGAACTCCGGCGACGCCGAACGCCCCGCGATTCGGTTTCCGGGCGGCGAGTGGAGCTATCGCGAGTTGATGACGCAGGCGAACCGCATCGCCCACGTGCTCGTCGACGAGTTCGGCATCGTCGCAGGCAACCGCGTCCTGCTGCGCGGCGCGAACACGCCGATGTTGGCCGCCTGCTGGTTCGCCGTGCTGAAGGTGGGTGGTGTCGTCGTCTGCACGATGGCGCTGCTCCGCGAGCGCGAGCTTCAGTCCATCGCGCAGAAGGCGGCGGTCTC
>JBDSML010000208.1:0-11116 GCA_039915865.1 Gemmatimonadaceae bacterium | reverse complement strand
CAGAACACTAGAGACTGGTGACGCGCTCAACCAACTGTTGTTGGAATGAAGCAACACTGCGTGTCATCTTCATGTCATGTACACCCATGTACCCCGACGCCGGGATCTAAATGTCGACGAATGATGGCGGTTTTCCCCCCTTCGCATCTGCTGGCTCCGATCACGTCTCTCGGCTGACGGATTCGGCAGTATCGCTTCGGCCTCCCGTCGGTGAGATACCAGTTCCCGACACGGCAATGGTCCCGATGGAGGCGCGCGCATCGATTCGCGTCCTCGTCATCGATGATGACCGGATCCTGCGCGAAGGGTGTGCGAGTGTCCTGCAGGTCGAGGGATACAATGTCGTGTCGAGCGGACGCGGCGATGAGGCGATCGAGCTGTTCCGTCGCTCTCGCTTCGACATCGTCCTCGTCGACCTCTACATGACGCCGGTCCCCGGCATCGAGATTCTCAAGGCAGTCCTCGAGTCTCAGCCGAATACCATCGTCATCGTCATGACGGGCAATCCAAGCGTGGCGTCGAGCCTCGAGGCCATGCGCATCGGCGCGTGGGACTACCTGCCGAAGCCGTTCTCCGGAACGCATCTGCACCTGATGTTCGGACGCGCCGCTCATGCGGTATTGACCAACCGGGCGCGGAGCGAGGCGAGCACCGACGCCCTGACGCAGCACGGCAACAGCGACCACATCACGCTGCTGGGCGTGTCACCGGCCTTCCGGACTGCGGTGGAGCTGGCGCGCAAGGTGGCCGCGACCAACGCCTCCGTCATGCTCGTGGGCGAAAGTGGAACGGGTAAGGAGATGTTCGCGCAATTCATCCATCGGCACAGTCGCCGGTCGGCTGAAACGCTGGTTCCGATCAATTGCGCGGCGATGCCGGAGCACCTGCTCGAGTCCGAGCTGTTCGGTCATCGCAAGGGCGCATTCACTGGCGCCGACCGCGAAAAGACCGGCCTCCTCGAGGCAGCGGACAAGGGTACGTTCTTCCTCGACGAGCTCACGGAGATGGCGCTGCCCCTGCAGGCCAAGCTCCTGCGCGTCGTGCAGGACGGTGTCGTGCGGCGCGTCGGCAGCGAGCAGCAGGATGCCCAGGTGGACATCCGTTTCATCTCGGCGACCAACCGCGATCCGCGCCTCGCCATTCAGAGCAAGCATCTCCGCGAGGACCTGTACTACCGCCTGAACGTGGTGTCCATCGCGCTACCGCCGTTGCGGTCGCGTGTGGAGGACATTCCCATCCTCGCGAACCACTTCCTCGCGCACTTCTGGAAGCGGCACCACACATCGCGGGACGCGATGCCCCAGTTCAGCAGCGCGGCGCTGGAGTTCCTGCAGGGGCGCTCCTGGCGTGGAAACGTCCGCGAGCTGCAGAACGTCGTCGAGCACCTGGTCGTGCTCACGACGCCCGGCACGATCATCAGCCCCGAGGATATCCCGCTGCACAAGCAGGACGACGTCTTCTCCGACCCGGGGATCGCGGCCAGTGTCCCGATGCACGACGCGTATCACGTTGCGAAGGACCAGGTCCTGGCGTCCTTCGAGAAGGAATACGTGACGCGGCTCGTCTCTCGCGCTTCCGGCAACATGTCGCGTGCCGCGCGGCTCGCGAGTGTCGACCGCACAACGCTGTACCGGTTGCTCGAGCGTCATGGGTTTCGCCGTGACTCCAGCGAGACGCTGACACTCTAGCTTCCGGCAGTATCCCTGCGTAGCGTTGCACGACGTCAGGGCTCGTTTCGCCCGGCGGGATTCTCCGGAATTCTGCCGGGTTTCGCGCCAGTAACACCAACCTTCAGATGACGCAGAGCGGTTGACTTCATCTCATGTCGCGACCGGCATGGTGAGTCCGTCGCTGCAGACCCTGCTCTTTCTCGCTGCCGAGCGCGCCGCGAACGAGCTCGCGAGCAGCGAACGGACCCCAGCCTCGGAAATTCGGGAGACGCTCAGCCGACTGGTTCGGCTTGGACTCGCCGCGTCCGACGGGGATTCGAACGGGACGTATCCCGGCGGCCGACAGGAGAGTCAGGGCGCCATTCCACGCCATTACGCCGACGTGCTCCGCAGCGCGTTCCTCGGCGTCGTCGCGCAGGATGGTGCGGGCATCAGCGGCAGCGAGCTCGCGACGATGATCGCGGCAATCGAGGCCGTGCAGACGCCGCACACGCTCGAGAGCCGCAATGAGTTCACGCGCCATCTTGCCACGGCGGACGCCGTGAACGCCGTCGTGGAGATCGCGCACGACATGCGCTCGCCGCTCACGTCGATCCTCTTCCTCGTGGAGACGCTGCGGCGCGGACGCAGCGGGCCTGTCACCACGGTGCAGGAGCGGCAGCTTGGCCTCATCTATGGCGCCGCACTCGGGTTGAACACGCTGGCCTGCGACGTCATCGACGCGGTGCGCGGCGGGCAGCGACTCGTCGACGGCCGGCCGATTCCCTTTTCCATCGCGGAAGTCATCCTCAGCGTGTGCGACACGGTGCGGCCGATCAGCGAGGAGAAGGGACTGCCCATCACGCACGTGTTGCCTGCGGTCGACGGGCGGCTGGGCTATCCCGGCGCGCTCGGACGAGTCCTGCTGAACCTGATGACGAACGCGTTGAAGTATACGAACGAGGGCTCGGTGACCATCGGCGCCACGGAGCTCGGCGAGACGCGTCTCTCGTTCTGGGTGTCCGACACCGGTCAGGGCATTCCCGCGAACGTGATGTCGATGTTGTTCGATGGGTTCCGTCCCAGTGCGTCTGGTGTACGGTTCTCCAATGCCGGACTTGGCCTGGCGATCTGCCAGGATTTCCTGCGCTCGATGGGAACGTCGCTGCAGGTCGAATCCACGCCGGAGACCGGGACGCGGTTCTCCTTCGAGATCGAACTGCGACGTGCGTAGTCCGGACAGTCCGTCATGCGCTCCGCTTCACCAACTCATCTGCCGCCCCCCAGTCGAATGAACAACTATCGTCAGCTTGCGCCGGGTGCCTACCTGGTTGCCTTCGTTCTCGTCTTCATTCCGTTGTTCGATGCGTCGTTGAGCCTCGCACCGTGGAACCTCGTCAGCAGCCAGTGGCGGTTCGGGGCGTTCGGGCTGTTGAGCAATGCGCTGATGATTCCGGCGTCGGGTGCGTTGATCGCGGTGGCGACGGCGATTGCGGCTGGACACGTGCGGGTGGCGAAGGTGCTGTCGATTCTCTGCTGGATCACGGTTGCCGTGCTGGTGCTCGCGACGGTGCTGTTCTCACTCGATGCCATGCAGTCGCGGCGGATGATTCGTCCCGAGATGGCGCTGTCGTATTACGTCGCGAGTGCGACGGCGATGGGCAAGTTCATACTCGGGCTCTTGACCTTCGCGTTTCTGGCGCGTGGAAGCCGTCTGGACAGGGCGAGCACACAGCCTACGGCTCCGATTCGGGCGTTCGGTCGGCAAAATTTTGTATCGAACTGAGTCGAGGCGGGCTGTACTGAGTTTGGCATGATTGCTGTGCAGTGTGGCAGCCTTGCAACACGTCTGTGGCGTGCCGACAGTCGTCCTCTGATGTTCGGCCACCTTGACCGCTCGCGAGCAGGCATTTAAAGCTTTGATTTTCAACGGCTTATGGTGGTGCTGCACTTCGCTTGTTTGGGGTTGGAACACGGAATGATTTGTGCTTTGGTGTCCTACGTCACTGGCACGCCTGCGCCTGTGGTCTCGTGTCCAGGCATTCACGCTTCAACTCAACCCCCCATGCGTTCACGAATTGCAGCACTCGCCCTGACGATGTCGTTGGGAATCGCCGCGCCGGCCAGTGCGTCGACGCAGTTTACGTTCATCAGCCCCGGCACTGTCACGGCGTTCGGCTACTACGTCGGGCCGTATACCGGCTATCAAGGCGCGCCGGCGAACAACGTCATCGACAAGCTGAATTGCGTGGATTTCTTCCACCACGTCGTGACGAGCCCGCCGTCAGTCTGGGATGCCAACCTGACGAACCTCGGTTCGAATACTGGCATCGGTACGGTCACCCGCTTCAACGGCCTCGCGCTGTACCAGCAGGCGGCTTGGCTGTCGAAGCAGTTCGCCACCGCACCGACCTCCCAATACGGGAACATTCAGGCGGCCATCTGGACGCTGTTCGTGCCCCAGTCGGGCCCGCTCCCGGCGCAGATCAACCCGAGTCCGAACACCTGGTTGGCCCAGGCGGCGGTGGGTTACTTGACCTTGGACGTCGCAAACTACTGGGTCGTCTCGGACGTCCGTACGCACACGGCTGCTGACGCGGATGCCGTCCAGGAGTTCATCATCTACGACGATACGTTCAACCCGAACGTGACCCCGACGCCCGAGCCGGCTACGTTGATGCTCGTCGCGACCGGTATCGCTGGCATCGCCGGCATGCGTATCCGTCGCCGCAAGAAGTAAGCATTCGACGAACGTCACTGCTTGAAAGAGGCCCGGGCATTTCGCCCGGGCCTCTTTGTATTTCCCCTCTTTCGGGACCACGACGCACGTCGGATCGCGGCGCTGGCGTGTTCGACGTCTATCGCACCAAGTGATACGTCGTCTGACGCTTCAAGGCCCAATGTGGAATGCCGTCGGCGCCGAGCATCACGTCCTCTTCCTGCGCGCTGCGAACAGCCTGACCGCCCCACTCGGCGACCGGTGACGTCGCCTGCAGCTCTATCGAGAACCACATGTTCGGGATGACCTTCGCGTCGCCGCGACCGGGCACACCGTCCTGATAGTCCCAGAGACCGATGAGCGGACCAGCGCCGTGACCGTGCATGCCGATGGGGTGGGTGTAGACAGTCCCGCTAATTCCCTCGCGGCGCATGCGATCGAGTGACGCCTTGAGCACCTCGTTGCCCGTCCGACCCGGCCGCATCTCGGCGAGCACGATGTCCTGGAGACGATTCGAGTTGGACAGCGCGCGAAGGAGTCCCGCCGGCGGTGCCGTCTCGCCTTCACGGAGCACGTAGCCCATGTGTTGTGTGTCCGTGTTCAGCCGGAGCGCGGTGATGCCGAAGTCGCAGTGCAGCACGTCGCCGCGCTGAATGATCGGATTGTCGCCGAGCTGCGCGTCGGTGGCGCCCTGCCGCTGCACCTCGACCGACGGCTGGAACCACGTGCCCAGTCCGAGGTCGTTCACGCGTTGGCGCATCCACCACACCACGTCCTCGGTGCGCGTGACGCCGGGAGTGATGACCGCATTGGAGAACGCCTTCTCGATGATGTCCCACGCGACGCTCGTCATGCGTTCGTACAACACGTTCTCGGCGGGCAGGCGCGTGGCGATGAGCTCGAGCGGCAACGCATCGACGCTGTTGAAGCGCGCACTCCATCGAGGGCCGAGCGCGGCGCGCATGCCGTCGCGCTCACCCGAGGACAATCCGTCGGAGAAGGCGAAGACACGCGACGTGTTCACCGTGATCGAGCCGGGCTTCCGTGCGGCGATGGCATCGGCGAGTACGCGCCACTGCGCGTCGCCCCAGAGCTCTGCCTGCTGCCCTGCACGAGCGCCGGCGGGACCTGCGGCAGGAGTGGTCGAGCGCACGGCGCGAAAGACGCCACCCTGCGACGTGCCACCCAACGCGATGCGCTCGACCGTGCACGGCAGGGTGTCGCGCGCGGTGCGACGCCTGGCCTGTACGCACTGATCGAAGAACAGATAGATCGTGCGTCGCCGAGCGGCAAACGTCGTCGGTGAGACGATGGATGAAAAGACGGGATCTTCGTTGTACTCGCGCATCGGCACGACCCACATCTCGACACCGTGCTTGCGCATCAGCGCTGGCAGAACCGTGTTCATTCGCTCATCGAGCCACTTTTGTTGCTCGATCGCTTGTTCGCGGAGTGTGCCGAAGGGACGCTCCACGCCTTGTGCGTTGGCGGCCGATGTGGCGAGGACGAGGGCTGAGAGAAAGCGATAAGTGGTCATCAGTCGGCTGGAAGTGGGCGACATCCAACTACAGAAACGCAGCAACTGCCTGGCTTGAATTATTTGCATTTGATGGAATCACATCACTGTGCCAACGCGGAGTCTAACGGCGATGCGCCTATCGACATCACGTGGAGCAGATTCCGAACAGATTCACGTGATTCAACGTCACGGAAGTCGCCGCAGCGATGCGATCCCGGGGTCAGTGATCGCCAGGCGCGGGAAGCGCGGGGTCGAGTGGATCGGAGTCGACGTCGCGCGCCATGCCGCTGCGTCGCACGAACACGATGGCGAGGGCGAGCAGTAGCGCCCAGACGCAGATCGTCAGCTCGCTCTGCACCAGCGCCCGCATCGCCATGCTCGGCCAGTCATGAAATTCGGCGCGGGAGGTTCCCTCCGGCTCGTGGCCGAGCGAGATGAGCAGCAGGCTGGTGATCATCTCGCCCGCGACTTCCACGAATGCGAACAGTGGCGCACGCCACGACCATGAACGCACGGGAAAGTTCGCGAGGTGCGCTGTGGTCATGCCGAGCAGCACGAGCGTGCCGACGATGAATACCAGCCCGTAGAAGAGCCAGCTCGCGCGCCCGTGGGTGAAGGCGAGCGCACGCAGCACGCGCAGCACGATGCCCGTGAGAAGTGCCATCTCCACGAGCGAGAGTGAGAGCTTCCGGAACGCCGGAGGCTCTTCGAGTCGCCACTCGATGGTTTGTCGCGGGAAGAAAGAGGGCATGACTCAGGCTCGCATCGATGAACGGTCGCCGGGCACGTAGGGCGTTCCACGCATCACCGCGATGAGCGCCTCTTCAATCTTGTCGAACGAAAACGGCTTGGTGAGCACCGGCTGGCGAGAGACACTGCCTCGTGAGATGGACGTCACGACATCGCCGGTGATGAAGACCGTGCGCGCGGCCAGTCCGGGCCGCTCGACGCGCAGTTGCTCGTGAAATGCATAGCCGTCCATGCCGGGCATGCGCAGGTCGCAGACGACGGCGTCGACGCCGCCGGTGCGCGCCGCCTCGAGCGCAGCCGCGCCATCAGCTGCGGCGACGACGCTGAAGCCGCGCATCTTGCCGAATGCTTCCATTCCGCTGCGCAGCGCCGGCTCGTCGTCGACGAAGAGCAAGCGGATGCCAGCGAGTGGAGAGCGCAGGGTGAACGGCGCTGGCTCGCCGAGGCCGTCGGCGTCGCTCGGCGGGGTGGAGACGGCTGGCAGCGTGACACGGAAGGTCGTCCCGAGGCTGCTGGTCTCGGTCACCTCGATCGTGCCTCGATGCGCGGTGACGATGCCGTAGCTGACGCTGAGGCCGAGTCCCGTGCCTTCGCCTTCCTGCTTGGTGGTGAAGAACGGCTCGAAGATGTGGGCGCGCACATTCGCCGGAATACCTGATCCGCTGTCGCTCACCTCGAGGACGACGGCGCCGTCGTCCGTGAAGCTGCGCACATGCAGCTTGCCGCCGAGTGGGGCCATCGCCTGCACGGAGTTGGTGAGCAGGTTGAGGCAGACCTGCTGCAGCTGTCGTGCGTCGCCCATGACCGACGGGAGATCGTCCGCGAGGTCCGTGTCGACGACGACGGACGCCTCGCTGAATTGGTATTGCCGCATGCGCACCGTACGAGCGACGACTCCATTCAAGTCGAGCGGCGCGCGCTGTGGTTCGCTGCGGCGTGCGAAGGCCAGCAGGTCCTTCACCACCTGACTCGCGCGCATTGTCTCGGCGCGGATGACCTCGATGGACTCGCGCTGCGACGGATTGAGCGTCGTCTCGCGCAGGAGGAGCTGGGCGAACGCGCTGATGCTGCTGAGTGGGTTGTTGACTTCATGCGCGACGCCCGCGACGAGCTCTCCTACCGCGGCGAGGCGGTCGGACTCCATGAGCCGTACTCGCAGCTCGCGTTCCTGCGTCATGTCGCGGCCGATGAGCAGCACGCTCGGTGGATCCGCTTCGGGGAGACGACTCGCCGCGAGCGCGACGACGCGCGTCGTCCCGCCTGGCAGCGTGACCTGCACCTCCGCACGCGCGGGGCTTCCCTCGAACGCAGCGGAGAGCGCGCTCGCCATGGTGGCGCGATCGACGGGAAGGATCAGCTCGACCAGCGTACGGCCGACGATCTGGTGTGGCTCCAGTCCGAACACTTCACGCACGGCGTCGTTTGCTTCGCGGATGCGTCCCGTCGCATGCAGCACGGTGAGCACGGCGTCGGGCGCGGCGCGGAACAGCGTTCGGAAGCGCCACTCCGCCTGCTTCATCGTCTGGAAGAGCTCTGCATTGGCGAGCGCGACGGACAGAAGGTCGGCCATTGCCTCGACGCGCTCGAGCTCGAGCGGCGAGAACGTATGCACCTTCGATGACACGATCGACACCGCGCCAATGCGTTCCCCACGGCGCTGGACCGGGACGATCGCCATGCCGTGCAGCGGTCCCTCGGCGTTGTCGAACCAGTCGGCGTGCACCTGATCGCGATGCTCGTGCGCGTCGGCGACGCTCCAGCTTCCGCCCGCACGGATCACCCGACCCATCGCCGATCCAGTGATGGGCAGCCTTCCGCCAGCCAACGATGAAATCGAGCCGCTTGCCGCTTCGAGCTGGATCGTGCCGTCCTCGGTGAGGAGTCCGAGCGCCGCACCATCAGCTTGCGCGACGTCCGCTGCCGCCTCGAGGAAGCGATCGAGCACGCGCCGAGGATCGAGCTCCAGTGTGATCTGCTGGCCGAGCCACCACATGCGGTGCAGCACGCGTTGCGCGTCGTCCAGCTCGAGCGTGCGCTGCACGACGCGCTGCTCGAGCGTCGCTTTGAGCTGCTGCTCCGACGTGATGCGAAGCCGCAGCTCCTCGGCGGTGAGCCGTTGTGCGCCGAGTGTGTAGTTGCCGTAGAGCGCGAGCATGCCGTTGAGCGCGGCGATCGCGACGGCGAGCTCGAGGGTGCTGGCGTCCTGCAGCCCGAGCGTCGAGGTGGTGAAGGGCGAGATGAGGATCCACAGCTCTCCGACGCCGAGCGACACGGCGACGAGCGCGAATGCCCCGAAGACGACGCGGACGAACCCACTCGCACTCACGGCGACGGAGACGGACGCAATGGCGAACGCGGCGCAGGCGAGAATGAAGGTGGCGCCGAGCGCGGGAGAGTTCGCCTGCCAGGGGATGAGGAGCAACGCCCCGAACAGCAGGACGCAGGCAAGCTGCGAGCACGCGATCAAACGCGACGTGAGGGACGCGGGAGCGAGCGGTGCGAACTTCATCCTGCGATCACGCCCCTGCGAGGACAAGCCGAGTTCCTCGTATGCTGTACCTGGGTCCCGGGATCACGCCGAGTCAGTGAATGCGCGTCCCGATGCGTCCCCACCTGATGTCGGTGATGAATGGCAAGGGTCGGTCCGTCTCCTGTCCGCTCTTGTACGTGTAGTACACGAAGCTGGGGCGGCCACGGATGTTCTCGCGCGGAACGGTGCCCCAGTAGCGGCTGTCCTTCGACTCGTAGCGGTTGTCGCCCATCATGAAATAGTTGGCCGCAGGAATGACGAGCGGTCCCCAGTTGTCGAGCTGGGGCTGTACTGGAGCAGCGCCGAAGCGCGACTGTTTCAGCTCGACCCTGTGTTGCCAATCGAAGTTGGATGCGATGTCCGTCGGCTGTGAGGTGCCGGTGCCTGGCGTACTGACGATGCCGAAGCCCTGACGCTGCGGCAGGCCGTTCACGTAGAGGAGTCCGGCGCGCATGTAGAGCGTGTCGCCCGGCATGCCCACCATCCGCTTGACGAGCGTGGGTGTCGGATCATCACCATTGTCGGCCTGATAGGGCGAGATGAACACGATGACTTCGCCGCGCTTCGGCTCGCTGAACGAGGGCAGGTGGGTGTTCGTGAACGGGATGTGCGGTCCGTACACGGCCTTGTTCACGAAGAGCCAGTCGCCGATGAGCAGCGTGGGGATCATGGATCCCGACGGGATGCGATACGCGGCGATGAGGAACGTGTTGATGACGAGATAGATGAGGATCGCGCCGGCGAGGGACTTGATGTTCTCCCAGAGGGTGACGGTGCGCGATGTCTTGTTCGCTTTCTTGCCGCGAGCACTCGCGACGACGTTTGCGGCCATGGACGACAGAAGGGTCGGAGAGGTGAAGGACTGCATGAAATCTCCCTACGTACCGTCTCCGGGCAAGGGTTTCCGCCGGTGAGATGCGCCGAGGGGGCGTGCCGACGAATCGACACGCCCCCTCGCTACTGCGTTGGAAACTGCGATGCGAACTACTTGAGGTGCTTGTTGACGAGCTTCGTCATCTCGAACATGGAGACCTGCGCCTTGCCGCCGAAGACCGGCTTCAGGTTATCGTCGGCATTGATCTGGCGACGATTCTTGGCGTCCTGCAGGCCCTTCCGCTTGATATACGCCCACAACTTCTTGGTGACTTCGGTACGCGGAAGCGGTGCCGTGCCGACCACTGCGCCCAGCTGCGGGCTTGGCATCATCGGCTTCATGAACGCAGCATTCGGCGTGCGCTTGGCGCCAGACTTCTTGGCTGCCTTCTTCGCGGGCTTCGCCGCCTTCTTGGCGCCGCCCTTCTTTGCCGCAGCCTTCTTTGCAGGTGCCTTCTTCGCAGGTGCCTTTTTCGCGGCGCCTTTCTTCGCTGCCGATTTCTTCGCGGCCATGCTCGTCTCCCGGGAAAATGAACAGGTTTGCGCTATGAGCGAAACGCTGTACGACGGGGCGCAAGATACAATGCCCAGTGTGGTGCGCAATAGGGAAAGTGAATGTTTTCCCTATGAAAACCTGGATTTCTCCCATGAAGGGAGCTGTTTCGATCAGAGCGCACGCGCCAACCAGTCTGCGAGCGCGCCGAGAAAATCGCGTCGCACGCGATAGGAGGAGAGTGTTTTATAGCCGTTTGAATCGCCCGATGCATCCTCGAGCATGAGGTGATTCATTCGCGGAAATGTGCGCACCGTCACATTACGATTTCCTCCAGCGCGCATGGCGACAGCGATCATGTTCGCCTGTTCGGGAGTGACTTGCGTGTCTGTTGCTCCCTGCAGAATGAGCGCTGGCGTCTTCACGCGGCCCGCGGTAGGAAGCGGATCGTACTCTGCGAAAAAGTGCATCCACCCCGGTGCGGCGAAGAGTTTTTCGACTTCGCGATCGCTAACCATCATGACGGAATCACGCTTGTCCGGCGCGATTGCGGGACTGTGCTCGATTTGATAGCGGCGTTGAA
>JBDSML010000143.1:0-21115 GCA_039915865.1 Gemmatimonadaceae bacterium | reverse complement strand
ATCCCCGGCTGATTGTCTTCAGTCGATCGAAGAAATCGAGAATGATCTCTCCGAGGGGAAATTCCCAGTCGAATTCGACGCGCGCCTGGTCCAGATACGTCATGTTCTTGTAAACGCCGCGCCGTTCGGTGCCGAGCGTCATGATCGGACCGATGTAATCCGACGGCGCCATTATGCGCGCCTTTACGTACGGCTCCTCGATGTAATCGATCACCGCGGAGTTGGGCATCAGGGCGGGATTCTCCACCAGCACCATCGTGCCGTCGGTCTGGTAGACCTTGTACTCCACGCTCGGCACCGTCTGCACGAGATCGAGATCGAACTCGCGCGTGAGCCGCTCCTGCACGATTTCCATGTGCAGCAGGCCCAGGAATCCGCAGCGGAAGCCGAAGCCAAGAGCGGTGGACGTTTCGGGTTGGTAGTTCAGCGACGCGTCATTGAGCTTGAGCTTCTCGAGTGCGTCACGCAGCGTTTCATACTGCTGCGTGTCGGTGGGATACATGCCCGCGAACACGAACGAACGAACTTCCTGATAGCCGGGCAGCGCTTCGGCGGCGCGGTTATTCGCGTCGAAGATGGTGTCGCCGGCGCGCGTCTCGCTCACGCTCCGCACGCTCGCCACGACGTAGCCCACTTCCCCCGGACCGAGCGACTCGGTCTGCACCTGGCGGAGCTGGTTGTAACCGACTTCGTCGACTTCGTAGACAGCTTCCGACGCGCCGAAGGTGATCTTCGTGCCCTTCTTCAGCGTGCCGTCCACGACCCGCACGCTCGGAATGGCGCCGCGATACTTGTCGTAGTACGAGTCGTAGATCAACGCGCGCAACGGGGCGTTCGCATCCCCGACCGGGGCCGGCACCTGCGCGACGACCGCTTCGAGCAGGTCGCGAATGCCGATGCCCGCCTTGGCGCTGACGCGAAGAATTCCGTCGGGATCCACACCCAGCAAGTCGGCCACTTCCTGCGCGCGACGATCCGGCTCCGCGCCCGGGAGATCAATCTTGTTGAGGATCGGGATGATCTCGAGCCCCGCATCCATGGCGAGGAAGAGATTCGAGAGCGTCTGCGCCTGGATGCCCTGCGACGCGTCGACGACGAGGATCGCACCCTCGCATGCGGCGAGCGACCGCGACACTTCGTACGTGAAGTCGACGTGTCCCGGCGTGTCGATGAGGTTGAGCTCGTAGTCCGACCCGTCGAGCGCCGTGTACGTCATGCGCACGGCGTTCAGCTTGATCGTGATGCCGCGCTCACGCTCCAGGTCGAGGGTGTCGAGGACCTGGGCTTTCATTTCACGCTTCTGCAGCATGCCTGTCTCTTCGATGAGACGATCGGCCAGGGTGGACTTCCCGTGGTCGATATGGGCGACGATGCAGAAGTTGCGGATATGGTCGAGCTTCACGGCGCGATGCGGGTCGGGGCGAGGACTATAGAACAGCCTTCCAATATACCCGGCCGGCCACCTAAACGAAGCGGCCGCACCTGATTCGGTCGATCGGCACCTGCCGCCAGCCCGCTCCCCCTTCTACCTTGCGGGTCCAATGGAGTCACCGCACCGCGCTGACCTGTTCGACCCGGCCGCCTTGGCCACACTCGGCCACATCGAAGTCGTCGCCCGATGGATCGTCGACGGCTTCCTCAGCGGACTTCACCGCTCCCCGCGCAAGGGGTTCTCGGTGGAGTTCGCCGATTTTCGTCCCTACCAACCTGGCGACGATCTGCGCTACGTCGACTGGAAGATCGCCGCGCGCTCCGATCGGTGGGTCGTCAAGCAATACGAGGAAGAAACCAACCTCCGCGCCACGCTCGTCCTCGACGTCAGCCGTTCCATGGAATGGAAGGGTGACGCCGCGAGGCTCACCAAGCGTGTCTACGCCGAGCAGCTCGTCGCCGCGATGGGGCTGCTGCTCCTCCGCCAGCGCGACGCGGTTGGACTCATCCGCTTCGACGACGCCGTGCGAACGAGCGTGCCGCCGCGCGCACGTACGACCCAGTGGCGCCGGCTCGTCGCCGCGCTTGCCGAACCGGCAGGAGGACGAGCGTCCGATCTCGCCACGGCACTGGGACAGGCCGCTCGACTCGTCACGCGCCGTGGCATGGTGCTGCTCGTCAGCGATCTCCTGGTCGACCCGGCACCAGTGCTCTCTGCGCTTCGCGGCCTGCGTGCGGCCGGCCACGACGTCGTCGTCTTCCATGTGATGGATCCGAGTGAGCGCGACTTCGGCATGACCGGCGAAGCGCAGTACACCGATCCCGAATCCGCGCTCGCCGTGCCCGCCGCGGCCGAAGACGTTCGTGCGGCCTATCGCGCCACGGTCACCGAGGTCGTGACGGAGTGGCGCGAATCACTCGCCGCGATGGGTGCGGTGCACGAGCTGGTGCTCACCGACCAGCCATATACCATGCCGCTCCGTCGTGCCTTCGACGTGCGCCAGCGGCGCCCATGACGTTCCTCGCGCCACTCTACCTGCTGCTTGGTGTCGCCGCCGGCGTTCCGCTGCTGCTGCACCTGTTGCGACGCAACATTGCCACACGCGTGGACTTTCCGGCGGCCCGCTATCTCCAGCGCGCCGAGCAGGAGCACAGCCGCTCGCTGCGCATTCGCAACCTGCTGCTGATGTTGCTGCGCGTGCTGCTCGTGCTCGCGCTGGCCATCGCGGCCGCGCGACCATTCGTTGCGGGGCTTGGCGTGGGCCATGGTCCAACGGCCGTCGCGGTGATGCTCGACAACTCGCTCTCGACGACCGCCGTCACGAGTGGCGCGCCGATGTTCAACAAGCTGCGCGACGCCGCGCGCGCTGCGATCGAAGCCAGCACGCCGGGCGACAAGCTCTGGCTCGTCACTGCCGACGGAAAGGTTCGCGGTGGCACGCGCGACATGCTCATTGCGGAGCTGATGCGCATCAGTCCCATGCAGTCTGCCGGCGACCTGCCGCTTGCCCTTCGCCGAGCGACCGCGGCGGTGGAGGGCAGTGCATTGCCGGCACGCGTCGTGGCCGTCGCCACGGATGGACAGCGGACCGCATGGGCTCCGTCGACGCGCGTCGACGTGCCCGTCACCGTGCTCGTTCCGGGTGGCAATCCGCCGCACAATCGCGCCGTCCTCTCCGTCGACGCCGATCCGGTACGCTGGACGCCGCGCGGTGCAATCACCTCCCGCATCGATGCCACCGATTCCGTGGGCTATCGCGTGGTGCTCGGCACACGAACACTCGCGCGCGGCGCCGTTGGTCGCGGCGAGCCGGTGCAACTGCACGTCTCGCCGCCGGAGCGTGGATGGCAGGCGCTGAGCGTCGAGCTCGAGCCGGACGACTATGCGGCGGACGACGCACGCTTCGCCGCAGTGTGGCTCGGGCCACCGCCTGGCGTCTTCGTCGATCCGTCGGCCGGCCAGTTCGCGGCGACCGCCGTGAGCGCGCTCGTCGCCGATGGACGCGCGGCGGCAGGTCGGGACGTGCGCGTCGCGTCGGCCGATGCGGTCGACGCACTCCCCGCACTCATTACGCCGCCCACTGACAACGTTCGCCTTGGCGCGGCCAACCGTGCGCTGGCCCGACTCAACGTGCCGTGGCGCTTCGCCTCGCTCGAGAATTCGCCCGCGCTCGCGCGTGGCGCGCACCTCGAGGGTGTCAACATCACGTCGCGCTACAAGCTGGTGCGCGACGGCAGCGGCGCGTCGGATACCGTGGCAACCGCCGCGGGCGAGCCGTGGATCGTCGCCGGCCAGGGCTACGTGCTCATCGCGTCGCGCCTCGATCCCTCGGCGACGACACTGCCTGTCCGCGCCGCCTTCGTCCCCTGGCTCGCCGACATGATCGGCCTGCGACTCGGCGCACCGGCTGGCGACGTCGGCGCGCCGATCATCGCCGCGCCCGAGACGCCCATTCGATATCCCGCCGGCGCCGACGCCATCGAGAACTCGGCCGGCACTCGTCGCTCGGTGAGCGGCGAGTCGGGGATCTCTCCCGCCGAACGCGGTGTATGGTTCGCACTTCGCGGCGCGCGGCGCATCGGCGCCGTCGTCGTGAATGCGCCGGCCGACGAATCCGCGCTGGAGCGGTGGCCGGCGGAAGTGCTCGCGCCGCGCCTGGCCGGCACGCGTGGCCGCGCAACGTCCAGCACCAATTCCTGGGTCCGCGACACATTCGCCGCCGGCACTCGACGACCCGCCGTCACACCGCTCCTGTTGCTCGCGCTTCTGCTGCTCACCGCGGAGGCGATCGCCGTTCGCACCACTCGATCCACTGCTGCTTAAGTGTCACTTCCCAGTTTGCTCGATGCGCTCGAACGTCTGCCGGCGTTCGCGCGAGTGTTCAATACTCTGCCTGCTCCCTCGCGACAGCTGCTCGTCGCCGGCCTTCCCGGTTCCGCGGACGCTGCGCTCGTTGCCGCACTCGCCCGCCGGCTCCCGACGCGCTTTCTCGTCGTAGCGGCCGACGGCGTCCCGCAGGCCGAGCGGCTGCTCGCCGACTTGCATACGCTGCTCGACGAGACACCGGTTGCGCTCTATCCGCCGCGCGAAGGCTTCGGCGAAGCGGAGCCTCACGTTGAAGTCGCGGGCGAACGCGTCGAGACACTCGAGCGGTTGAGTCGCGGCGAGATTCGCGTGCTGCTGACGACCCCTCGCGCGCTCCTCGAGCGCACCCGACTGCCCGGCGCGCTCGCTGACCTGCGCATCGAGCTGCGCAAGGGCGATATACGCAAGCCGCGAGAGCTCGCCGACCATCTCGAGCGCATCGGGTTCGAGCGCGTGCCGATGGTGGAGGACGTCTCGCAGTTCTCGCTGCGTGGCGGGATCTTTGACGTGTATTCGTTCGGCATGACCGACCCCGTGCGCATGGAGTTCTGGGGCGACACGATCGAGGATCTCCGTCACTTCGAGCTGTCATCGCAGCGCTCGACGCGCGCCGTCGATCTCGCGATCGTGTTGCCGATCGACGGACAGCTGAAGGACGATGCGGCGCAGGGAGAGCGGTTGTCGGTCTCTGCGCTCTTTCCGCCCGACACGCTCTTCGTCTATCCCGTCGGCGCGCATCTGCTGCCGGAGCTCAAGCGCACATGGGACGAGGCCGAGCATCATCTCGATCTGGCGCGCCGTCGCGGTGAAGACGTCGATTCGCGTGAAGAGCTGTTCGAGGCGCCCGAACGCGCCGCAGCGACGCTCAGCCAGTTCGGTTCGCTGCGGCTCGTCGATCCAGCGGCGGAGGACGCCGAAGTCGTCTTCCCGCTGCGACAACCTGAGCCGATCGATCGTGACATCAAGCGGCTGCGTCGGCTGGTCCGCGACGGCTTGCCGACCGTCATTCTCTGCGACAACGAAGGGCAGGCCGAACGACTCGACGAGTTGCTCAACGAGGACACTCGCGATCCGTCTCCGGCGGCGCTGGTCGTCGGCGCGCTTGGTGGCGGCTGGGTGTTGCCGCCGGGCGATCACGAGCGCGGACTTCGCGTGCTCACCGACCACGAGATTTTCCGTCGTGAACGGCGCGTCCGTCGAGCGCGGCGATACGTCAGCGGCGGCGTCGACTCGCTCGCACTGAAGCTTGGCGACTACGTCGTACATCTCGAGCACGGTGTGGGCATCTATCGCGGCATCGAGACGATCTTCGTCGGGCAGAGCACACTCGAAGTGGCGGTCGTGGAGTACGAGGGTGGCGATCGCCTCAACGTGCCCCTCTACCGGATCGATCAGCTCGAGCGCTATCGCAGCGCGGACGACGTCAACGATGAAGCACCGCCCCCACGGCTGCACAAGCTCGGCGGCAAGCGATGGGCACAGCAGCGGGATCGCACGCGCGCCGCGATCCAGGAGATGACGCTCGAGCTGCTGGACCTCTACGCTCGGCGGAAAGTGGCGGCGCGGCCGCCGCACGTGCCGGACACGGCGTGGCAGCGCCAGCTCGAGAGCAGCTTCCTCTTCGAGGACACGCCGGATCAGCGCAAGGCGACGACCGATGTGAAGAAGGACATGGAGAGCACGCGTCCGATGGACCGCCTGCTCGTCGGCGACGTCGGCTACGGCAAGACGGAGATCGCCGTGCGCGCCGCGTTCAAGGCGGTGCAGAGTGGGCGTCAGGTCGCCGTGCTCGTCCCCACGACGATTCTCGCCGACCAGCACGCGCGCACGTTCGAGGAACGGTTGGCCGACTTCCCGATCAAGATCGCCGTGATGAGCCGCTTTCAGTCGGCGAAGGAGCAGGCGGTCACGCTGGTGGAGCTCGCGGAAAAGAAGGTCGACATCGTCATCGGCACGCATCGGTTGCTCAGTCCCGACGTCCAGTTCGCGGACCTCGGTGTCATCATCGTCGACGAAGAGCACCGCTTCGGCGTGAAGCACAAGGAGCGGCTGAAGCAACTGAAACTGGAGACCGATGTACTAACCCTCACGGCAACGCCGATCCCCCGTACGCTCCACCTCTCGCTCGCCGGGCTGCGCGACATGACGCTGATGCAGACGCCTCCGCGCGACCGCTCGCCGGTGCTCACGTTCGTCGAGCCCACGGACGAGGCCCTGATCGACGAGGGGATTTCGCGCGAGCTGGATCGCGGCGGGCAGGTGTTCTTCGTCCACAACCGCATCGAGACCATCGTCGCCCACGCGGACATGATCAGGCGCATCGTGCCGCGTGCTCGCGTCGCTGTCGCGCATGGCCAGATGAAGGAGCGCGACCTCGAGGACATCATGCACCGGTTCGTGAGCGGCGAGATCGACGTCCTCGTCTCCACGCTCATCGTCGAGAGTGGCCTCGACGTGCCGAACGCCAACACGATGTTCGTCAACCGCGCCGACCATCTCGGCCTCGCACAGCTGTATCAGTTGCGGGGCCGCGTCGGCCGGTCGCATCGCCGGGCGTATTGCTATCTCCTCGTGCCCGATTCCGTGGATCCCGAGGCGGAGCGCCGGCTGCAGGTGCTCGAGCACCACACGGAGCTCGGCGCCGGCTACAAGATCGCCCTCAAGGACATGGAGATGCGCGGTGCCGGCAACCTGCTCGGTGCCGAGCAGTCGGGGTACGTGCACGCGGTTGGCTTCGACCTCTATCTGCGCATGCTCGACGAGACGGTGCATCGGCTCATGAGCGGTGAAGTGGCACCGAAGCCACGGCCGGCTGATGTGTCGATGGACATTCCGGCCTACCTGCCCGACGACTACATCGAAGCGCAGGAGGCGAAGCTCGACGTCTACAAGCGACTCGCGCGCTTCGAGACCCCCGAGGAGATCGAGGCACTCCGGCTCGAGCTGCGCGACCGGTTCGGCGCGCTGCCCGCGCCCGCCGAAGCGATGATGTTGATGGCCCTCCTCCGCATCCTGGGCGGCCTTCTGGGGATCGAGGGTATCCTGGTGCGCGGCGAGGAAGCTCGTATTACCTTTCGTGATTCTGCGGTCCCGCGCATGAAAGGGCTTTCAGCGGCGTTTCACGAGGTCCAGTTCCAGGCGGAAGTGCGGCGTGCGCACCCGCTTTCGCTCAAGCTCACGCGGCTCGGGGGCGCCCAGCTCCTCGAAGGGCTCGTGCGCGCATTGCGTGCGGTAGTCTGACGCCCGCTTCATCTTCCCCGACGACAGCTTTCCACATGAAACGTACTTCGCTCCTCGTCCTCGCTCTCAGTGCGACTACGCTTGCCGCCTGCGACGGGCTCAGCGAGGCCTTCAGTGCCCACACCGACGTCGTGGCCAAGGCTGGCCCGCATGAGCTGTCCGTCACTCGCCTCGGCGAGATGCTCGGCAAGGCCAAGCTCGGTCTCCCGGTCAACAAGGAAGTCGCGACACTCATCACGCGCGACCTCTGGGTCCCGTACCAGTTGCTCGGCGTTGCGGCCGCGCACAGCGACTCGCTGAGCGACACCAAGGCGATCGACGCCGCGGCCGCCGGGATGCTCGAGAATGCTCGCCTCGGCCGCTTCATGGAGTCCGTGGCAGCAAAGCTCCCCATCGATACGGGCAGCGAAGCGGCGTACCTTGCTGGCAAGGGCGGGCTCTACTCCGCTCGCCACATCCTGTTCATGTTCCCGCAGGACGCCACGCCGGCGCAGAAGGATGAACTGCGCAAGAAGGCGGAGTCGGTCCGGCTTCAGCTGACCCCCGCGAACTTCGCGGACATGGCGAAGAAGTACAGCGGCGACAACACGGCGCAGAAGGGCGGTGACCTCGGCGTCTTCCCGCTGAACGCCATGGTCAAGCCGTTCGGCGACGCACTGGCCAAGCTCCAGCCAGGCCAGATCTCGCCCCTCGTCGAGACGCAATTCGGCTTCCACATCGTGCAGCGCAACACGTGGGCGCAGGCGAAGAACGATTACGTCGCCCAGGCCGGTGGACGCGGCCGTCAGCTTGCCGAGAGCACGTACATCGCCGGCCTTCAGGCCACCGCGAATATCCAGCTCAAGGGCGACGCGGCGACGACCATGAAGGAGATCGCGAAGGATCCCCTCGCCATGCGCGACAGCAAGACGGTGCTCGCTTCGTACAAGGGTGGAGAGCTCACGGCTGGCCGTCTCGCGCTCGTGCTGCTCGCGTCGCCGCAGAGTTCGCGTCTCTCGCAGCAGATCACCGGCGCGCCGGACTCGCTGGTGACGCAGTACGTGAAGAACATGGCCCAGCGCGACGTGCTGCTGCAGCGCGCGGACAGTCTCAAGGTCGCCGTCACCCCCGAGGAGCTCGCATCGCTGCACCACGACTTCGTCCAGGCGGTGGTGCAGAGCTGGCAGGCGATGAACCTCGATCCCAAGTCGCTCGCCGACAGCGGCAAGACGGTCGGCGCACGCGAGAAGATCGCCGCCGCGCGCGTCGAGTCCTTCCTCAACAAGATCATGGAAGGTGGCGTGCAACCGCTGCCAATTCCGTCGCCGTTGCAGATCGTGCTCATGAACAAGTATCCGTCCAAGACGAACCCAGCTGGAATCGATCGCGCCGTCGAGCTCGCGGCCAAGCTGCGCGCCGCAGCTGATTCCGCCAAGTCTGCGTCGCAGCCGAAGTCGGCCGTGCCGCTCCCGCTTCCTGATGCAGGGGCGCCGCAGGCGGCCCCGGTTCCACCGGCCAAAAAGCCGTAACCGAGTGGGTGGGTCGAACCCACCTACGACACTGGCGGCCCGGACCTTCTTGGCCGGGCCGCGGGTATTTCGAGGCATGCGCATCCGACTCTTCAACTCTGCCGCGGCGCTCGTCGTGGCCGCCCCGTTCCTGCTTGCCGCACAGACGCCCGTAATGCCGGCGCTTCAGCCAACCGGCACCTCGGCGCAGTCGGTGCCGCTCGACCGTGTCGCTGCCGTCGTCGGTGACGTGATCGTCACGCAGTCCAATGTGCAGGAGCGCATCATCCAGAAGCGCCAGGAGGGAGTCCAGCTTCCTACTGACAGCACGGCGTTCCACACCTTCGTCCTCGGTGTCGTCAACGAGCTGGTGGATGAAGAGTTGATCCTGCAGAAGGCGAAGGAGCTCAAGATCGAGGTCCCCGATGCGGACATCTCCAGCACCGTCGACAAGCAGATCAAGGAAATTCGCAAGCAGTTCGGCAGCGAGGCCGAGTACAAGGCGGAGCTCGTCAAGGCCGGTTACGGCACGCCCGATGAATTCCGTCGCTTCCGTCTGGATGCGGTGAAGCGCAACGAGATCATCACGCGCACCATTCGCAAGCTGCGCGAAGACGGCAAGATGGTGCAGGCGAACGTGACGGACGCGGACGTCGCCGAAGCGTACGAGCGCAACAAGGCCACCATGCCGAAGCGCGAGCCGAGCGTGACGTGGCGACAGATCATTGTGCCACCCAGGCCGTCGCCCGCCAACAAGGAGTTGGCGCGCCAGAAGGCCGAGTCGCTCCTCGTCGAGCTGAAGACGGGCGGCGATTTCGAGAAGCTGGCAAAGCGCGAGTCCGCGGACGCCGGCTCGAAGGAGAACGGTGGTGATCTGGGTTGGAACCGCCGCGGAAAGATGGTCCCTGAGTTCGACCGCTGGATGTTCGCGTTGACGCCCGGACAACTCAGTCCCGTGGTCGAGACGGCATTCGGCTTTCACATCATTCGCGTCGACCGCGCCAATCCCGCGGAGGTGAAGGCACGCCACATCCTCATCGCACCGAAAATCGACTCCACCGACGTTGCGCGAGCGCGCCTGGAAGCCGATAGCGTGAAGACGGCGTGGCTCGCCGGCGCGCCGTTCGACTCGCTCGCGAAGAAGCATCACGACTTCAAGAGCGGTGAGGAGACGACGTTGTTGACGCCGTTCCCGCGCGCGCAACTGCCGCCACCGTATCAGGAGGCATTCTCGGGCAAGGGTGCGAAGGACATCGTCGTCTTCCCGATCGCCGGGAGCGCCAACGTGCCGTCCAAGTTCGTCGTCGCGCAGATCGCGTCGGTCGAAGAGGGCGGTGACCTCACCCTCGCTGAGGTGAAGGAGCGGTTCCGTTCGCGCCTCGCCGAAGAGGGTGGCGTCAAGCGCCTGATGGACTCGCTGCGCAAGGCGACATACGTATCCGTGCGGAAGGACGCCATCAACCTTCCGCCACCGCCCACGGCCGCGGCCGTGCCAGCACCCTGATTTCCATCGTCCGCTGATGCCAGGGCGCGCTCGGCTCGCCGTCACACTCGGTGATCCTCGTGGCATCGGGCCGGAGATCGTCGCCGCCGCACTGCGCGATCCTCGTGTGGCGGCTGCAGCGGAGCTGGTGATCATCGGTCCGCGCGGCACGGAAGTCATGGTCGACGACGCCGTCGGCGATTGGTCGTCCAGTGGATCGATCGCCGATGCGGGACGATTCGCCGGACTGGCGGTCGATCGCGCCATCACCTTCGCGCAGAATGGCGATGTGCAGGGTATCGTCACGGCGCCGCTGGACAAGCATGCGCTGCTCGCTGGCGGCTACGATTTTCCCGGGCACACCGAACTGCTCGCCGTGCGAACCGGGTGCGCGGTGGCGATGATGCTTGCGGCATCGCGACCGGCGCCTGGCACCACGAATCCGCTGCGCGTCGTTCTCGCCACGACGCACATCGCCCTGCGCGACGTACACGCCGCGCTCGACGCGGCCACGATCGGCACGGCGGCCGAGGTGACACGCACGGGCCTTCGCGAATGGTTCGGCATCGCCGAGCCACGCATCGCGCTTTGTGCGCTCAATCCGCACGCTGGCGACGGGGGACGCTTCGGGCGGGACGATGACGAGGTGCTCGCCCCCGCGGCGCGCGCGCACGGCCTCTTTGGTCCCTTTCCTGCCGACACCGTGTTCGTTCGCGCCATGCGCGGGGCGTACGATGCCGTCATCGCGCCATATCACGACGTCGGCATGACGGCCATCAAGGTGGCCTCGTTCGGCTCCGCGGTGAATGTCACGCTCGGCTTGCCCTTTCCGCGAACATCGCCCGACCATGGCACAGCGATCGACATCGCGGGCAAGGGACTGGCGGACCCCGGCAGCATGATCGAAGCGATCCTGCTCTGCGCGCAGATCGCCCAGCGCTGACTACGTGCGGGCCAAGTCCCTCCGGTCGCCCACGGAGTGCAGGTCCACGGCGAGCGTCTCGATTCTTCGCTTGTCCATCGCGCGCACCGTGAACACCGCATGGCTCGCCGTCACGCGGTCGCCGGCAACCGGCAACCGGCCGAGCGCGCCGAAGATGTAGCCGCCGATCGTCGTGTACTCGTCGTCAGGAATGTCGAGGCCGAACCGCTCGTTCAGCTCACCGATGTTCATCGTGCCGGGCACGAGGACGTCCGCATCCGGTGCCGTCGCCGTCGGTAATTCGGTCTCGTCGTGCTCGTCGAGAATCTCACCGACGATCTCCTCGAGCAGGTCCTCCATCGTCACGATCCCCGCCGTGCCGCCGTATTCGTCGAGCACGACGGCGAGATGCTCCTTGCGCCGCTTGAAGTCGGCGAGCACCTCCTCTACCTCACGCGACCCCGGCACGACGAGGATCGGCCGCATGATCGACTTCAGCGCGAAATCGCGCGGTAACGCGCGCAACACCGGAATCAGGTCCTTCGCGAGCACCAGGCCGACGATGTTGTCAATCGTCTCTTCGTAAATCGGATACCGCGAACGCTGTGTCTCGATGACGAAGGACACCGTCTCGTCGAACGAGGTCTCCATGTCGAGCGCATCGATCGTCGTGCGCGGGGTCATCACCTCACGGGCGTTCTTCTCGGAGAACTCGAACACGCCTTCGATCAGCGCGGCGTCCTGTCGCTCGAGCACGCCGACCTCCTGGCTCTGCTCGACGAGGATGCGCAGCTCGTCGGCGGAGTGGACGTTCTCCTCGCCGCTCACGGCGGTCTGGCCGAACAGCCGGAGGATGAATGCCGCCGATTTGTTGAGCAGCCACGTGAATGGGCTCACGATCCAGGCGAACGCCAGCAGCGGTGGCACGAGCCACCGCGCGAAGTCTTCCGGATGATTCAGTGCCGCGCTGCGCGGTGCCAGCTCGCCGAAGACAACGTGCCCATACGTCACGACGGCCAGCGCGCAGAAGGTGCCGAGTCCTGCACCCGTGCCGACGCGCAGCAGCAGCGGCAACGACTCAAATGCCTGCGCAAAGAGATGCGACAGCGTTTCTTCGGCCAGCGCGCCGATGCCGATGCTCGCGAGCGTGATGCCGAACTGCCCGGCCGAAAGGAGATGGGCGAGGTTCGCGGTGGCCTTGAGGACGAGGCGCGCTTTGGCGTCTCCGCCGCGCGCCATCGCCTCGAGGCGAGAGCGGCGTGACCGAACGACGGCGAACTCCGCGGCGACGAAGAACCCGTTCAGGGCGAGCAGGCCGACGATGGCGAGGATGCGTCCGAGCACGGGCGGAACGTAACGGATGTTCCGCGCGTGACGCCACTATATCCCTCCGCTTGACGTTGAGCCTGCGCTGAGAGACACTCCTCTCCCATGAGCGACTACCGAATCGAGAAGGTCCGTCATCGCGTCGAACTGACGCTTGCATCCGGCGATCGTCTGGAAGGGGATATCTTTCTTCAGGCCTTTGCTCGCTTTCGGGCGGGACCGGAAGAGCCCGTCGACGTCCTGAACGAGCCGGAGCGGTTCCTTCCGCTCGTGATGTCGTCGGGCGAAACGCTGCTCGTACAGAAGACGCAGATTGCCGTCGTGACGACGGAGCTTCCGGAAAACGACTACGCTGCCGAGACTGGAGTTGTCGGCATGCATGTCGAGCTCACCTTTGTGTTCGGCGAGTCGAAGCACGGGTCGGTCTTTCCCGAGCTGCGTGCCGACCGACCCCGTCTCGTGGATTTTCTCAACAACACCCCCTTGCACTTCCTCCCGTTTTTCACCGCCGAGCACTTGCTGCTCGTCAGCGTCGCCCACATCGCGTACGCGCGTCCGGCGAACTGACGACCATGCCACAACTCGATCGTCTGCTATCCGTCATGGTGAGCCAGCGCGCCTCCGCGCTCCGCCTCGACGAAGGCGAGCTCGCCGAGCTCGAGATCAATGGCTCACCGCGCCCAGTCACGAAGTCGCCGCTCACCGGTCCGCAGGTGGTGGCGTTGTTGCGTGAGATCGCGCCCGGCGACGCTGCGTCGAACCTCGACAGCGGGAAGCCCGCCGGCTTCGGCTATCTGTCCGAGGATGGCGCGTTCAACATCCAGGCGTCGCGTGACGGCCAGCGGTGGCGCGCGCGCGTGACGATCGATGAGGCGCGTGAGCGACAACGTCTCACGCCTCAGCGAACCGTCGCCATTCCGGCGGAGCCGATCGCGCCGCAACAGGCCGCCAGGGACGAACCGGCCGTAGCTGCCTCGGTGGCAGTACGCGTTTCCGGCGTCGGCGCGACGGGAGATGCGATCGGCAGCTTCGACGGCAGCGAGCGCTCACGTGCCGCACTCGACTTCCTGCTCCGAAAGATCGTCGAGATGGGCGCGTCGGACCTGCACCTGCGCTGCGGCGAGCCGCCGATCACCCGCCTGCACGGCGAGATGAAGCGGCTCGACATGCCGGTGCTCGATCCCGAGACGCTCGAGCAGATGCTGCGCTCCATCATGCCGGAGCGAAACCGGCAGGAGTTCGTCGAGACGAATGACACCGACTACGCGTACGAGATTGCGGGACTCGCCCGCTTTCGCGCCAACGCGCTGAAGGATCGCAACGGACCAGCGGCGGTGTTTCGTCAGATTCCGGCGACCGTGGTCACCGTCGAGCAGATGGGGATCACGCCGGAAGTCCAGAAGCTCTGTCAGCTCAACAAGGGCCTCGTGCTCGTGACGGGTCCCACCGGATCCGGAAAGTCGACGACGCTTTGCTCGCTCATCGATCTCGTGAACCGCTCACGCTCGGATCACGTCATCACGATCGAAGACCCGATCGAGTTTGTGCACCCGAACAAGAAATGCATCATCACGCAGCGGCAGGTCGGCGTGCATACAGGATCGTTCAAGAGTGCCCTGCGCGCTGCGCTCCGAGAGGATCCGGACATCATCCTCGTCGGCGAGCTTCGCGATCTCGAGACGGTCGCCATCGCGATCGAGACGGCCGAAACGGGCCATCTCGTCTTTGGTACGCTGCACACGACGACGGCAGCCGGCACCATCGATCGCGTCATCGATCAGTTTCCAGCCGATCGGCAGGCGCAGATTCGCGTGATGCTCGCCGAGTCACTCAAGGGCGTCGTGTCCCAGACGCTATGCAAGAAGATCGGTGGCGGCCGTGCGGCGGCGCGCGAGGTGCTGCTCTCGATTCCCGCCGTGACGAACCTCATTCGCGAGGGAAAGACCTTCCAGATTCCCTCGGTCATGCAGACGTCGAAGCGGCTCGGCATGGTGACGCTCAACGATGCGCTGCTCGAGTTGGTGGACAGCGGTCAGGTGGAAGCCGCGGAGGCGTATTCGAAGGCCGTCGAGAAGACTGGCTTCGTCGCGGGCCTCAAGTCGCGCGGCGTGGACACGTCGTTCGCCGAGGGAGCCGAGCCGGCGAAGGAAGCTCCCAAGCCGCCACCGGCCTCGCCCAACCGAGTGCGATGAGCAAAAAAACGGAGCGCCCACGTGGAGCGCTCCGTTCGTTCAGGTGATCCTGATGTGAGTGGATCCCGATCTATGCCGGTGGCGGATCCGTGATGCTCGCCGACGAATCGTCACTTCGCGCGTCCCGGGTCTGCTCGCTCTCGAGCTCTCCTCGTGGTAGCGCGTACTCGTCGCGATTCGAGTACCCATAGCCGCCAAGAACCTCCCCGCCGCGCATGTAGTCGTGACCGTAGCCTCGTCCATGCGGATACTGCCCCTGGGCGGGGTCATGCTGGTGGTGCATCGGACACCTCCTGCCAGGATGTAAGCCAACGCCCATACGGTGTCTCAAATACGTCACGCGGTCAAGTGGGCCTACTCTCGAGCTTGTTTGGGGTTCATTCGGTAGGGTATATTTTCAGGCTATGCAGATTCGTAATATCGCCATCATCGCACACGTCGATCACGGGAAGACCACCCTGGTCGACAAGATGCTTCGGCAGTCCGGCGCGTTCCGGGATAATCAGGTCGTCGCCGAGCGGGTGATGGATTCCAATCCGCTCGAACGTGAGCGCGGGATCACCATTCTCGCGAAGAACACTTCCATTCGCTGGAAGGACACCAAGATCAACGTGGTGGACACGCCCGGCCACGCGGATTTCGGCGGGGAGGTCGAGCGCATCCTGCGCATGGTCGACGGTGTGCTGCTCGTCGTCGACGCCTTCGACGGCCCGATGCCGCAGACGCGCTTCGTGCTGCGCAAGGCATTGGAGCTCGGCCGCACGCCGATCGTCGTCATCAACAAGATCGATCGGCCCGGCGCCGATCCGATGCGTGTGCATGACGAGGTACTCGATCTCTTCATCGAGCTCGAGGCCACGGAGGCGCAGCTGGACGCGCCCGTCGTGTATGCGTCGGCACGCGAAGGCGTCGCGACGCTGGACATGGACGTCACGCCCGTCGACCTCGGCCCACTCTTCGACATGATCCTGTCGGCGGTGCCGGAAGCGCCCAGCGATTCAGCGTCGCCGTTGCAGATGCTCATCTCGACGATCGACTTCTCGCCGTATCTCGGCCGGTTGGGTATCGGCCGCATCGAGCGCGGGACGGTGAACGTCGGCGACCAGGTGCTGCTGCTGCCAATGGATACGAACCAGAAGAACGAACAGGCGAAGGTCACGAAGCTCTATACGTACGAAGGGCTCGAGCGCATCGAGGTGCAGACGGCTGCCGCAGGCGAGATCGTGTCGCTGGCCGGATTGGAGGGGGTCGAGATCGGCCTCACCGTCACGGATCTCGAGCACCCGGAGCGGCTGGAGGGCATTGCCGTCGAGGAGCCGACGATCAGCGTCGACTTCCTCGTCAACAACTCTCCATTCGCCGGCAAGGACGGGAAGTTCGTCACGTCGCGACAGATTCGTGACCGGCTGTACAAGGAGCTGGAGCGGAACGTCGCGCTCAAGGTCGACGACACGGATTCCACGGATACGTGGACAGTGAGTGGTCGTGGCGAGTTGCATCTCTCGATCCTGATGGAGACGATGCGCCGCGAAGGCTACGAGTTCCAGGTCTCGCGTCCGCGCGTGATCCTCAAGAAGGGCCTCAACGGTGAGCGGCTCGAGCCGTATGAGGAATTGGCGATAGACGTGCCCGAGGAATTCCTCGGCGCGGTGATCGAGAAGCTCGGACCGCGCCGCGGCGAGATGATCGAGATGAAGAACCCGGGGCAGGGCCTGACGCGCGTGCTGTATCGCATTCCGGCGCGCGGCCTGTTCGGCTACCGCTCGGAGTTCCTGACCGACACGCGCGGCACGGGTATCATGCACCACCGTTTTCTGGAATACGGGGCGTGGGCGGGATCGCTGGCGACGCGGTCGCGAGGGACGCTGGTTTCGATGGAGAATGGCACGATCATCGCATTCGCCCTCGCCGCGTTGCAGGAGCGTTCGACGCTGTTCGTGACGCCGGGCGACCCGGTGTACGAGGGAATGATCGTCGGTGAGAATTCGCGTCCGGGCGACATGGACGTGAATCCGACGAAGGAAAAGAAGCTGTCCAACATGCGTACGACGGGAACGGACGAGAACATTCGTCTCGAGCCGCCTCGGGAGTTGACTCTGGAAGGCGCGCTTGAGTATATCGAAGACGATGAGCTCATCGAGATCACGCCGAAGTCGATCCGACTGCGGAAGCGTCTGTTGGGCCAGAGTGATCGGAAGAAGATTTCGCGTGAGGCCAAGCGCGAGCGGGTAGGGAACTAGACTGCCCCACGGCGGTTGGCCAGACGCTGTTGTGTATCAGACGCCGCATGCGCGGCCAAACTCTCCTCCTCCACCGGAGCGCTCTACAATGCCGGACAAGTTCGAGATCTCGGAGTCGATCGGCCTTTTCGCGGCAGGCGCCGATTCGCTCTCGTTGTCGCCAAGCGATGATGACGACGATCTTGAGGACGACGTCGAGAAGGATGACGACCTCGACGATGACGAGGAGGATGATCTGGACCTCGATGACGACCTCGATGACGACGAAGATGACGACGAGGATGATGATGACGACGAGGACGAGGACGAAGACGACGAGGACGACGACGACGACGACGATGATGACGAGGACGAAGACGATGACGACCTCGTCGACCTGGATGACGACCACGACGGCACCGACGACGATGAGGACGACCGGCCCGGCCGTCCGTTCGACGAGAAGTAACGTTATCTCCGTTCAGTAGCTTCCGAGGGCCCGCATCACTGTTGATGCGGGCCCTCGCCCTTTCCGGGTGCCGCGCTACCGGATCGCCCCGAGATACCGGTCGAGCCACCCCAGCACCGCGCTGACCACTGCCGGCCGCAGCGCAAGCACGTCGTGCGGCGTCTCCAGCACCACGTACCGCTTGCTCGAATCGGGTGTGCCCAGCATGCGGAACAGCGGGAGCTGTGACTTCTCGTAAGGAAAGGTGAAGTCGTATCGCCCGTTCACCATCAGCACGGGCCTTTTCATGCGTGGCGCGAAGTCGGCTTGGTCGCCACCGGGCGGCGCCGTCCCGAGGAAATAGCCACCGTCGAGGAGCACCGCGGTCGCCAGCCGGTCCTGCGCCAGCGTCGCATAGATCACTCCCTCGGCGGACCCCATGCTCACGCCGAGATACGCGATCTTGTCGTGCGCGATGTCGGGGCGCGTATCCAGGTAGTCGAGCGAGCGGCCCAGGTCGCGCGATCTCTGGATGCTCAGGTCGATCTCCTGGTTCGCGCCCGGCAGTCCGCGGCGGAAGCGCCGCTCGTAGGTGTCCTGGTACACCGGGTAGAGCACCGCGCGTCCACTCTGCACGACGTAGTCGAAGTACGCGGTGTCGCCGAGCGACCTGCTGTTGGTGAGGTGGAGTACGCGTGCGCTGGGGAAGAAGACGACCGTCTGGTACGGCGGCTTTACGTTCTTCGGAATGAAGAGGTACAGCGAGAGGCGCTCGCCGGCGTACGCCGCATCGAGGGTGATGCGCTCCTTCCGCCAGTCGCGCGCATTCTCCACGGCGCTGTCCACCCTCGCGTTGAGCGGCGTGCGGCCGTACGCATACATGTGGCGGTATGCGGCGAACACGGCATCCGAGGCGGGCGTGACAGTCGCGAAGTTCCGTTCGAGCGCCTTGATTGGGGCGGACACGGCGGGTGGCAAGGGCACAAGGTTGCGCACGCAGCGGATGCCGTTCTCGGGGGAGCGGTCGAACGCGGCGCGCGCGTCGGGATCGTCATACAGGTACGATTGTGCGCGCCAGTCCCCGCCAAGGATGAACCGGCGATCCGCATCGAGCGCGTTCACGGTCCACTCGGCCACGTTGCCCGCCATGTCGAAAGTGCCGAAGGGCCCCACTCCCTTGAAGGCACCCACCGGAGCCACTGCGGTGCGCGAGATGTTGCTCACGCGCACCGTGAACCGCGCCACGTCGGGCGGTGCTGCGAGGTACCACTGGGCGAACGCCGGCAGGCTCTTGCCTGCGAACGCGGCGTACGCCGACGCCTCGTACCAACTCACCCCCGACACTGGATAGTCGGCGCGGCCGGCGGGATACCGGCCCCCTTCCCAGGGGGACGGGCCCGGCCGTCCCGTGCGATCGCGGAACAGTCGCATCGCGCTGTCGCGCGGCAGCGCGTGCCCGTGCAGCGTGAACGAGTCGGCCCAGAAGCGTGGCTGTGCGTACCCGCCCTGGTCCACGAATGCCTGATATTCCCTGTTGGTTACTTCGTATCGATCCATGAGGAACGACGGCACGCGGAAGGGACCCACCCACCCCATGAACGCGATCATGTCTCCCCACGTGTTGCCGCTCACGTATACCATGCCTGGCGGCGCGCGCATCGCGGAATCCAGCGAGAAGTGCATCTCGCGATTCGTCATCGGTGCGGTTACGTATTCGCCGACGCCGGCCGTCGAGACCTTCCAGCGGAAGTATCCGCGCGGGATCAGCGCATTGCGGACCGGCGTCGCGCCTATGACGTGCCACGCGCTGTCAGGGGTGACGTAGTCTTGCATGGCGACGGTGGCCCCGCTCGGGCTGGAGGCGATCGACACGGTGTCCTCGCTCGCCTCGAGTGCGCGCATCACGGTGGTGTCGGTCGGTACCGCCGCGGCGGCGCGCTGGAGCACGAGGAAAGCTGCGAGAGCGCGGTCGTCGGCCGCGAGCTTCTGTGCCGCAGGCAGCGCGTCCTCGCGCGCCCATCGGCGCTGCTCCGAGCGCCACGCCCATGCGAGCGAGCCCGCGAACAGGGCGACGAAGAGCGCTGCGAACCCAATCACGGGCGCGCGGCGCATGCCCTTCGCTGGCGTTTCGGTCGTGAACGTGCCCAGCTGTGCGAGGAGGGCGGAGGCGCCGGCTGGGCGCTGAGCCGGATCCTTCGCCAAGCACTGGTCCACCAGTGCGGTGAGGGCGCGGGGCAGGTCTTTGCGCAGGGTCCCCAGTGGCGTCGGCGTCTGGGCGATCTGTGCGGCGAGGAGGGCCTGCACGGTGGCGCGCGAGGCGAACGGGTGAGCGCCCGCGATCATCTCGTAGGCAACCAGGCCCCATGCGTAGATGTCGGCGGCGGGCCCGGCTGCCTCGCCTGCCGCCTGCTCCGGCGCCATGTAGGCCGGCGTCCCCACGATGGTGCCGAGCGCCGTGAGGGTAGCGCTTGCGTGCACGTCGGACGCCGCCGAGATGGCGCGGGCGATGCCGAAGTCCATGACGACGGCAGTGCGTCCCGTGAGGAGGATGTTCTCGGGCTTGATGTCGCGGTGCACGACATCGCGCGCGTGCGCGTATTCCAGTGCGAGCGCGACGTCGCGCAGGATCTGGATTGTCTCCTGGAGCGAAGGCGACGCGTGTGCGAGGTGCGCGCGAAGTGATTCACCCTCGACGAGGGGCATCGAGAACCAGGGCAGTCCCCCGGCGTCGCCCGCGTTGAGGAGGGGAACGATGTGGGGGTGCTGGAGCCGAGCGGCGAGCGTGATTTCGCGCTTGAACCGTTCCAGCGAGACGCCGGCGGCCAATTCGGGGAGGAGGATCTTGACGACCACGTCGCGTCCGAGGGCGATCTCGCGGGCGACGAAGACGTGCGACATGCCTCCGCCAGCGAGCTCGCGCTCGATGGTGTACGTGTTGCCGATGGAGGATTGGAGGAGGTCGCGAGCGGTGGACACGGGAGGGTGTGGTGTCAGTGAAATACCAACCTGTTTGAATGAATCATTGGCGCAAGGCGGGGAGGGCGGCCAAGAGAGATTCGAGGTGAAAACGGACGCGGTATTTCGGTTGTGATTTTGTCTGTTTTCCCCCTTGAACTTCGACGCTGCCCGACTAGATTCACCCTTCCCCGGACGACTGGGGCGCAGGACAAAAAGCTGATTGACAATCGAGTGTGTGATGTTGTGCGATGGCTCTCATTTGAGCTGCGGCGATCGTGTGCTGCGGCGAGAGATCAATTCACGAACATTTGGATTCCGGACGCGATCTTTAGATCCGTCTGAAGGTCGCGTTCGGCGAGCTTACTATCAAAATCTCTTGGAGAGTTTGATCCTGGCTCAGGACGAACGCTGGCGGCGTGCTTAACACATGCAAGTCACGGGGGCCCGCAAGGGCAACCGGCGAACGGGTGCGTAACACGTGAGCAACCTGCCTTTGTGTGGGGGATAGCCGGGCTAACGCCCGGGTAATACCGCATACGGTTC